>NZ_JBHYPZ010000024.1:0-139212 GCF_042746485.1 Streptomyces sp. NPDC058751 | reverse complement strand
ACGGCGTCGGTGCGGAAGCCGGTGACCGCGTCGGCGTGGCCGTCGTCGACGGCGGCCTTCGCGGCGAGGCCCAGGGCACCGCGGGCGGGGAGCTGGTCGGCGGTGCCGCCGCCGAAGGTGGAGCCGCTGATACCACGCCGCAGGATCCATACGGTGTGGGTGTCGGGGGTCTCCTCGGCGAGGTCGGCCAGGTAGGCGAGGGCGGTGAAGGCGGAGGCGCCGGAGCCGATGACCGCGGTGCGCCTGCCCGCGTACCGGGCGCGGACGGCCGGGTCCTTGAGGTCGGGGATCCGGTAGGAGATCCGGGCGGTCGCCGTCTTCTCACCGAGCGCGGGCAGGCCGTCGCCGCCGATGGGGCTGGGGGTGGACCAGGTGCCGGAGGCGTCGATGACGGCGCGGGCGGTGATCCGCTGCTCCGTGCCGTCGGCGTTGAGGATGCTGATGGTGAAGGGCTGCCGCTCGCGGTCGGCGTCGACGATGCGGTCGCGGCCGAGGCGGGAGACGCCGGTGACCTGGGCGCCGTAGCGAACCTTGTCGCCCAGGACGTCGGCGAGCGGCTGGAGGTACTTCTCGGCCCAGTCCGCCCCGGAGGGGTAGGTCGAGCCGTCGGGGGTGGTCCAGCCGGTGGGGGCGAGGAGCTTCTCGGCGGCCGGGTCGACGAGCTCGGACCAAGTGGAGAAGAGTCGTACGTGACCCCACTCGCGCACCGCGCTGCCGGCGGCGGGCCCGGCCTCCAGGACCAGAGGTGCGATGCCGCGCTCGACCAGGTGTGAAGCCGCAGCGAGGCCGGCAGGTCCGGCGCCGATCACGACGACGGGCAGAGCTTCGGTGTGTGTGGTCACGGCAGACTCCCATTGATTTGATGGACGTCGATGTCTCGATGCCACCAGAGTGGACCACGGATCGACATTCGTCAATATAGACATCTGTCGAATCTCGCTGCATGATGGATACATGTCCACTGTGAAGGTGCTGCCACTGCTGGAGCCGGAGGCCGTGGCCCCCTGCTGTCCGCCACTGACCGAACGCCCGCTGACGGCCGACGAGGCCGAGCGGAGTGCCGTGATGTTCAAGGCGCTCGGCGATCCCGTACGGCTGCGGCTGTTCTCGCTTGTCGCCTCCCACGAGGGCGGCGAGGCCTGCGTGTGCGACATCTCCGACGTCGGCGTCTCGCAGCCGACCGTCTCCCACCACCTCAAGAAGCTCAAGGAGGCCGGTCTGCTCAGCTCCGAGAGGCGCGGCACCTGGGTCTACTACCGGGTCGAGCCGTCCGTGCTCGCCGCCATGGGACAGCTCCTGACCCGCGCGGGTGCCGCGTGAGCGCGGCGATCACGCCTCTCGGCGAGGTGCACGCCGAAGAGGTCCTCGCGATCTACCAGGCGGGCATCGACGAGGGAAACGCCACCTTCGAGACCACGGCCCCCACCTGGGCGGACTTCGATGCGGCCAAACTCTCGGACCACCGTTTCGCCGCACTCGACGAGTCGGGCAAGGTCCTCGGCTGGGTGGCGGCCACCAAGGTCTCCGACCGCTGCGCGTACGCAGGCGTGGTCGAACACTCCGTCTACGTCCACCCCGGCGCCCGCGGACAAGGCGTCGCCAAGGCGCTTCTGCACGCGCTGATCGCCTCCACCGAAGCAGCGGGGATCTGGACGATCCAGTCCGGGGTCTTCCCCGAGAACGTCGCGAGCCTCGCCGTCCACGAGCGGGTCGGCTTCCGTGTCATCGGTATCCGTGAGCGCATCGGCCGCCACCACGGCGTGTGGCGCGACGTGGTCCTGCTCGAGCGCCGGAGCCCGCGGATCAGCTGAGCTCGCCGTTCAGGGTGAGCTGGCGGCGGTGGAAGTCGAAGTGCCGGGTCGGGTAGCTGTAGAGGTCGGCGAGCGTCATGAAGTCCTGGAAGAACGGGTCCCAGCGGACGGGGTAGTGCATGCCGCGGGCCAGGTCGGCATCGGATTCCACCGCGAGCCGGCGGTGCAGGGAGTCGATGACCCGGTCGAACGCGGCGCCCGTCCGGCGTGGCCCGAAGACCTTCACCGCCCCGCACGGGCCGACGTAGTTGACCCAGTGGAACGGGACCGTCGCAGCATTCAGCGCACGGGCGAAGACCCTGCTGGTGCTGCGGGGCAGCCGCCCGAAGACTCGGGCGAGGACCAGCAGCACCCGGACGACCATGTAGCCGAAGAGCATGTGCCACAGCAGTTGCTCGTTGGTCCACCGGGTACCGCGGGTGGGGCGGGCGAGGTCGGCTTCCGTGGCGGCGTCGAGCAGGTCGTGGAAGGTATGCCGGGCGCGTTCGTAGTCCGCGGACACCGCCTGCCGGTCCATCGCCATCTCGTTCATCATTCGCACCTGTCCACTGCGGTGATTCCCGCCCGGGGCGGTTTCAGGCGCCGAGGAGTTCGGCGATCTCGCGGACGGCTCCGCGGGCTGTGCGGCCGACGCCGATGAGGGTGGCGGAGGCGGGGCCGGTCCAGTCGCCGTAGCCGAGGAGGTGGATCCGGGGGTCGGCTGCGGCGCGGGTGCCCTCGGTGGGGATGCGGCCGCCCTCGGCGCGCAGGCCCAGGGGCGACAGGTGCGAGAGAGTGGGGCGGAAGCCCGTGCACCAGATGATCGCGTCGCAGGGCCAGATACCGCCGTCGGCCCAGCGGGCTCCGTCGGCCGTCAGGCTGTCGAACATCCGGTGGTCCGGGATGAGGCCGGCGTCGCGGGCGGCACGTACGGGCGGGACGGCGACGATGTCGCCGAGGTCCGAGATGCGGGGTCCGCCGGACTGGACACGCCGGGTGGCGAGTTCGAAGAGGGCGCTCCCGTCGATCTCGTCCGGGAGATAGCGGGCCGGGCGCTGGGTGACCCAGCGGACGGTGGCGTGCGGGGCGAGGTCGGCGGCGATCTGGGCACCGGAGTTGCCGCCTCCCACCACGATGACACGCTGTCCCGCGTAGTCCCGAGGGCTGCGGTAGTCCACCGTGTGGCGCTGGCGGCCCTGGAAGTGCTCGCGGCCGGGAACGGCCGGCAGGAAGGGACGCCACCAGGTACCGGTCGCGCTGATCACGGCGCGGGCCGTGAAGGCGCCGGAGTCCGTCTGGACGCGCAGGAGAGGTGCCTGGTCATGGACGGCCTCGACGCGGACACCCCGCTGGATCGGGAGTTCGTACCGTTTCTCGTAGTCGGCGAGGTAATCCAGTACGTGGGACACGTCCGGGAACGTCTTGCCCGCCTGCACCGGCATGAGCCGGCCGGGCAGGGAGGAATAGGCGGCCGGGGAGAACAGGTGCAGCGAGTCCCAGGCGTGCTGCCAGGCTCCGCCCGGGGTGGCCTGGGCGTCGAGGACGGTGAAGTCGATGCCCGCCCGGCGCAGGTAGTAGCCGGCGGCGAGCCCGGCCTGCCCGCCGCCGACCACCACCACATCCGCGTGCCGCGTCATGCGGCGGACTGCCTGCTGTCGGTCCTGCCGCGCATGAAGATGACCGCCACCAGGGCCAGGCCCACCGCGGCACCGATCAGCTGCATGCCGATGAAGGCGGGCACGGAGGCCGGGGCGATGCCCGCGAACGTGTCCGTGAAGGCGCGGCCGATCGTCACCGCCGGGTTGGCGAAGGAGGTGGAGGAGGTGAACCAGTAGGCGGCGCCGATGTACGAGGCGACGGCTACGGGGGCGAAGCGGAGGCGGTCGGTACGGGCCAGGCCGAAGATCAGCAGGATCAGGCCGGCGGTGGCGACGACCTCACCGAGGAGGAGGTGGCCGGCGGAGCGGTCGTGGGTGGACCACTTCACGAGCGGCTCGCCGAACATCGCGTCCGCCAGGACGGCGCCCGCGATGGCGCCGACGATCTGGGAGGGCACGTACACGGCGAGCTCGCGGGCGGTGACGCCCGCGCCGCCGCGGCGGGCGGTCCACCACTCGGCCAGGGTGACGGCCGGGTTGAAGTGGGCGCCGGAGACCGGGCCGAGGAGGGCGATCAGGACGCCGAGGCCGAAGACCGTGGCGGTGGAGTTGGCCAGGAGCTGGAGGGCCACGTCCTGGGTGAGCTCGGTGGCCTGGATGCCGGAGCCGACCACGACCGCCACGAGCGCGGCGGTGCCGACCAGCTCGGCGGCGGCCCGGGCGGTGAGCGGGGTGCGGGGCGGGGTCGCGCCGGGTGCGGGCTGGGGCGCGTCGGCGGCTATGACGGTCTCCGCTGCGGGGGCGGTGCCGAAGGGCTCGGTGGCGGTCAAGACAGGTTCTCCTCGGGCAGGTGAGGCAAAAGAGCGACTCCGGGCTACGGACAGGCCCGCTTGAGGTTCGCTTCGGCGGTGGCACGCGCGGTCCGAGCGAGGTCGGCGAACTGACCGGCGATGGCTTCGATGACCTCAGGGCGCACGCGGTAGTACACGAACCTGCCGCACGGCTCCGTCTCCACGACCCCCGCCTCGCGCAGCACCTTCAGATGGTTCGAGAGGTTCGTCTGCTTGGCTCCCGTCTCCTCCACGAGGTGGGTGGCGCACAGCGTCTCCTTGGCCAGGAGGGTCACGATCTGGAGCCTGAGCGGGTCGGCCAGAACCCGAAACAGATCAGTGTCGACTGACATCATCATGTGCTGATACTCTCACATCACTCGGGGCTGATACCAGTCCGGGCTGAGTCACTGGATTGAAGGAAGAGACGATGTCCTCCACCCCGCTCGCATCCGTGCTGTTCGTCTGCATCCACAACGCAGGCCGATCGCAGATGGCCGCCGGATTCCTGCGCCACCTCGCGGGCGACCGGGTCGAGGTCCGCTCCGCCGGCTCGGTGCCCGGAGACCGGATCAACCCCTCCGCCGTCGCCGCGATGGCCGAGCTGGGGATCGACATCTCCGACCAGAAGCCGAAGGTCCTCACCACCGAGGCCGCCCAGGCCTCCGACTACATCATCACCATGGGCTGCGGGGACGCCTGCCCGTACTTCCCCGGCAAGACCTACCTGGACTGGCAGCTGGAGGACCCGGCCGGCCAGGGCGTGGAGGCCGTACGCCCCATCCGGGACGAGATCAAGGGCCTGATCGAGGGCCTCATCGCCGAGATCGACGCGAAGAAGCAGGAGAGCTGACCACATCATGACGACCAACCCGACAGGCGCCCAGGACGTGCGCGAGGTCATCATCATCGGCTCCGGCCCGGCCGGCTACACCGCGGCTCTCTACACCGCCCGCGCACAGCTGAAGCCGCTGCTGTTCGGCAGCTCCATATTCGTCGGCGGCTCGCTCACCACGACCACCGAGGTCGAGAACTTCCCCGGCTTCCCCAGCGGCATCGACGGCCCGGACCTGATGGACAACATGCGGGCCCAGGCGGAGAAGTTCGGCGCCGAGATGATCGATGACGACATCGTCTCCGTCGACCTCAGCGGTGACATCAAGCTGCTGACCGACTCCGAGGGCACCGTCCACCGCGCGAGGGCCGTGATCATCGCGACCGGCTCCGGCTACCGCAAGCTCGGCCTGCCGAACGAGGACACGCTCTCCGGCCGCGGAGTCTCCTGGTGCGCCACCTGCGACGGGTTCTTCTTCCGCGACCGCGACATCGTCGTGGTCGGCGGCGGCGACACCGCCATGGAAGAGGCCACCTTCCTCACCCGCTTCGCCCGCTCGGTCACCATCGTCCACCGCCGCTCCGCCCTGCGCGCCTCCAAGACCATGCAGGACCGGGCCTTCGCCGACGAGAAGATCTCCTTCGCCTTCGACAGCGAGGTCGCCGAGATCAAGGAGACCGACGGCATGCTCTCCGGCCTGGTCCTGCGCGACGTCCTGACCGGCGAGACACGCGACCTCGACGCGACGGGCCTGTTCGTCGCCATCGGCCACGACCCCCGTACGGAACTCTTCGCCGACCAGCTCGAACTGGACGACGAGGGCTACCTCAAGACCCAGGCCCCCACCACCCGCACCAACATCCCCGGCGTCTTCGGCGCCGGCGACGTGGTGGACCACATCTACCGCCAGGCCATCACCGCGGCCGGCTCCGGCTGCGCCGCCGCCCTGGACGCCGAGCGGTACCTCGCGGCCCTCGGCGACGCTGCGCCGGCCGGCGAACCCGAGCTTGTAGCGGCGGGCTGAAACAGACGCCGGGCCCGGTCCGTCGTGATTGCGACACGACGGACCGGGCCCGGTTCCCGATATTTGCTGCGGCTCTTCGCGCCCCGTGCTCAGACGGCTGCCGAGGAGAGCGCCAGGGTTTCCGGCAGCTCCAGACGTACCGTGCGGTCACAGAGCCGTTCCACCTGCGCCGGATCGTGTGAGACGAGGAGGACCGTGCGGTTGCCGCGAAGGGCGGCCACCGACTCCTCGACCGTGTCCCGGCTCCGCTCGTCCAGGGCACTGGTGGGTTCGTCCAGCAGGAGGGCCGCCGGTTCCAGGGCCAGGGCGCGGGCCAGGCACAACCGCTGGCGCTGGCCGTTCGAAAGAGTCTGTGCCGGGGTGTCCAGCCGGTCGCGGACCTCGTTCCACAGACTCGCCTCCCGCAGCGCCTGCTCCACACGGTCGCGCATGTCCGCTCGGGAAGCACGCACCAGGTGCCGGAGGCCGAAGAGCGCGTTGTCCAGGATGCTGCCGCCGAAGACCACGGGTGTCTGCGGCACCAGGACGACCGTGCTCCGCAAGCCGGCGTCCCCCTTGCCGCGGCGGATGGTCCGCCCCTGGACCTCCACATGGCCGTCGCGGGTGAGGCCGTGGGGCAGCAGGTCGACCAGGGCGCGCAGCACCGTGGACTTGCCGGCGCCGGAGGGGCCGCACAGGCCGGTGGTCGATCCGGCTGTCAGCTCGAAGGTGACCGGGCCCACGAGAGTCTTCTTGCCGTCGAGAACCCGCAGGTCGCGGACGGCTATCACGTTGTCCATCGTGCTCCTTCGAAGCGGTTGCGCAGTGCCACCGCCAGGCTGAGAAGTACTGCGGTGATCAGAACCAGGACCAGTGCGCTGCCCCATGCCTGGTTGATCGCCTCCGGGGCGTTCGAGTCCTGGGACAGGGTGAAGATGTGGGTCGGCAGCGCCTGCACAGGGGAGTCGACGATCCCGGTCGGCAGGGCGGGCGCTCCGAAGAACACCGTGGCGGTGAAGATCAGGGGGGCCGTCTCGCCCGCTGCCCGGGCCAGACCGAGCAGCAGACCGGTGAGGGTGGCCGGCCAGGTGTAGGGGATGACCACGGAGCGGATGTACTGCGCCCGGGTCAGGCCGAGTGCCAGGGCGCTCTCGGTGAGTTCGCTCGGCATGCCGCGGATGCGGCCCGCGGTGGTCAGCGCGATGACCGGTACGACCACGGGGACCAGGACGATGGCCCCGGCCAGCCAGGACCGGCCCCATCCCATGGTCATGGAGAAGAGGACGTATCCGGCCAGGCCCAGCAGGATGGTCGGTGTTCCGCCGATGGCCACCGTGACGGTCTCCAGCACACGCGCTGTCCTCGCGGAGGCGTGGGCGCCGATCAGGATGCCCGCGCCGTAGCCGAGGGGCAGCGCGATCAGGGCCGTGGTGGCGATCAGCAGGAGTGTCCCGAGGATCTGGCCGCTCACACCGCCACTGGCCGCACCGGTGGCGGAGGAGAACCAGAAGGCCGGGTTGAGCGCGGAGCTGCCCCGTGTCACGAGGATGGCGAGCATCCCGACGAGGAGTGTTCCCGGCAGGAGCAGGGCTCCCAGTCGCAGCAGCGTCGCGAGCCGGTCCCGCGGAATGCGCAGCCACGCGGTGGCCCGGTGGGCGCGCAGCCCGCGCTTGGCGGCACGGCTCGATGTCCCTCGGGTGCCCCACACCGTGGCCGCGGCCACCAGGGCGAGCAGGATGATGCCCAGACCGCACAGCGCCGCGAAGTAGGGGCCGGAGGTTCCCGCGAGCATCGGCTCGGGGCCCGCGAGTTTGGTGGTCAGGGTCTGACCGGGGTGCACCAGGGAGGAGAAGAAGTCCCCGAGCGACTCCGGAAGTCTTCCGTCGGCCCGTCCCACGACCAGGAAGACCGCGATCGCCTCGCCGAGGGCCCGGGCGAGACCGAGCAGGACACCGGCGCGCATCCCCGGCCGTGCCTGGGGCAGCACGGCCGACCGTACGACCTCACGGCGCGTCAGGCCGAGGGAGTAGGCGGCCTCCCGATAGCGGCCGGGGACGGCGGCGAGGGCGTCCACGCTCACGGCCACGATCGTCGGCATGATCATTACGGCGAGCACGATGCCCGCGGCGAGCAGACTGTCGCCGCCCGGCACGTCACCCAGCGCGGCGACGAACGGGCGGACGACCATGACGCCGACGAGGCCGTAGACGATGGAGGGGACTGCGGCCAAGAGCTCGACGCTCAGCCTCAGGGGCTTGGCGAGGCGGGGAGGCAGGTATTCCGTCAGTGCGACGGCCGCCGCCCAGCCGACCGGGACGGCCAGCAGCAGCGCGAGGACACACACGACGGCCGAACCGTAGATCATGGCCAGGGCACCGAAGGTGCCGTTCACCGGGCTCCACGTCGGGTTGGTGACCAGGTCGGACCAGTCGACGTCGCCGCTCGCGATGCCGGTGGCCAGGTATCCGATCAGCACCGTCAGGATGAGGGCCACCGAGAACATCCCGGTGTGGACCCATCCCCAGACCCATCTCGCCCGCCCGGGGCGGCCGCCCCGGACGGGCGGCCGCGGCGTGGCAGATCCGGGCGCCTGGGAAGGGCGCTCCAGAGTGAGACTCACGGTCACATCCCCATCTGCTTGCGGCTCAGGTAGCCGTGCTTGGGCAGCAGCTTCTGGCCTTCCGCCGAGAGGACGTAGTCGATGTACTGCTTGACGGAGCCCTTCGGCCGGCCATCAGTGATCATGAACAGCGGTCGGGTCATCGGGTACTTGGAGGACTTCACGTTCTCGAGGGTGGGAGCGACGCCGTCCAGGGCCACGGCCACCAGGTCGTCATGGCCCGCGATGAAGCCGGTCGACAGCGGGCCGATGGAACCCCGGGTGGACTCCAGCTTGTTGAGGGTCTCCGTGTTGCCGCCGACGATGGCGTAGTTGTCGGACTTCGGCGGCGGCGGGGCCTTCTCCTCGCCGTAGACGAACTTGTCGAGCACCTCGCGGGTGCCGCGGCCGGGCTCCTTGTCGTAGACGAAGACCTTCAGGTCCGGGCCGCCCACCTGCGACCAGTTGGTGATCTTCCCCTCGAACAGGCCCTTGACCTGCTCCTTGGAGAGGCTCTTGACGCCGGCGTCGGCGACCTCCTTGGTGATGATGACGCCGACCGCGTCCGCGCCGATCTGCGTCGGGACGAAGTCGGTGTCGGGGTAGGCCTTGCGGTCCTCGTCCGACAGGGGCTTGGAGCTCAGTGCCATCGTGATCTGCTTCGAGCCGAGCTGGGAGATGCCGCCGGCCGAACCGCCCTGGGTGGCCACCGTGATGTTCAGACCCTTGGACTTGAGAGCCTCGGCGGCGTCGGACGCGACGGGGGCGACGGTGGTCGATCCGCTGGCCTGCAGCGCGGCCGAGTCGGCCTTGGCGGAACCCGCGCAGCCCGTCAGCGCGGTTGCGAGGAGCAGCGCGGCGGAAGCGGCGAGGCCGAGCTGCTTCCGCTTTCCGATGCGGAGTGACGGCGTCTGATGGGGCTCAGTGGTGATGACAGACATGGCGGTGCCTTTGCTAATAGACAGTGGGTTGAGTGAGAGTCGAGGGCGGGTGAACAACCCTGGCGATCAAGAGTCTGCTCGGCGGGAAGCCGCGGCAGAAGAGGTTGTGGGTGGCATCAACCGCGTGCGGCACCCACCTGCCTGGCAGGGCGTCCGGAGCGTGGTCCGGGCCTAGTTGAACGGCAGGCGAATAATGGCTGAATAGGATCATCCGCAATGCCGGACACCGCACCCGCGACCGTAGGGTGAATCGCATGTCCGCAGATCAGGCGACCGGCCGCTCCTCAGGCCTCCTGTCCTTCATCGACGAGGATCCGTCCTGCGGGCCGCCCCTTGAAGTGGATCCACTGCCCAGGAAACGGGCGGAGGTGCTCGCGAAGAACCTGAAGGGCATAGCCGACCCGACACGGCTGCAGATCCTCAGCGTCTTGCTCGCGGCCCCGGACGGTGAGGCGTGCGTATGCGATCTGACGCTGCTCCTGGGACTGGCCCAGTCCACCGTCAGCCAGCACATGAAGACCCTTGTGGACGCCGGCCTGGTGAACCGGAGGAAGCTCGGTACGTGGGCCTGGTACGCGGTCAGGCCCGAGCGGCGCGCCCTGCTCCATGCCCTGATCTGGGGCGATGAGGAGACAGCCGGGGGAACGCAGAACCCCGGGCGGGTCATGGTGGAGACATGACCCGCCCGGGGTGCGGTAGGAGTGTCAGGCGCTGACGGCTGCGCGGGCGGCCACCTCGGCCGCGAACGCCTTGATCAGCACATGGACGTTGCCGGGGCCGGAGACCAGCTCCGGCTGGAAGAGCGTGCCGATGAAGAACGGGTGGCCGGGGACCTCGGCGGCACGCGGGGCGCCCTCGGTGTCCCAGCCGCTGAACAGCACGCCCGCGTCCGTGAGGCGCTCGACGAACTCGGCGTTGAGGCCGTACTTGCAGTGGTACGTCTCGGTGGTCAGCTCCGCGTTGCCGTAGACGGCGGCCAGCCGGCTGCCCGCCGTGAGCAGCAGCGGTGCCTGCTCGCCCGCCAGGCAGCAGGTGAGCGGCACGATCAGTGGGGTCGGAGCCTCCGGGTCGTACTGCACGTCGTCGGCGTCGGTGAGTCCGACGACCGTGCGGGCGTACTCGATCAGCGCGTGCTGGAAGCCGCCGCAGGTGCCCAGGTAGGGGATGTCGTTCTCCCGGGCGTGCCGGACGGCTGACAGCACGCCGTCCTTGTTCTCGTACGGGGAGCCGGGCACCACCCAGATGCCGTCGAAGCCTTCGAGGGACTCGGGGCCGGTGACGGTTTCGGTGGGGACCCACTCGGTGTCCACGTCGAGCTCGTGCCGGAAGCTGTCGAGCCGGGCGTGGGCGGGGGACTTGCCGTGGTCACCGATCAGTGCGATGCGCGGCCGGGGTCCGAGGGCGGTGGTCATACGTGCTCCTGCGGGCTGTCGAGGATCCGTCCGAGCTGGACGAAGCCGTGGGGCGCGAGGTGGGCGACGAGTCGGCCGTCGCGCTCCTCGGTGGTCGAGCCGCCTCCGAGGAACAGAAGCGGGCCGTCGGTCTGCGGGAGCAGGGCCTCGGGCTGGAACTCCTGGATCTCGTCGGTGGTGTTGTGGACGCTCAGCACGTGGACGGTGCCGGCCGTGTTGGTGCGAATGTCGGCCTTGAGAGCCGGACCGAGGTCCAGGTCGCGCAGCGCGGCCTCGGTGGTGAAGACGGAGGCGAAGGCGGCGCCCCCGGGGGTGGTGGGTGTGATCAGCTGGGCTGCGGTCACAGGAGACTCCGGCCGGTCATGGCTGGGCTGCTCGGGCGGCCCAGCAGGTGCAGGACGGTGGGTGCGATGTCGGCGAGGCTGCCGCCGTCGGCGAGGTGCTCGGGAAGGAGCTGCCCGGGGGCCGCGACCACGACCGCCGGCACCGGGTTGGTCGTGTGACCGCCGTACGGGAGCGGGGTGCCGTCGGGGCCGGGCTTGGACATGCGTTCGGCGTTGCCGTGGTCGCCGACGAGGAGGACCCAGCGGCCTGTTGCCGCGGCGGCGGTCAGGATCTTTTCGACCTCGTGGTCGGTGTGTTCGGCGGCCTTGACGGTGGCGTCGTGGTCGCCGGTGTGGCCGACGACGTCGATGTTGGCGAGGTTGGCGATCACCAGGGCCACGTCGTCACGCCGGGCGGCGGCGGTGACGGCTTCGGTGACCCGGGCGAGGTTCATCTCGGGCCGGGTGACGTAGTCGGGGGCGGTGTCCGCGGTGATGCGGATGTGCTCCTCGACTTCGCGGGCCCGGTCGTCGCGGCCGTTGATGTAGTAGGTGACGTGCTCGAACTTCTCCTGTTCCGCGATGCGTACGGAGCGCAGGCCGTGCGTTTCGAGCGCGTCGGCCAGACCGCCCGAGGCGTCGGCCCGTCCGACCAGGGCGGGGATGGCCGCCTGGGTGTCGTACTGGGTCAGGGACAGGATGTCGACGTCCGTGTCGGTGAGGATCTGGACGAGATCGTCCGCGAGCTGCTGGATGCGGTCGCTGCGGAAGTTGGTGAAAAGGATCGTGTCGCCGTCGTGGACGGTGGCGAGCGGCTCACCGTCGGCGTCGGTGAGGACGGTCGGGGTGACCCATACGTCCCCGTTCTGCGCGCCGGCCAGGACCTGCTGGTAGTCGCGGGCGGTCGCGCCCTTGCCGTCGGTGATGGCCTCGCTGACCTTGGCGGTCAGTTCCAGGTCGCCGCTCTTGTCGAGGCCGTAGCCGCGACCGGAGACGGTGGCCAGGGCACCCGTGCCGGTGGCGGCGAAGAACTCCTCGACCCGGCCCAGGTAGTGGCCGGCGGTGCGGTCGGCGACGTCGCGGCCGTCGGTGATGGCATGCACCCACACGCGCTTCACACCGCGGGACGCCGCGATGGACAGGAGCTCGTGGAGGTGGTCGACGTGGGCGTGGATCATCCCGTCGGAGACCTGGCCGATGAGGTGCAGGGCACCGCTGTCGGCGGCGAGCCGGTCGAGGGCTTCGGTCAGGCGCGGGTTGTCCCGCAGCAGACCGGAGTCGATCTGCCGCTGGACCAGGACGCTGTCGTAGTCGAGCGGCCGGCCGGCGCCGATGACCATGTGGCCGATCTCGGAGTTCCCGACGGTGCCGGGGAGCAGGCCGACGTGCTCGCCCGACGCTTCCACGAAGGTGGAGGGGTGCTTGGCGGCGATGGCGTCGAGGACGGGGGTGTGGGCGTCGGTGAGCGCGTTGCCGGGCCCGGGGGCGGCGTGGCCCCAGCCGTCGAGGACGAGCAGGATCCCGGGGGTTCCGGCGGAGGTGTCGGAGCCGGTCACCGCAGGGTGTCCAGGGTGTTCCAGAAGGCCGGGAAGGACTTGGCGACGCAGCCGGGGTCGTTGATGACGACGCCGGGGGTGCGCAGGCCGATGATCGCGAAGGTCATGGCGATGCGGTGGTCGTCGTAGGTGTCGATGACCGCGCCGTGCGGGGTGCCGCCGTGGATGGTCATGGCGTCGTCGTACTCGTCGACGGTGATACCCATCTTGCGGAGCTCGGTGGTGACGGCCGCGATGCGGTCGCACTCCTTGACGCGCAGGCTGGCGATGTTGGTGATGTGGGTCTTGCCCTTGGCGAAGGCGGCGACCGCGGCGAGGGACGGGACGACGTCGGGCATGGCGTCCATGTCGACCTCGATGCCGCGCAGGTCGCCGCCCTTGACCGTGATCGAGTTCTCGGCGATCTCGACGTGGGCGCCCATCCGGCCCAGGACCTCGGCGAGGCCGACGTCCCCCTGGTGGGAGGTGGAGCCGATGCCGGGGATGGTGACCCGGCCGCCGAGGATCGCGGCGGCGGCGATGAAGTAGGACAGGCCGGAGGCGTCGGGCTCGACGACGGCGTGGCCGCCCTTGAAGGACTGGCCGGCCGCGATCTTGAAGCGGCGGTAGCCGTCGCGCTCGACGGTGATGCCGTGTTCGGCGAGGGTGGCCAGGGTCATCTCGACGTACGGCTTGGAGACCAGTTCGTCGACGATCTCGATCTCGGTGTCCTGCTGGGCACGAACGGAGCTGATCAGGATCGAGGACGTGTACTGGGAGGAGATGGCGCCGGAGATCTTCGTCCTGCCGCCGACGAAGTTGCCGCCGGTGACCTGGATCGGCGGAGAGCCGTTGCCGCGGACCGCGACCGCCTCGACGCCCAGGCCCGGCAGGGCCGCGAGCAGGTCACCGAAGGGGCGCTCCTGCATACGGGTGTTGCCGGTGATGGTGGTGACGCCCTCGGCGAGTCCCGCCAAGGAGATCAGGAAGCGCAGCGGGGTGCCCGCGCCACCGACGAAGATGTCGTCCTCGGGGGCGACCATCGGCTTGCCGGTCGGAGTGAGGGTGAAGCGGTGGTTGTCGTGGTCGATCTCGACGCTGACGTGCCCGAAGGAGGCCACGGCGTCGGCGAAGTAGATGGTGTCGTCGGAGACGAGGGCGCCGTCGATCACACCGGTCTTGCCGTCGAGGGCGGCCAGAGCCGCGATCGCGATCTGGCGGTTGGTGTAGGACTTGGATCCGAGGACCTTCACCTCGTGGTCGATCGAGTCGATGGTCTCGACGGTGAGCTGCTCGGCCTTCAGCCGCGGGTCGTTGATACCGCTCATGGGTGGGACTCCTGGTGATGGTGTGTGATCTGCGTCACGCGAATGCGGCGCCCGAGCCGGGCAGGGCATCGGGAAGCTGAGGGGCGGCGGAAATTCGCCAATTGGCCAATGTGGGACTGGAATTGAGTGCGCGTCGGCAAATCTCGGCCGCCGCGGACAATGCGCTGTCGGGGCTGCTGGTCTGGTGAAAGAACGTCAGATCGATGCGTCCGGAAGTCGTCTTCGCGTGGACGTGTTCGAGGTCGTCGCCCGGCATTGCGGCAGCCCACACGATGTCGGTGACCACTGCCGATTCCAGCTTCGCGGCCTCGGCTTCCCTGGCGGCGACGAGCGTGGCGGTGGCCATGAACATGGGGCCTCCAGGCCGGGCGGTGAGCCCTGGGACGGACCACACGTGCTGGTCGGCTTCAGCCTGGGTGACGGCACTGTAGAGCTCCGTGTGGCGGCACTTGGGGCCGCAGCCGTGCCCGCCGGCGGGGGAAAAGCCCAGTGCGACCGCGGCGGCTCTGTTGATCAGGCGCAGGGCTTTCCGCGCAGCAGGCATGGCTGTCCTCCGTGTGGTGGAATGAAGGTTTTCGCTCAGATCAGGGGGCGTTCTCGACGCGCTGCGGATTCCGTGTCCGAGGATCTCCGCCGCCCTGTGATCACTATTTTGCTGACCATTTCCAGGGGGCGGAAGAGTTCCCCCCTGGCACGAAGTGCGACCGGCAGGCACCTGCCTGAAAGTGGCCTGAACTGCGACACCCGAAGACCCGAAAGGTGCCCACGCCTGTGATCACTCTGTGAACATGCCTTGTCGCGCAGACCCCTGACCTGCAAAGATCGGCGCCCGCCGATGCGTTAACAGATCGTCTCGACATGTAAGACGTCAAGCGGGGGGTCGCTGTGCTGGCAAGTTTGGGACTGGATGCCGAAGCCGAGTCTGTCTACCGGCTGATGCTCACCCAGCAGGACTGGGGAGTTGCGGAAATCGCAGTCCACCTGGGCTGCTCGGAGGAGTCCGTACGGTCCTCGTTGGACCGGCTGGCCGAACTGAACCTGCTGCGCCGCTCCATGCAGGCACCCGGCGGACTCAGACCCGTCAGCCCGGATCTCGGTTTCCAGCTGCTGCTCCAGCGCCAGCAGGCTCATCTGCTCGCCCAGCAGCAGCAGTTCGCCGAGAGCCAGGCGGCCATCAGCAAGCTCCTGGACGAGTACTCCGAGCTCCGGACGGGCGAGCGGCACGGCGTCGAGTACCTCCAGGGCATCGACGCCATCCAGACCCGCCTCGAAGAGCTCGCCCATCGCTCCACCAGTGAGTGCCTGTCCTTCATGCCTGGCGGCGCGCAGTCCGCGGCGAGCCTGGATGCGAGCCGGCCGCTGGACGAGGACCTGATGCGCCGGGGCGTACGAGTCCTGACCGTTTATTTGGACAGCGTCCGCAACGACAACCCCACGGTCGAATACGCCCAGTGGCTCCACAGCGACGGCGGCGAGGTCCGTACCGTGCCGGCCCTGCCTCTGCGCATGGTCCTGTTCGACCGCGAAGTGGCCCTGCTGCCGGTGGACCCGAACAACACCAAGAAGGGCGCGGTCCAGCTGACCGGCCCCGGTGTGCTCACCGCCCTTGGCGCCCTGTTCGAACAGGTGTGGGAGTGTGCGGCCCCGATCGGCAGCACCCGCGACCGCGACGAGGCCGGCCTCACGGCGCAGGAGCGTGAGCTGCTGCGCCAGCTCACCCAGGGGGCCACCGACGAGATCGCGGCGAAGAAGCTCGGCATCGGCCTTCGCACGGCCCGCCGCATGATGTCGGAAATGATGGCCCGCCTTGGTGCGCGCAGCCGCTTCGAGGCCGGCGTCCTGGCGTCGAAAGCCGGCTGGACCGACTGAGACTCCCTCCCCCTCGCGCGGCACCCCCTCCCGCAACGCGAGCAAGGCCCGGTGCGCGACGAGTCGCGCACCGGGCCTTGTGGGGGGTGTTGAGTTGTGGACCAGGGGTCAGCCGCAGCAGCCGCCCTCCGGCTGGAGAGGCTGGATCGGCTCGTAGGCGTTTCCGCCGAGCAGCTTGGCCTTCAGGCGGCCGATGGCCGTGGCCGGCACCTCTTCCGTCGTCGCGCCCAGCGCCTCGCGGCGGGACTGCCCGAAGGCGGCGTGCAGCCTGGCGACCTCGGCACGCAGGTCGGTGTCGGTGACCAGGATCGCCGAGCGGATCTGGCGAGGCTTGAAGCCGCGCAGCCGCTTGGCCTCGTCCGCACCCGGGCCGGCTTCGATGGACGTGACGCCTTCGGCGTAGGCATCACGCAGTGGCCGGTCCAGGACGATCTCGAAGTAGATGCCGCTGCGTTCGCCGAGCGCCTCGTAGTCGAATCCTGCCCACTTCACGAACAGTCGTTTGCCCTGGCGCACGGTCACCGAGACGGCGACGAGCTGCTCGTCCTTGTGGACCAGGTACGCGCGGACGTCGGCCCCGCCCTCGACGAGCGCGCCGAGCAGAGCCCCGATGTGCGCCTCGTCCTCGCCGCCGCCGTACTTCTGGCGGTTCTGGGTGATGAGTTCGGAGATCCGGCCGACCAGCGGGCGCAGCTCCTCGCGGTCCTTGCGCTCGATGCGGGTGCCGGAGCCGTCGGCCCGGTCGCGGTCCTCCTTCACACGGCGGCGCTTGCGGGCCGGGAGGGAGGCCAGGTAGGCGTCGTAGCTGTCGTGCTGGAGATCCAGGAGGTTGTTCTCGCCGTGGAAGGCGATGTCACCGCCGTACGCCTGAAGGGCGAGCGCGAGGACTTCGCTGTGCGGGCTGTCGTGCAGCCAGGGGGCGACGATCGACCGTACGCCCGCCTCGGTGGCAGCCGGGACGATGCGGTCGATCAGGTCGGCGACCAGCAGCGGATCCTCGACCGAGGCGGAGGCCTCGGAGCGGTAGCCGAGCGGGGAGCCGAGCAGCAGCGCCGGGAAGAAGGCGTCCGCGCCGAGCGCCTCGACGGTGTCGTTGGTGGTGTCGCAGCAGGCGGTGGCCGAGCAGCAGGCCACGGCGCCGTCCTTGGGCTGCCAGCCCAGGTAGGTGCGCGGGTCGGCGTCCACGATCGGGGCGGCGTCGAAGAGGAAGCCGGGCAGGAAGGCGAGTTCGCCCTCGCCGCGGTCGGCCACGGTGTACCAGGGCTTGGCGCCTTCGAGGCTGGCCTCGGTGGCCCGGAGCCAGTGCGGAAGGACGTACGGCGCGGGGTCGGTGACCTGCGGGACGCTGCCGCCGAGGGCCGCGACCGCGTCGTCGAGCGACAGGCCGGTCCGTACGTCGGCCGGGTCCTCCTGCTCGGTGCTGCCGCAGCAGGAGACGGGCTCGGGCTCGGCGGGACCGCAGCATCCGGTGGCGGCCTCGACCGGCTCCGGCTCGGGGTCCGCGGCCGGGCCGCAGCAGCCGGAGGACTCCTCGGCCTTCGCGGGTGCGGCCTCCTCCGTCGCGCCGCAGCAGGAGGATTCCTCCTGCTCGGCGGCCTCGGGGGCCGAGCAGCAACCGGCGGTCGGCTCTTCCAGCACCACGAGCGCCGGGGCCGGCTCCTCAGTGGTGGCGCTGCAGCAGGAGGTGGTGCTCATCTCTTCTTCTCCTCGGGTGGTGGCTCTGGGCGTCAAGCCGGGTCAACGGGTCGTGGCTACGAGGGCAGGAGGTCAGTCCCAGCCCGCGCCGTTGGTGGAGGGGTCGATCGGGGCGGTGTCCCAGCCGGCACCGGCCAGGGTCACGGGGGCGGTGTCCCAGCCGGCACCGGCCAGGGTCTCGGGGGCGGTGTCCCAGCCGGCACCGGCCAGGGTCTCGGGGGCGACGTCCCAGCCGGCGCCGACCCGGGAGCCGAGCGGCGAGGAGCCCAGCGCGGAGACGGAGCCGAGTCCGATCACGGACACCAGGACGGCGGCGGCAAGGCTCATCGAGGTACGCGAAACAGACATGGCTATCCCCTTGAAATGACAGTGGCTTTTTTGGCGACCGGCGGCCTGGTGGCCGGTAGTCCTGGGGGCTTGTCGCCCTCCCGGTGTCCATGAGTCTGTCCGAGGTCACCCAGGGTGCGGAAGAGATCACTGCTGGCATGAAGCGCGCCCGGCACCCTCATGCCTGAACATGCCAAAAGGCCGGTCACCTGCGCGCGGCGCGAGGGTAACCAGCCCTTTGCTGAAACGGGTTGGGTCAGGCGGGGAGAAGATCCGGCGAAGGGTCCAGGGCCTGGCACAGCACGGTCATGCTCCCCGGCGCGATCCGGTAGTACGTCTGACGCCCACGCCGCTCACGCTCCAGGAAGCCGGCCTCGAAGAGCACCTTGAGGTGGTGCGTGACGGTCGGCTGGGTCAGCCCCAGCGGCTCGGTGAGGTCGCAGGTGCAGGCCTCGCCTCCCGACTGGGTGCGGATCAGCCCGAGCAGCCGCAGCCGGGTGGCGTCCGCGACGACCTTCAGCGCGGCGGCGAGGTCATCGGCGGCCTCCGGGGTGAGCGGGCCGGCGAGCACGGGGGAGCAGCAGAGCTCCGAGATGGGCGTAGGCATACCTGATTCAACGACGGTCATCTATGGATTGTTCCCCAAACGCATTGACAGTCATCTATGAGTCGGGCAGAGTTCAACCCATCGACAGCCGTCTATGAGTTGAGTTGGAGCTCCCCGTGTTCGACACCGTCCTCGACGTCCTGGGCCGCACGGCCTCGGACGTCGGCCACTCCCTCTCCGCGAACTGGCCCTTCCTGCTGATCAGCGTGGTCGTGGCCTCGGCCATCCCGGTGTACGTCGGAGCGGAGCGCCTCTCCTCCTGGCTGCGACGCAAGACGCTCTGGGCGGTCATCGGGGCGGTCGTCCTGGCCACACTGACGCCGTTCTGCTCCTGCGGAACCACCGCGGTCGTCCTCGGCGCCCTCGCCACGAGCGTCCCCTGGGCCCCGGTCATCACCTTCATGGTCGCTTCGCCACTGACCAGCCCGGAGGAGCTCGTCTATTCCACGGGCCTGTTCGGCACCAACTTCGCCATGACCTTCTTCGTGGCGGCGATCGTCATCGGCCTCTTCGCCGGCCTCGTGACCTGGCTCATCGAAAAGACCGGCTGGCTCGAGGGCCAGGCCCGCCTGACCTCCACCGAGGCTGAGAAGAAGGCCGAAGAGAGCTGCTGCACCGGCGGTGACGCCGAGGCCGACGACATCTCGGGCGGCGGCGTCAGCACCCCGGCCGGCTCCGGCGGTGGCGGCCTGGCCCGTACGGCCCTGCTGAACCGGCCCATCGCCCCGGCGCCGGCCCCCGCGCCGGTCGAGACCAGTCTGGTCAAGCGGTGGAAGCTCGACGAGTTCGGCAACGAGCTCATGGTCACCAGCAAGCGCCTCGCGCTCTACTTCCTCGGCTTCGCGACCCTGGGCTTCCTGATCATCAACTCGATCCCGACCCGCTACCTGACCGAGTACCTCGGCGGCGGCCACTGGTACTCCGTCCCGCTCGCCGCGCTCATCGGCATCCCGGTCTACCTGAACTCCGACGGCTCGCTGCCGCTCGTCGCCACCCTGATGAAGGGCGGAATGGGCCCCGGCCCGGCGCTCGCCTTCCTGATGACCGGCGCGGGCACCAGCGTCGGCGCCATCAGCGGCATGCTCCTCATCGCCCGCTGGCGCGTCGTGGCCCTGGTCGTCGGCATCCTCTTCACCGGTGCGGTCGTCCTCGGCTACACCGCCCCGATGTGGCTCTGATCCACCCGGCCTGAGCGCCAACGCAACAGACGGCAACGGCCCGCCCCCTGCTCCGGGGCGGGCTGCAGCCATGTTCGGGGGCGGGAGCGCGCACCGGCTCTCCTGCGGTCAGGCAGGGGTGACGCAGGAGCCCTGCCCGAGCATCGCCTTCATCGCGGAGAGCTGACCGATCAGGGCGTCCAGTCGGTCGGAGCGCACCCGGTAGTACACCTCGGTCGCCCTGCGTTCGGAGGACAGCACCCCGGCCTCCCGAAGCTTCCGCAAGTGATGGCTGATGGTCGGCCCCGAGACGGAGAACTCCGCGGCGATCTCTCCCATGCAGACCTCGCCGGCCGGGCAGCAGGCCACGATGCTGGCGATTCTGAGCCGCACCGGGTCCGCCAGCGCCTTGAACGCGGCTGCCAGATCGGCCGCTTCGGCGGCGGTCATGGGTTCAGGGCAGCAGGGTGCGGGGACCCCGGCGGGTGCAGGCTCGATCATGCGCCCAATCTGGCCGATCGGAGCCCCCTCCGTCCAGATCCGCCCGAGAGTCGGGACGTGACACCAAATCCATTGACGAGCATCTATGAATCCTGTCATCCTATGAGTCATAGACGCTCATCTATGAATCGAGGATGTCATGCCGTCCATTCGTCACTCCATCCGCAAGTTCCGCCAAGCCCGCAACGACGCGTTCGTCGCCCGCGTCCGCTTCTGCGACGGATGCGCTGAAGTCAGCGATCCCGTAAGCCGCTCCGACAAGTTCCGCCGCGTCCAGAACTCCGCGATCGCCCTTCACGGCGCACGCATCTGAACCCCGTCGCACCCGCACCGAACCCCACCCCGAGGAACGCCGTGAGCACTGCAACGCCCGCCCCCGAAGCGATCAGCCGCGTCCGTCTGGCCCGACGGGCCGCGCAGGTCCCGCCGTCCGCGACCGCCGCCCTGGACGCCCAGGCAAAGGCGCTGATCGCCCAGGGGGTGGACGTCATCAACCTCACGAGCGGTGAGCCGGCCTTCCCGACCGTCGAACCGGCGGGCCAGGCCGCCCTCGATGCGATAGCCGCGGACTTCACCCGGTACACCCCCGCCGCGGGCATCCCCGAACTGCGCGCGGCGGTCGCGGAGTTCCTCAACCGGCACGGAACGACGTACGAGCCGGGGCAGGTGGTCATCACGGCCGGGGCCAAGCAGGCCCTCCACTACGCCTTCACCACCCTGGTCGAACCTGGCGACGAGATCCTCATCCCGGCCCCTTACTGGGTCAGCTACCCCCATCTCGCCGCCCTGGCCGGAGGCACCCTGGTGCCCGTGCGACCTGCCCCCGGCGCAGGACTGAAGGTGACCGCGGACCAGCTGCGAGCCGCGGTCACCGACCGGACCCGGGTCATACTGCTCAACAACCCGGCCAACCCTTCCGGCGTCGTCTACGACCGGACCGAGCTCGCCGCCCTCGTCCAGGTCGCCATCGACCACGACCTGGCGATCATCAGCGACGAGATCTGCGACCACTGGGTCTTCGGCGCCGCCGAACACGTCTCCGTCGCCGCCCTCGGCCCCGAGGCCGCACAGCGCACCCTCACCATCGGCGGCGTCTCCAAGACCTTCGCCATGACCGGCTGGCGCATCGGCTGGGTCGCCGCCCCCGCCCCTGTGGCCCAAGCCATCACGGCAATCCAGAGCCACACCGCCTCCGCCCCGTCCTCCATCTCCCAGAAGGCAGCCCACGGCGCCCTGACCGCAGACCTCACCTCCGAGCTGGAACGCCGGCGACTGGAGCTGGACGAGCGCCGCCGGACCACCATCAAGGCCCTCGCCGACATTCCCGGCATCGAGGTCGACGGCAATCCGGAGGGCGCCTTCTTCCTCCTTGCCGACGTCTCCGGCACCTACGGCCGCACGCTGGCGGGCCGTACCATCACCTCCGCCGCGGACTTCGCGGAACTGCTCCTCACAGAGGCCAACGTCGCGGTCGTCCCGGGCGCCGACTTCGCGGCGCCGCACCACGTCCGCATCTCGTACACGGTCCCCCCAGACCGCCTCACGGAGGCGCTGGGGCGGCTCGCGGCCTTTGTGGACGGACTCGGGAAGAGGACTGCGTAGGCTCGCCTCATGGCCGGGGAGTGTCTTCGACCTCGCCCGCTACGCCGCGGATCTTCGACAGGTTCTGGTGTGGTCCTCGGCAGCCGAGTGATTCGAGGAGTAGAGGACTAGCAGGAACAGGTGGTGCTGGATGAGTGCCCATGGCTCTGTGACGAGCCCGGGAATCCGGTAGGGCTCTTTCCCGGCCCAGCACGGAGAGTCTCGTTCACCGGGATCCGCCGGGGTCGAATCCGTCGGCTTCGCCCCTGGCGCATCTCAGAGCCAGCCGCCAAGAACGATCAACCCTCGGTGCACCAGCGGCTCGACGAAGGGATTGGGTCGAAGCGAGGGCCCGTAAGCCAACTCCGCCACGTCCATGCGCCACGGCGTACGCCGGTGATCGAGGAGCCGGAGGTCGGCGACCCGGTCGGCGACCCGGTCGGCGACCTCCGAGGCGGAACGCCCACGGCGCAGAAACCAGTCCGCGGCACAAACGGCAGCCGCCACCCGAAGCGAGTCGGTCCACGGCCTTCTCCCGTCCCTCTTTCGTTGGGTGGTGCCCCTGGGGGAGCGCACCGCGTACCGCAGGAGAGGGTCACCGCGCCGCAGCATCGACGGGGACATGAGCGGGATCAGGACCGAAGCCAGGGCCACGAGCATTCTGTCCTCGTGCGAGGGCGTCCCATCGAGCCAGGTGTGGACGCGAGTCTGCAGGGTCAGAACGGACTCGTCGCTCACCGGCGTCGGCTGGCCCAGGGCCAACGGGAAACCGCACGGCTCTCCAAGGCCGTAGTTCCCCTCCCCCTCGTCGGTCCAGTTCTCACAGGCTCGCTCGGGTGGGGCGTCATGCCGGAAATGGACGGTGTCCCAGCAGGCCTGGCACTCGGTCACCAAGTACACCCCGTGGTTCACACACACGAACGACCAGGGAAGTTTCCAGCGCAGAAGCCAGCGCGGACCGTCTTTGCCGCGCAAGCACTTCGGGCACCAGCGTGCCCGTGAGTGATGGAACCAGGCCCCCTTGTGCCATTGCTCGACCGCCACACCGTCGGACGAGAACGGCGGCAGATGCGGCAGCGCGTTGCCGGCATAGCGCGCGAGGGTCATCGCGTGCAGGCGCTCGGCGTCCATCCCGGTGAGTTCCTCCATCCGTCGAACCACCGGGCCGGATATCCGCATCTCGGCCCCGGAGAGACCCCCGAGCCGATCGAGATGAAGTTCCCGCAGGAGCGCCTTCGTCTCGAGTTCCTGTTGCCGGGCGAGTGCGCCGATCCAACTGGTCAGTGACTCCCCGGGTATCGGCTCGATCGCGGGCAGGGCCAGCGTGCGGCGGGGCTGGCGACGCTTCTGCGCTGTCTTCTTCGCAGTATTCACGAGGCGCATCCTGTGGCAGGCGCATTCCGGCGAACTGCGAGTCGCGAACAGATCACCGATGTGGGTGACCCTGAGCGCTCTTTCCTTACGGGATCCTGGCCCGTCGCGCATCGCCCTGCTGGAACTCCCGGAGATGCTATTCGAATAACATTGAGGGAAGGTGGAGGCATGGACGATGCCCCCACGGACGGCCGCGACGTAGTACGTCCTGTCCTCACCGATTCCTTGAAGCGCCGACTCCTCCTGATCCCGTCCGCGCCCGACAGCGAAGTCGACTGCTGGACCGTGCCGACGTTCCCCATACGCCCCGGTGAGACCGTCCGCCGCGCGGCAATGAGACATCTGCGTCGCGTTGCCCATCTCCCCGCGCTTCGCATTCAGCCGCTCATCGGCCGCCTCTCCCGCAGGGACGTACCGCAGGGCGTTCAGTACGTCGTCGTGGTGCGGCCCGCAGGAGAGAGCTGGCCGTCGGCCGTCCGCTTCGCGCTCGCCCCGGAAGCCCAGTGGTGGACGACGGCCGAACTGCGGTCGTCCGGAGAACGGGTCGAGCCCGCTGAACTGCTCGACTTCATGGACGGCTACTGGGAGGGGTGGCTGCCGGACGGAGAGATCTCGCTGGAGTGACCGCTGGTGCCGGCGCCTGGATCGAACCCGCAGAAGGAGGACGAGCAGTGACCTTGCACGCCATCGAAAACGCTCTGACCCGGTCCGTCGAAGCCGTCGAGCTCAGGGCCGCACAGCAGGAGAGTGCCCTACCCCTGGCCGCCGTCGGCGACGGCAAACGACTCGTGGTCCTGGTGCCAGCCAAGAACGAACGCCGGGCCATGCGGAAGATCTGGAAGCGGCTGGAGGACGTACTTCCCATCGACGTGCTCTGCACGCTGTTTCCGGGACCCGACGGCAAGTACCTCATGAGCATCCCCATGAGCGAGGAGATCCACGACCGGATCCGAAGTCACGCAGCGGCTGAACAGAAGACTCCGGAGGAATACCTGCAACAGGCGATCGCACAGGCACTGGCTCGCGATCGGTCAACGCGCCAGGCCCAGTTGGAGTGTCGGCTCAACGAACTGCTGAATACGTACAGCGCCGAGGAGGTCGCTGGAGCGGCGGCGCGGCAGATCACGACATGAGTTCCCTCGTTCGATGTCAGTGTGGTCCGCTAGCGTCCGCTCATGGCTCTTGAACCGCTTTGGGAAGCGCTGGTCGACGCTCCCTCTTTGTCTCCCTCGCAGCAGCGTGTCCTGGCCGAGCTCGTGGCTCAGCGGGGTGGCACCGAGACGGCAACTCGCTTCTTCACCCGGGCGGATGTGACAGCGGAAACCCGCGCTCACCTGATTCGGAAGGCTTACGACCGGCAACTGATCAAGGCCGTGCTGGCCACGCCCGTGGTGACCACGGAGATGCTGCTGCTCGCCGCCGACAAGCTGGGCGTCGAGACCGTCCTGATCGAGGTCGCCCGGACGCGATGGGACCTCCAGGAGGCCCAGTTGCTGCTCATCGAGAGGCTGGATCATGCCTCGGCTCGTCGCGTTGCGGAGTCGTGGGGTTACTTCGGTCACGAGCTGCGTACGGCGCTGATCGACGCCGCCATTCGGGACAAGCCCCAGGACCTTGGGAAAGACATAGCCTCCGATGCCCAGCGCAAAGCTGAAGAGGATGCATACATGGCCAAGGTCAAGGCCTGGCACGACGACATCTGGGTGCTCCTGTCAGGCGAGTCTGCCAAGGGGCTGTGGCCGGAACTCATCGCTCGCGGCAGGGACCACGACAGCACTCGCCTCATCGTCAACTTCCTGCTCAGCAGGGCAAAGGAGCTCGCCGACGAAACCCTTTGGGCTTGCCTGAAGTCGGCGTTCGCCGACGATGCTCCTGAATCCGACCCTGACCTCGGGGGCTGGGGAGCATGGTTGGAGCTCGAGCGGATCGCGAAAATCGTCAGCCGTCATCCCCGCGCGCTTTTCCTGCATGGAGTCGTTCTCCGCCCCCGGGTGGCGGCCTTGACCGCGGCGGTCGTGGCTGATTTGAGGGAGGAGGGCATATCGACGTGGGACTGGTCGCGCCTCGATCCGGTTGCTGCCGTGTGCACCAGTCCCGAGGCGCTCGACGATGTCGCCAGTCTCGTGTCGACCGCCGTCTCACCCTCCTGGAAGCGCCGCTCGGGGCCCGATCCCGAATGGGCCGCTGGCCGGACCAAGGCCGCCGACGCCCTGGCCATGAACCCATTGCTCCCCTCGGCTGCTCTGGCTCTCGTCGCTCCCCTGCTCAGTCCCGCAGTCGCCGCTCGCTTCGTCCTGCACCCGGATGAGCAGGTGCGGAAGGCAGCGGAAGAGGTCGTTGCTCAGGCCATCGGGAAGGTCCGCAGCGAGCGTCACGGTGCACCGACCTCCCGTAAGGAGCCCGAGCGTCCGGCGGTGCCTTCGGACGATGTCCTGGCCGAGAGCGGGGACCCGCGAGCCGAACTGGCTGCCTTTCTGCCTCTCAAAGGGCCGGCGGCGCACAAGCGGCAGGTCGCCGAGGCGATCGCCGCATCCCGGTTCGCGGACGCGGACCTCCTCCGGCAGCTGCCGGCCCCCATCGCGCTGGGAAGCACGGCGCAGGCTTCAGAGGTTGCCCGACTGCTTCAGGGGGACCTGGGCGACAACGCCGACGCGTGGGAGGCGTTTGCGGAGAAGGTAGGACGCCTTACCTCCAATGCCACCAAGAGCCTGTCGACGCTGATCGACGAGGCGCTCGACAGCGGGTCCGGTGCCTGACTACCCGCGTGGTCTGCGCGGTGGGAAACGATCAAACATTGCCCGGGAAATGATCTTGGCTGCTCCTGGATAGCCGCTGACCAGCGCATTCCGTCGGTGCCCCACCAGCCGAAAGCCCCTCAGGTCATCGACCTGAGGGGCTTTCGCGTTGTCCGGGGTGCTTCCCGGTGCTCTCCTCCACGGGGGCCTCCGCCGGCTTTCCCCGGTTCTCGCGCGATGGCGTACGCCGGGTGGTGCCGGTCGTCATGGGTCGTGCGGGCGGCCGGGGGCGCTGTGAAGTGTGACGATGCTCTCACGCAAGTGGTGCGGAGTTGGCGGGTACTCGGGGGGTCGGCGGCCGGTGAACGGCCGTTCGCGGACCTGGAGCTCCCGGACGGGACGGAGCCCCGCAGGGCCGGGGGCGGTCCTGCGGGGCTGTGCGTCCGGTCCTGCGGGGGACGTGTGCCGCCGTGCCGTGTGCCGGTGGGTGGTGCGGCGGGCGCCGGGGGCCGTGATCAGGCGGCGAGACGCGCCGCGACCTTCTTGGCCCGGGTCGCCGCGTCGTCGAGGGCCTTGCTCCGGGACGCCTCGAAGAGCGGGACCAGGTCGGACATCGCCGGGTTGTGCGGGGCCATGGTGAGCTCCGGGACGATGAATTCGACGTCGAGGGCGAGCATGTCGCCCAGCACGGCCTGCAGGTAGTTCTGCACGTACTCGAAGCCCTCGCGCGGAGTGCCCGGCGCGTACGAGCCGCCGCGGCTGGCGACGACGGTGACCGGGGTGCCCTTGGTCTTCGCGTCCTCGGTCATGGCGGTGCGCCCGACGAGGATGACGTTGTCCAGCCATGCCTTGAGGGTCGAGGGGACGGACAAGTTGTACATGGGGGCGCCGATCAGGATCGCGTCCGCGTTCTCCACCTCCTCGATCAGCTCCAGACGCGCGGCGAAGGCCTCGGCCTGCCCGGGGGTGTGCGTCTCAGGGGCGGCGAAACCGGCGCTGTGGGCATCGGCGGTGATGTGCGGCACAGGGTGCGCGGCGAGGTCGCGGTGGACGACCGTGCCGTCGGGGTGCTGCTCCTCCCAGGCCGCGCGGAAGGCGTCCGTCACGGCGCGCGAGACGGAGGAGCCGTCGGGAGAGGCGGACGAGTCGATGTGGAGGAGGGTGGCCATGGTGATCTCCAGATGAAAGAGGGTGTGAGGGGTGTGAGGGATGTACGGGGTGGTGATTCGGAGCCCGGGGCGGGCCGGCCCCGGGGCCCTTGAGGGGCGGGGGCGGTCCGGGCGGACGTCGGAGCTCCGGGTGGGGCGGGTCGCGGGTGCGGGTCGTGAACCGGATCGGGGCAGGGCTGTCGCAGGGAGCCGAGTCGCCGGGTGGCTTCTCTTTCGTGCCTAACTAGAGATAACACAGCCACTTACTTTTTTTCATCCCCTTGCGAGGGCGCAGTACCCTGGGCTCATGCCAGAACCGGGAAGCCGCGACGCGGGGCCGTGCCAGAAGGTCGACGACGGCATGACCCGTGTCTTCACGCTGCTCGGAAAACGATGGACGGGCCTCGTCATCGCGGTCCTGATGCAGCACCCCGTCCACTTCGCCGATCTGCGCAGAGCGATCCCCGGCATCAGCGAGCGGATGCTCTCGGACCGGCTCACCGAACTCGGCGTGGCCGGCCTGGTCGTGCGCAACGTCGACGAGGGCCCGCCGCTGCGGGTCTGCTACGCCCTGACGGAGGCGGGCGCGGCGCTGGAACCAGCCCTCAAGGAGCTGGGTTCCTGGGCGGAGCGGTACCTGCCGGAGGGCGGGCCCTGCCGGGTGCGGTAGCGGGGCGCGGTGGGGCGCGTCGTGGCGTGGTGCGCCGAGGTGCGTCGCCGCCGGTCGGACGGTGGGCGCGGGTGATGTCGTGGCGGTTCTCCCGGGACCCTGTGGAGTTGTCCACAGGGTCTGACGCGTTTTCCCGGCCGGCTGTACGGTCAGCACGAATTGATGTTCGTGCGCGGGGGAGGCGGTCGTGATGGCCGAGGTCGGTACAGCGGGGGCGGAACGGCGGCCGACGCCGGGCGGAGCGGCCGGGCTGGTCGAGCAGGCCGGGCCGGTGCGGCGGGACAGCGGTGGCGGGCAGGGAGGGGGCGCGTTCGTGCCGGAGCCCCCGCGGCCGTCTTCGTCCGCCGGCGGGGCGTCCGTGGAGGCGGGACCGGCGGCCGGGGAGCGGTCGGCGGCCGAGGCGTCCGTCGGCCGGGGGTTCGCGGTTCCGGGCTTCGCCGCCTGGCCGGTCAAGGGCTCGCCCAAGGAGGAGGGGAAGGCCCTGCGCGGGCGGGTGCCGCGCGAGGCGCACGCCGAGTTCCTGGTGGACGCCGACCGGCCGGACGCCGTGACCGCGGTCGAGGAGTCCAACCGGGGCCGCATTCCCGGGCTCACCCCGATACGGGTCGGCAGGATGGCGGCCACGCCCTTCGCGTTCCTGCGCGGCAGCGCCGGCCTCATGGCGTACGACCTCGCCCGCACCCCGATGACCGGCGTCAGCGCCCAGATCTGCGGTGACGCCCACGCGGCGAACTTCGGCCTGTACGGGGACGCGCGCGGTGGCCTGGTCATCGACCTGAACGACTTCGACGAGACGGTGCACGGCCCCTGGGAATGGGACCTCAAGCGGCTCGCCACCTCGCTCGTGCTCGCGGGCCGGGAAGCCGGCGCCGACGAGGACACCTGCCGCGACGCCGCGCGCGACTGTGTCGGCGCCTACCGCCGCACCATGCGCCTGCTGGCCAAGCTGCCGGTGCTGGACGCCTGGAACGCCATCGCCGACGAGGAACTCGTCTCGCACACCGACGCCCATGACCTCCTCGGCACCCTGGAGCGGGTCTCGGAGAAGGCGCGGGCCAACACCAGCGGACGGTTCGCGGCCAGGTCGACGGAGGCCGTGGAGGGCGGCGGCCGTCGCTTCGTCGACGCGGCACCCGTGCTGCGCCGCGTTCCCGACGAGGAGGCGGCCGCGGTCGCGGCGTCCCTGGAGCACTATCTGACGACGCTCTCCGAGGACCGCCTCCCCCTGCTCGCCCGCTACGCGGTGCACGACGTCGCCTTCCGGGTCGTCGGCACCGGCAGCGTCGGTACCCGCTCGTACGTCGTGCTGCTCCTGGACCACCGCGGCGAAGCCCTGGTCCTCCAGGTCAAGGAGGCCCGTGCCTCTGCTCTGCTCCCGCACCTGGCGACCATCGGCCGTCCGGCGCCCGAGGTGGCCCACGAGGGCCGCCGGGTCGTCCTCGGCCAGAAGCGCATGCAGGTCGTCAGCGACATCCTTCTCGGCTGGACCTCGGTCGAGGGCCTCCCCTACCAGGTACGCCAGTTCCGCAACCGCAAGGGCAGTGTCGACCCCGCCGCACTGGCCGCCGACCACATCGACGACTACGGCCGTATGACCGGCGCCCTGCTGGCACGCGCCCACAGCCACAGCGCCGACCCGCGCCTGATAGCCGGGTACTGCGGCAAGGGCGAGGAACTGGACGAGGCCGTCGCCTCCTTCGCCGTCGTCTACGCGGACCGCACGGAAGCGGACCACGCGGCCCTGACGGCGGCGGTCCGAAACGGACGGATAGCTTCCGAACCGGGGGTGTGACCCCGGGGCGCCGCCGGTCCGGTGCCGGCGCGGGGTGGTACGGCGCCGGTCGCGGGGGTTGGGATGATCGGGGTGGTTGGGGGCAATGGGGTCGTTGTGGCCGGTCAGGCGGCCGTCGGGACGGGGAGGACAGTGAGCCCCGGGGGAGTGTGGCCTACGCTGGTCGGGTGACGACCCCGGAAGCCGATCAGAGCCAGCCCGAGCCCGCCTTCGAGGGGGCCGGGGAACACTCCGGCGCGCCGGAGGGCGGGACTCCCCACGCCTCCCCCGGCGACGACGGCCGCGTCACGGACGCGGAGAGCGCCGACGCGCCTTCCGGCGCCTCTTCCGACGGCCTTGCCGGTTCCCCGGCGGAGCAGGGCGAGGCCCGGGCCGATGATGGACAGAGCCCGGCTCCGGGTGGGGACGACCGGCCCGAGGCACGCCTCGAACGGGCCGTGCGGGCGGCCGAGCAGGCGCTGATCGAGTTCGAGATCGCCGTGGAGACCTTCCGCGTCGAGGTCGAGAACTTCTCCCGGCTGCACCACCAGAAGCTCGGTCCCATGTACTCCCGGCTCGACGAGCTGGACGCCCAGATCGCCGAGGCGCGTGCCGCGATCACCGGTGACCCCGAGGACGTGTTCAAGGCGCACGAGGCACGGGCCCGGGTCATGCCCATGCCCGGCGTCGAGGAGCTGTTCCACGGCTGGATGGACTCGGAAGGACTGTTCCCCGAGGCCGTGGCCATGCTCACGGACCAGCCCGTACGGCCCCCGCAGCGCGTGCGTCCCAGCGAGGAGGTCCGCAAGCTCTTCCGCGAGCTGGTCCGCAAGGCCCACCCGGACCTCGCGCAGGACGACGACGAGCGCAAGCGGCGTGACGAGTTCATCGCCCGGGTGAACATCGCGTACGCCAGGGGCGACGAGGCGTTGCTGCGGGAGCTGGCCGCGGAGTGGGCCGCCGGTCCCGCGCCCGTGGAGTGGAAGCCGAGCGCCAGCGAAGAGCTCTACGCCCGCCTCGAATGGCTCTCCGAGCGCAAGGAGATGCTCACCCTCGTCGCCCGCGAGCTGGAGGAGAGCGCCATCGGCGCCATGCTCAAGCTGGCCCCGGAGGACCCGGACAGGCTCCTGGACGAGATCGCCGAGCAGCTGCTGACGCAGGTCGGTGAGCGCGAGCACGAACTGGCGGCGCTGATCGCCCAGGCTCCCTGAGCTTCGCCGGCTCGGTCGGGTAGCGTCGTAAGCATGAGTTTCGGAGCTGGTGTGCCTACGGTCGGGGTCGGCGGTCTCGCGGCCGACGACTTCCTGCTGGACGTCCGGGAGGACGACGAGTGGGAGGCAGGTCACGCCCAGGGGGCGCTGCACATCCCCATGAGCGACTTCGTCGCCCGGTTCGGCGAGCTGACCGAGGCGGCCCCGCAGGACGGCCGGGTCAACGTGATCTGCCGCTCCGGCGGGCGTTCGGCCCAGGTCACCATGTACCTGGTGCAGCAGGGCATCGACGCCGCGAACGTCGAGGGCGGCATGCAGACCTGGGAGGCGGCGGGCCGCCCGGTCGTGAACGGCAAGGGCGAGCCCGGCTTCGTGCTGTAGCCGGGGCCCGTCCGCCCCGGGGCGCCGCGGGACCGGCCCGCCCGCCCGGGGAACGGCGTTGCCTGGAGGGGGCGGTCCCGTCACCCCAGGGAGTGGGCCGCCAGCAGGTCGCCCAGGGCTTCCTCGTGTGCCGACGCCGGGCCCAGTGACAGTTCCAGGTGCTTGGCCCAGGCGTGGTACCGGTGCAGGGCGTACTCGGTGTCGGCGCCGAACCCTCCGTGCAGGTGCTGGGCGGTCTGCACGACCCTGCGGACCCCTTCCGAGGCCCAGATCTTGGCGACGGCCACATCACCGGCGGCCGGGAGCGCGCCGTCGGCTCCCGTGCCGATCCGCCACGCGGCCTGCCACAGCGTCGCCTCCATCGCGCGCAGGTCGATGTAGCGGTCGGCGGCCTGAACGGCGACCGCCTGGAACGTGGCGACGGGGAATCCGAACTGCTCCCGCCGGCTCGTGTACGCGCTCGTCATCCGGAGCACTTCCTCCCCGAGCCCGAGCGCCAGCGCACAGGTGCCGGTGGCGAGCAGGTCACGCAGCCACTCCCACGCCCCCGGCGCGTCGATGACATGCCGGTCGGCGATCCGCGCGGACTCCAGCCGCAGTTCGCCCAGCCGCTCACCGGTCGTGGAGATCTGCTCGGCGAGAACGGCCCCTTCGTGGTCGCGGGGAACCAGCGCGAGGACGGTCCGGTCGGCGTCCGTGTGCGCGGGCACGACGGTGAAGTCTGCGTCCAGGGCCCAGGGGATCGCCGTCTGCACGCCGTCGAGGACCCAGCCCGCGCCGTCCCGCCGCGCGGTCACGGCGCGCCCGGCCGGGTCGTGACCGGTCCTGCCGTTGGCCGCGACGGTCAGCACGAGTTCGCCCCTGCCGGACCGCGCCGTCAGCTCCGCTTTCGCTTCCTTGCCGCCGTAGCGCTGCACGGCGGCCGTCGCCGCGCTGTTCTCCAGCAGCGGCACCCGTGCCAGCACCTTCGCCGACTCCCGCAGGACGAGACACAGCGCGATCGCGTCGAGGCCCGCCCCTCCGGACTCCTCGTCGAGCAGCAGGCTCAGCAGGTCCGCGTCGGCGAGCCTCGCCCACAGGGTCCGGTCGAAGTCCTCGGCGACGGCGCCCGTGGTGTCCGCCGGGCTGGGCACCCCGTCGGGGGAGACCCCGGCGAACACCCCCCGCGCCGCCTCGGCCGCCGCCTGCTGCTCCTCGGTGAAGGTGAAGTCCACGATCCCGTCCTTCCACGCACGCACCGGACCAACGACCAGACGGAAAGCCTGATCTGACGGTGCGTCAAGATAGAACAGGTTCTATGAGAAGGGAACGGCCGACGATCGGTCACTCCTTCCCGACGGCCGGAGCCGGACTCGCCGGCCGGAGTCCGGCTCAGCGGTCGAAGTCCAACTCGACCTTCTCCGTGGCGGGATGGGACTGGCAGGCCAGTACGTACCCGGCCTCCGTCTCCTCCGGTTCCAGCGCGAAGTTGCGGTCCATCCGCACCTCGCCCGAGACGAGGAACGCCCGGCAGGTGCCGCACACGCCGCCCTTGCAGGCGTACGGCGCGTCCGGACGGTTGCGCAGGACCGCGTCCAGCAGCGACTCGCCGTCCTGGACGGGCCAGGTGCCGCCGCGTCCGTCGAGCCGTGCGGTGACCGTGCTGTGCGCCGGAGCCGGTACGGCGGAAGGGACGGTGGTGCCGGCGTCCACGTGGAAGATCTCCTCGTGGATGCGCGTCCGGGACACCCCGAGTCCGCGAAGCGCCCGCTCGGTGCCCTGCACGAGCCCCATCGGCCCGCACAGGAACCATCCCGCCACCCGGTCCACGGGCAGCAGCGCCGGAAGCAGACCGGTCAGCCGCTCCTCGTCGAGCCGGCCGGACGGCAGTCCCGCCTGCTGCTCCTCCCGGGAGAGGACGGTCACCAGCTGGAACCGCTGCGGATAGCGGTCCTTGAGGTCGGCGACCTCCTCCAGGAACATCGTCGAGGCGGACGTGCGGTCGCTGCGGATCAGGCAGAAGCTCGCGTCCGGCTCCCGCGCCAGCAGGGTCGAGGCGATCGACAGCACCGGGGTGATCCCGCTGCCGCCCACCACCGCCGCGTACAGGCCGGGCGAGGGCTCCAGGGTGAAGCGTCCCGCCGGGATCATCACCTCCACCTCGTCGCCGACGGCGATCTCCTTGAGCGCGTACGTCGAGAACGCGCCTCCGTCGACCAGGCGCACACCGACCCTCAGGGTGCGCGGTGCCTCGTCCTCGGGGGCGGGCGCCGGTGAACAGATGGAGTACGTGCGGCGGATCTCCGCGCCGTCGACCGTGCGGCGCAGCGCCAGGTGCTGGCCGGCGGCGTGCCGGTAGTCCTCGCGCAGTTCCGCGGGCACCGCGAGGGTCAGGGCCACGGAGTCGTCGGTGATCCGGTCGACCGCGGCCACCGTGAGCGGGTGGAAGCGGGCCATCACAGCTCCTTGAAGTGGTCGAACGGTTCGCGGCAGGACAGACAGCGGCGCAGCGCCTTGCACGCGGTGGAGGAGAAGCGGCTGAGCAGCTCGGTGTCGGCCGATCCGCAGGCCGGGCAGCGGACGGGTTCCGGCTCCGCCGCGACCGTACGGGTCGGCCCCAGGTCGAGGGCCACGGGTCCGGCGGGACGGTTGCCGCGGGGCGGGGCTATCCCGAACTCCCGCAGTTTGCGGCGGCCTTCGTCGGAGATGTCGTCGGTCGACCAGGCGGGGCTGAGCACCGTGCGCACCGACACCTCGCGTATGCCGTGCTCGTGGAGCACCCGCTCGATGTCCATGGACATGGCCTCGACGGCCGGGCAGCCGGTGTAGGTCGGGGTCAGTTCGACCTCGACGCTGTCCGCGCCGCGGACGTGGACGGCGCGCAGCACGCCGAGGTCGTCCAGGGTGAGAACGGGCAGCTCGGGGTCGGGCACGGAGCCCGCCAGCCGACGCAGCTCCTCCTCCAGGGCGGTGGCCGTCACCATGACGCCCCCGGGTGGCTGCGGTGCAGGTGCTGCATCTCCGCGAGCATCCGCCCGAAGGGCTCGGTGTGCAGGCCCTGGCGTCCCGCGCCGGCCGTCCAGGCCCCGGTCCGCGGGCCCTCGGGGACGGTCAGCGTGGCCCGGCGGAGGACGGCTTCCACGGACTGCGTCCAGGCGGCCCGGAGACCGTCCCAGTCGATGTCGACGCCGTCGAGCGGCTGGAACATCTCGCCGGTGAAGCGCCACAGGGCCCGGCACGCCCGGTCCATCCGCTCGTGGCTCTCGTCCGTGCCGTCGCCGAGGCGCAGCGTCCACTGCTCGGCGTGGTCCTGGTGGTAGGCGACCTCTTTGACGGCCTTGGCGGCCAGGGGAGCGAACTCGCTCTCCCCAGAAGCCAGTTGTGTGTAGAGAAGCCGCTGATAGGTCGAGAAGTAGAGCTGCCGGGCGATGGTGTGCGCGAAGTCGCCGTTCGGCTGCTCGACCAGCTGGAGGTTGCGGAAGGAGCGCTCCTCGCGGAGGTACGCCAGCTCGTCCTCGTCGCCGGCCATGGACAGCAGGACCCGGGCCTGGCCGAGCAGGTCCAGGGCGATGTTGGCCAGGGCGACTTCCTCTTCGAGGACGGGCGCGTGGCCGGCCCACTCCCCCAGCCGGTGCGAGAGCACCAGCGCGTCGTCGGCGAGGGCCAGGGCGGCCGCGGTGTTCACGGTGAGGGTCACAGGTGCTTCACCCCTTCCGGGATCTCGTAGAACGTCGGGTGCCGGTAGGGCTTGTCCGCGGACGGCTCGAAGAACGGGTCCTTCTCGTCGGGAGAGGAGGCCGTCACGGCGGCGGAGGGGACGACCCAGATGGAGACACCCTCGCCGCGGCGCGTGTACAGATCGCGGGCGTTGCGCAGCGCCAGCTCGGCGTCCGGCGCGTGCAGGCTGCCGGCGTGGGTGTGCGAGAGTCCCCGGCGCGAGCGCACGAAGACCTCCCACAGCGGCCAGTCGGTGTTCGTCATGCTCGGGTCGCTCCTGTCTCACCGGTCGTGCTCGTCGAGCCGACGGCCTGGCTCGTGTGCTTGTCCGCGTACGCCGCGGCGGCTTCCCGCACCCACGCGCCCTCCTCGTGGGCGCGGCGGCGCTGGGTTATCCGCTGGTCGTTGCAAGGGCCGTTGCCCTTGAGGACCTCCCAGAACTCCGTCCAGTCGATGGCGCCGAAGTCGTGGTGTCCGCGCTCCTCGTTCCATACGAGGTCGGGGTCGGGCAGGGTCAGGCCGAGCGATTCGGCCTGGGGGACGCAGATGTCGACGAAGCGCTGGCGCAGCTCGTCGTTGGAGTGGCGCTTGATCTTCCACGCCATCGACTGGGCGGAGTGCGAGGACTCGTCGTCGGGCGGGCCGAACATCATCAGGGAGGGCCACCACCAGCGGTCGACCGCGTCCTGTGCCATCGCGTGCTGTTCGGGGGTGCCCTGGCTCAGGGCCAGCAGCAGTTCGTACCCCTGGCGCTGGTGGAAGGACTCCTCCTTGCACACGCGGATCATGGCGCGCGCGTACGGGCCGTACGAGCAGCGGCACAGGGGGACCTGGTTGGTGATCGCCGCGCCGTCCACGAGCCAGCCGATGGCGCCGACGTCCGCCCAGGTCAGCGTCGGGTAGTTGAAGATCGACGAGTACTTCTGGCGGCCGGAGTGCAGCTTGTCCAGCAGTTCGTCGCGGCTGACGCCGAGCGTCTCGGCCGCGCTGTACAGGTACAGGCCGTGTCCCGCCTCGTCCTGGACCTTCGCCATCAGGATCGCCTTGCGACGCAGCGAGGGCGCGCGCGTGATCCAGTTGGCCTCCGGCTGCATGCCGATGATCTCGGAGTGGGCGTGCTGCGCGATCTGGCGGACCAGGGTGGAGCGATAGGCCTCGGGCATCCAGTCGCGCGGTTCGATGCGCTCGTCGGCCGCCACCGCGGCGTCGAAGACGACCTCGTACGCGGCTGTCCGCGCCGCTTCGTCGGCGGCTTCGTCCGCTTGTGTGCGGGCCGTGTGGTGCGCTGATGCTGTCGCCATGCGGTCCCCCTCGACCTCTCGCTCCCGACCGACCGATCGTTCGGTCCATTCGCAACAATGGTCGGTCGGGCACCGTTCGGTGTCAACCGCTGTGGATAACCTCGTGGGCGTCGGTGCGGCCGTCGTGGCATCGGGAGCCGTGCCGGAGCGCCGGCTCTGATTACGGTTCGCTTGCGTACGTCGTGGCGCGGTGCGGCGTGGCGGTACGGTGCCCGCAGTCCGGCGGCCGGCGGCCGGCAATCGGATTCGGGATCGTGAATCGGGGCGGGATGGACGCGAGGAACGAGGGCTCTGAACGGGAGCCGGGTTCGGTCGCGCCCGAGAGGGGCGCGCCCGGTGGTGCCACCGGCGGTACGGCGTTGCCCGGCCCGCGGCCGGCCGACGGTCCGCGGACCGGGGCGGAGGTCTCCCCGGAGCCCGGCCACGGTGAGCCCGAGGGGGCGGCTTCCGGGGAGCCCGGGGTGACCGGGACCGAGGAGGTGGTCTCTTCGGAGTCCGGGGCGATCGGGGCCGATGTGGTGGCTTCGGTGGAGTCCGGGGCGACCGGGCCCGAGGCGGCGGCCTCTGCTGAGTCCGAGACGGCCGGCCCCGATGCGGTGGTGCTTCCGGGGCCCGGGACTTCCGGGGCCGGGGCGGTGTCCCGCCCGGAGCCCGAGGTGACCGGACCGGTCGCGGGTGCGGGCGAGGAGGACGCGGGGGTGTCCGAGGTTTCCGGGCCGGCCGGTTCCGAGGCGGTGACTCTTCCCGAGCGCGTGGAGGCCGTGTCCCAGAAGGCCGCGCCCGCGGGCCTCGACGGGGCCGGGTCCGGTGCGACGGCCGCCCCGGAACACCCCGGAGAAGCCGCCCGGCCGAAGGACGCGGCCCCCGTCGGCCTCGCGGCCCTGTCCTTGGGGCCTCAGATCGTCGCGGCCCTCGCCCTGGCCCTCGTGGCCGTCGGGGCCTGTGTGCACCTCGGCATGGTCTTCCTGCACGTCTCGCCCTCGAACACGGTGACCAAGCAGCACGGTCGTGCGATCGACGAATGGATCTACCCCGAGTTCGAGCAGAACTGGAAGCTCTTCGCCCCCAACCCGCTGCAGCAGGACATCGCGGTCCAGGTCCGGGCCATGGTGCGGACGGAGGACGGCATCAGCCAAGAGACCGGCTGGTACGGCCTGTCGGCGCTCGACGGACGGGCCATCGACGGAAATCCGCTGCCGAGCCACACCCAGCAGAACGAACTGCGCCGCGCCTGGGACTTCTACGTCGCCACGCACGAAGACGAGAACCGTCCCGTGGGCCTGCGCGGCGACCTCGCGGAGCGCTATCTGCGCCGTATCGGTGTGCTGCGTCTCGACCGCGAGCACGCGGGCGGCGAGGGAGCCGTCGTCGAACGCGTCCAGTTCCGCTCCCTCACCACCGACGTGCCGCCTCCCCGGTGGAGCGACGAGAAGGTGTCCGACCGGCCCGTCGTCCGGGAACTGCCCTGGTGGTCCGTTCCCGGGAGCGACCGCGCGGACGGGCTGACGGAGGCGAGCGCCCGATGAACCGACTCGCTCCGACGATCGCGCGCGGCATCGCCCGGGTCACCGAGTCCGCACTCGGCCCGTACCAGAGCGCCGTGATCCGTATCGGCTTCGCCGCCACCTGGCTGCTGTTCCTGCTGCGCGAGTACCCCCACCGCCAGGAGATGTACGGGCCCGACGCCCCCTGGAGCTGGGACCTCGCCCGGCAGCTCGTCGCGAACAACCACGCCTTCACGGTCCTGCTGTGGTCCGACGGCCAGGTGTGGTTCGAGACGGTCTACGCCGTCGCCGCCCTCGCCGCCGCCCTGCTGCTGGTGGGGTGGCGGACCCGCGCGGTGTCCGTGCTGTTCATGATCGGCGTGCTGTCCCTGCAGAACCGCAGCGTCTTCATCGGGGACGGCGGGGACAACGTCCTCCACCTGATGGCGATCTACCTGGTGTTCACCCGCTGCGCCCAGGTGTGGTCCCTCGACGCGCGGCGGGACCGGCTCGCCCGCGAGGCGCACGCGCGGGGCGAGCGGCCCGGGCCCGACCGGGTGGGCCCGGTGCTGTGGGCGGGGCTCGGGATCGTGCTGGCGGTGGCGACGGGCGCGGGACGGATCGACGGGGGCGCCTTCGGCGGCTGGGCCACGGTCTTCTGGGGGCTGTGGGCGGCGCAGGGCCTGTGGTGGGCGGTCGGCCGTCTCGCCCGCACCGTGGAGCCGCGCGTCCTGCTGGACGTCCTCGCCAATCTCGTGCACAACGCCGCCCTGATGATCATCATGGCCGAGGCGTGTCTGATCTACGCGACCGCGGGCTGGTACAAGATCCAGGGCTCGCGCTGGCAGGACGGCACCGCCGTCTACTACCCGCTCCACCTGGAGTCCTTCTCCCCCTGGCCTGCGCTGTCCGACCTCATGTCGGCGCACGGCACGATCGTGATGCTGGTGACGTACGGGACGGTCGTCGCGCAGGTCGCCTTCCCCTTCACCCTGTTCAACCGGCGGGTCAAGAACGTCCTGCTGGCGGTCATGATGACCGAGCACGCCGTGATCGCCGTGGTCCTCGGGCTGCCGTTCTTCTCCCTCGCGATGATCGCCGCGGACGCCGTGTTCCTGCCCACGTCCTTCCTGCGGCGCCTGGGCGGACGGGTCGCACGCGCGCGTGACCGGCTGTTTCCCGGCGGCGACCGTACGGTGCCGGGGCAGCGGGAGCCGGTCCCGGGCGCTCCGGAGGAGCCCGAGCCCGGGCACGTAGGCTTCACCGCATGAACGACCCGGTACGCGTCTGGTGCCAGCTCCGCGACGACTCCGTCCTGCTCGACGGTTTCCACGCCCTCAAGCACGCGGTGCGCTTCGGGGCGCGCGTCCCGGTGGCCGTCACGACCGACCGGCCGGCGGTGCTCGAACTGGCCGAGGAACTCGCCCCCGACGTACGTGCCGCGCTCGACGGGCTGCTGACCGAGATCCCCGGGACGGCGTTCACGGCACTCGTGCCGCGGCCGCATCCCACCTCGGTGGCGGCTCTCGCCGTACGTCCCTCACGCGCCGCCCACCTGGAGACGCTGGCCCGGGCGCCGCGCACCGCGCCCGTGGTCGTCCTCGACAATCCGCGCAACCTCGGCAACGCGGGCGCGGTGATCCGGCTCGCGGCGGGCTTCGGAGCGACCGGGGTGGTCACGACGGGCACGCTCGACCCCTGGCACCCCACGGTCGTACGAGGCGGGGCCGGACTGCACTTCGCGACCGCCGTCGAGCGCCTTGCCGTGGACGAACTGCCGGCGGGCCCGGTGTTCGCGCTCGACCCCGAGGGCGAGGACATCCGGGGGACGAAGCTCCCCGACGACGCCCTGCTCGCCTTCGGCTCGGAGCGCAGCGGGCTGTCCGCCGAACTGCGCTCCCGGGCCGACCACCTGGTCTCGCTGCCGATGCGCCCCCAGGTCTCCAGCTACAACCTCGCGACCAGTGTGGCCATGACGCTGTTCCACTGGAGCGCCGCGGAGGGCGCACCGGCGTAGGGGTGCCGCCCGGACCGGACGACACCCCAAGGGGCTCACGCCTCCCGGCGTACCTCGATCACCCGGAAGCGGTTCGCGACGAACGCCCCGTCGCACAGCGCCGCGTTGGCCGCGCCGTTGCCGCCCGAGCCGTGGAAGTCCGAGAACGCTGCCGTCTGGTTGACGTAGACCCCGCCCGTGAGGTTCAGGGAGAGCTGGGCGCACTCCTCCAGGCAGGCTTCCTGCACCTCGCGCTCGAACGCCTCGTCGGTGGTGTACGCGCCGACGGTCATCGCGCCCTTGTCCCGGGTGGTGCGCCGCAGGAGCTCCACGGCCTCCGCGGCCGAGTCGACCGCGACGGCGAAGGAGACCGGGCCGAAGCACTCGCTCAGGTAGGCGGCCTCGTCGTCGCCGCCGGCGTTCTCCCAGTACTTGCGCGCGCCGTCGAGCTTCACGATCAGCGGGGAGCGCACGACGGCGCCCGGGAACTCCGGGTTGTCGATCTGCCGCGAGGCCAGGGCCACTTCGCCGAGACCGGCGGCGGCCTCCAGCCGGGCCTTGACGTCCGGGTTCACGATGGCGCCGAGCAGCGCGTTCGCGCGGGCGTCGTCGCCGAGGAGTCCGCCGACCGACTTCGCGAGATCCGCGGTCACCTCGTCGTAGGACTTGTGGCCCTCGTCCGTCGCGATGCCCTCGCGGGGGATCAGCAGGTTCTGCGGGGTGGTGCACATCTGGCCGCTGTAGAGCGACAGGGAGAACGCCAGGTTGGACAGCATCCCCTTGTAGTCGGCGGTCGACTCCACGATCACCGTGTTGACGCCGGCCTTCTCCGTGTAGACCTGCGCCTGGCGGGCATTGGTCTCCAGCCAGTCGCCGAAGGCGGTGGAGCCGGTGTAGTCGATGATGCGGATCTCGGGGCGGGTGGCCAGCGTCTTCGCGATGCCCTCGCCGGGACGCTCGGCGGCCAGCGCCACCAGGTTCGCGTCGAAGCCCGCCTCGGCGAGCACCTCGCGCGCGACCTGCACCGTGAGCGCGAGCGGGAGCACCGCGCGCGGGTGGGGCTTCACCAGGACCGCGTTGCCCGTGGCCAGCGAGGCGAACAGGCCCGGATAGCCGTTCCACGTCGGGAAGGTGTTGCAGCCGATCATCAGCGCGATGCCGCGCGGGACGGGGGTGAACTGCTTGGTGAGCGCGAGCGGGTCGCGCTTGCCCTGGGGCTTGCTCCACTCCGCGGTGCCGGGGGTGCGGACCTGCTCCGCGTAGGCGTAGGCCACCGCCTCCAGACCGCGGTCCTGCGCGTGCGGGCCGCCCGCCTGGAACGCCATCATGAAGGCCTGGCCGCTGGTGTGCATGACCGCGTGCGCGAACTCGTGGGTGCGGTCGCTGATCCGCTTGAGGATCTCCAGGCAGACCACCGCGCGGATCTCCGCGCCGACGTCGCGCCAGGCGCGCTGTCCCGCGCGCATGGCGGGCAGCAGGGTGTCGATGTCCGCGTGCGGGTACGTGACGCCCAGCTCGATGCCGTACGGCGACACCTCGCCCCCGACCCAGTCGTCCGTGCCGGGCTGGCCCAGGTCGAGGCGGGTGCCCAGGAGGGCGTCGAAGGCGGCTTTGCCCTCGGCCATGCCCAGGCTGCCGTTCTCGCCGTACGCCTTGGGGTGCTCGGGGTGCGGGGACCAGTACGCGCGGGTGCGGATCGCTTCCAGCGCCTGATCCAGGGTGGGCCGGTGCTGGGCGATCAACTGGTGCGCGGTGGGTTCGGCGGCCATCAAGGACCAACTCCTTGTCTCAAGAGCTCCTCGTCGAGCTCGCGAGCTGGGCAGGAATGGACAGTCAGGGTTAGAGTAACCGAACGATCGGTCGGGACAAGGGGGACCGCCGCATCTGTGGAAAACGGCGTGCGGGAGGATCGCGCACATGACAGCACTCGACCTCAGCAGCCCCGTGGCAGTCGTCGGCACCGGCACCATGGGCCAGGGCATCGCCCAGGTCGCGCTGGTGGCCGGCCACCCCGTACGGCTCTACGACACCGTTCCCGGGCGTGCCGTGGCGGCGGCCGAAGCGATCGGCGCCCGCCTCGACCGGCTCGTCGCGAAGGACCGGCTCACCACCGCGGAGCGGGACGCCGCGCGCGCCCGGCTCCAGCCGGCCGCGAGCCTCGCCGACCTCGCCGACTGCGCGCTCGTCGTCGAGGCGGTGCTCGAACAACTCGACGTCAAACAGAAGCTGTTCGGCGAGCTCGAGGACGTCGTCGGGGACGACTGCCTGCTGGCCACCAACACCTCCTCGCTGTCCGTCACGGCCATCGGCGGCGCACTGCGCAACCCGGGCCGCTTCCTCGGGCTGCACTTCTTCAACCCGGCGCCGCTGCTGCCCCTCGTGGAGGTCGTCTCCGGGTTCGCGACCGACGTCACCTCGGCCACGCGCGCGTACGAGACGGCCCGCGCCTGGGGCAAGACGCCCGTCGCCTGCGCGGACACGCCCGGTTTCATCGTCAACCGCATCGCGCGGCCCTTCTACGCCGAGGCCTTCGCGGTCCACGAGTCCCAGGCGGCCGACCCCGCCACCATCGACGCGGTCCTGCGCGGGTCCGGCGGGTTCCGGATGGGCGCCTTCGAGCTCACCGACCTGATCGGCCAGGACGTCAACGAGTCCGTCACGCACTCCGTGTGGCGGTCCTTCTTCCAGGACGTGCGCTTCACGCCCTCGCTCGCCCAGCGGCGGCTCGTCGAGTCGGGCCGGCTCGGCCGCAAGACGGGACACGGCTGGTACGACTACGGGGACGGCGCCGAGCCCTCCGAGCCGCACACCGCGGAGAAGGAGCAGCCGCCCGCGTACGTCGTCGCCGAGGGCGACCTGGGTCCCGCCGCCGACGTCCTCGCCCTGATCCGCGAGGCGGGCATCAGGGTCCGCGAGGACGAGGAGGACAACGGCACCCGCCTGGTGCTGCCGAGCGGCGGCCAGCTGGTCCTCGCCGACGGCCAGACCTCGGTCGAGTTCCGTGACGTCGTCTACTTCGACCTCGCGCTCGACTACCGCAAGGCCACCCGGATCGCCCTGTCGACGGCCCAGGACACCGCTCCCCAGACCCTCTCCGAGGCCGTCGGCCTCTTCCAGGCGCTGGGCAAGGACGTCAGTGTGATCGGGGACTGCCCCGGCATGATCGTCGCCCGCACGGTGGCCCGGATCGTCGACCTCGCCCACGACGCGGTCGCCAAGGGCGTGGCCACCGAGGAGGACATCGACACCGCGATGCGCCTCGGCGTCAACTACCCCCTCGGCCCCTTCGAGTGGAGCCGCAGGCTCGGCGCGAGCTGGTCGTACGACGTCCTGGACGAACTGCACGAGCGTGACCCCTCGGGGCGCTACGCCCCGTCGCTGGCGCTCTACCGCCACGCGTACGCCGACGAGAAGCGGGAGGACACCCAGTGACCACCGCCAAACGGGACACGTACACCCCCGAGACGCTGCTCTCCGTCGCCGTCCAGGTCTTCAACGAGCGCGGCTACGACGGCACTTCCATGGAGCACCTGTCCAGGGCGGCCGGCATCTCCAAGTCCTCGATCTACCACCACGTCTCGGGCAAGGAGGAGCTGCTGCGGCGCGCGGTGAGCCGGGCGCTGGACGGCCTCTTCGAGATCCTCGACGAGGAGCACGCGCGCGTGGGGCGTGCCGTGGAGCGCCTGGAGTACGTGGTGCGGCGCATGGTCGAGGTGCTCACCTCCGAGCTGCCCTACGTGACGCTGCTCCTGCGGGTGCGCGGCAACACGGACACCGAGCGGTGGGCCCTGGAGCGGCGCCGCGACTTCGACCACCGGGTCGCCGACCTCCTGAAGGCCGCGGCCGCGGACGGGGACGTGCGCGGTGACGTGGAGGTCCGGCTCGCGACCCGGCTGGTCTTCGGAATGATCAACTCGCTCGTGGAGTGGTACCGCCCCGACGCGCGGGGCATGGGCGCGCGGGAAGTGGCCGACGCCGTGGTGGTGCTGGTCTTCGGAGGGCTCAGGCGAGAGGCCTGAGGCCGCCGGGAAGGGCCGGCGGCGGCCGCCTTGGGCCGGTCTCCTGGGGGCCGGAGCCCGGCCGTGCCGGGCTCACGGGCCGGAGTCGGGGCCGGCCGGCCCGGCGGTCCGGCCCTCCGGCTCCAGGTCCTCCTCCTCGAAGACCAGCAGTGTCCTGCTGCTGAGCACCTCCGGGATGGCCTGGAGCCGGGTGAGCACGAGTTCGCGCAGGGACCGGTTGTCCGGCGTGTGCACCAGGAGGAGCACGTCGAAGTCGCCGCCCACCAGGGCGATGTGCGAGGCCCCGGGAAGCACCCGCAGCCGCTCCCGCACCGTGCGCCAGGAGTTCTGCACGATCTTGAGCGTGATGTACGCCGAGGTGCCCTGTCCCGCGCGCTCGTGGTTGACGCGCGCCCCGAAGCCGCGGATCACACCGTCCTCGATGAGGCGGTTGATCCGCGCGTAGGCGTTGGCCCGCGAGACATGGACCCGCTCGGCCACGGAACGGACGGAGGCGCGGCCGTCCGCCTGCAGCATGCGCAGGATGTCCTGGTCGATCGCGTCGAGCGGACGGGCGGGCGGCACGGGCGGCGCAGGGGATCCGGCCTCCGGCGGCTCGGCCATTTGTTCAGGTGCCATGTCCCCCCGCCTCCCTACCATGGACGTACTGCATCCATCTCAGGCTGCGCAGAACCGTTTGTCCACAGCCTGGCGGCGCCTGTAGCCAAAATGTGCCGACGACCGAACAATCGGTAGGTGAGGCGTGTCACACCCGTGACGCGTCCGAAGCCGCTCCCACGAGGAGGTGCCGTCATGACGGTCATGGAGCAGCGAGGGGCCTACCGGCCCACGCCGCCGCCCGCCTGGCAGCCCCGCACCGACCCCGCGCCGCTGCTGCCCGACGCGCTGCCCCATCGCGTCCTCGGCACCGACGCCGCCGCCAAGGTCGACCCGGCCCTGCTGCGCCGCCTGCACACGGAACTGGTGCGCGGCCGCCGGTACAACGTCCAGGCGACCGCCCTCACCAAGCAGGGCCGTCTCGCCGTGTACCCGTCCAGCACCGGGCAGGAGGCCTGCGAGGTCGCCGCCGCGCTCGTGCTGGAGGAGCGCGACTGGCTCTTCCCGAGCTACCGCGACACCCTCGCCGCCGTCGCCCGCGGCCTCGACCCCGTCCAGGCCCTCACGCTCCTGCGCGGCGACTGGCACACCGGCTACGACCCGCGCGAGCACCGGATCGCGCCCCTGTGCACCCCGCTCGCCACCCAGCTCCCGCACGCCGTGGGCCTTGCGCACGCCGCCCGCCTCAAGGGCGACGACGTGGTCGCGCTCGCCCTGGTCGGCGACGGCGGCACCAGCGAGGGCGACTTCCACGAAGCGCTGAACTTCGCCGCCGTGTGGCAGGCACCCGTCGTCTTCCTCGTGCAGAACAACGGCTTCGCCATATCCGTCCCGCTCGACAAGCAGACCGCGGCCCCGTCGCTGGCCCACAAGGCCGTCGGCTACGGGATGCCGGGCCGCCTGGTCGACGGCAACGACGCGGTGGCCGTGCACCAGGTGCTGAGCGAGGCCGTCGCCCACGCGCGCGCGGGCGGCGGTCCCACCCTCGTCGAGGCCATCACGTACCGCATCGACGCCCACACCAACGCCGACGACGCCACCCGCTACCGGGGCGACGCCGAGGTCGAGACCTGGCGCGGACACGACCCCGTGGCGCTCGTGGAGAGCGAGCTGACCGAGCGCGGTCTGCTCGACGAGGCCGCCCTGCAGGCGGTGCGCGACGGCGCCGAGGCGATGGCAGCGGACCTGCGTGAACGCATGAACCAGGACCCGGTCCTCGACCCCATGGACCTGTTCGCCCATGTGTATGCCCACCCCACTTCTCAACTGCTTGAGCAGGAGAGCCAGTTGAGAGCGGAGCTGGACGCCGAGGCGGACGGCACGTTCGGAGCGGGCCCGCACGGCCCGGAAGGAGCCGGGCGATGACCACGGTTGCCCTCAAACCCGCCACCATGGCGCAGGCGCTCGGCCGGGCCCTGCGCGACGCCATGGCCGCCGACCCGTCCGTCCACGTCCTGGGCGAGGACGTCGGCACCCTCGGCGGCGTTTTCCGCGTCACCGACGGGCTCGCCAAGGAGTTCGGCGACGACCGCTGCACGGACACCCCGCTCGCCGAGGCGGGCATCCTCGGCGCGGCGGTCGGCATGGCCATGTACGGTCTGCGGCCGGTCGTGGAGATGCAGTTCGACGCGTTCGCCTACCCGGCGTTCGAGCAGCTGATCTCGCACGTGGCGAAGATGCGCAACCGCACGCGGGGCGCCATGCCCCTGCCCATCACGATCCGCGTCCCCTACGGCGGCGGCATCGGTGGCGTCGAGCACCACAGCGACTCCTCCGAGGCGTACTACATGGCGACCCCGGGCCTCCACGTCGTCATGCCCGCGACCGTCTCCGACGCCTACGGGCTGCTGCGCGAGGCCATCGCCTCGGACGACCCGGTGGTCTTCCTGGAGCCCAAGCGGCTGTACTGGTCGAAGGATTCCTGGAACCCGGACGAGCCGTCCGCCGTTGAGCCGATAGGCCGCGCGGTGGTGCGGCGCTCCGGCCGGAGCGCCACGCTGATCACCTACGGGCCGTCCGTGCCCGTCTGCCTCGAAGCCGCCGAGGCGGCGCGGGCCGAGGGCTGGGACCTCGAAGTCGTCGACCTGCGCTCGCTGGTGCCGTTCGACGACGAGACGGTCGCGGCCTCGGTGCGGCGGACCGGACGCGCGGTCGTCGTGCACGAGTCGAGCGGGTTCGGAGGACCGGGCGGGGAGATCGCGGCCCGCGTCACGGAGCGCTGCTTCCACCACCTGGAGGCGCCGGTGCTGCGCGTCGCCGGGTTCGACATCCCGTATCCGCCGCCGATGCTGGAGCGGCACCACCTGCCCGGCGTCGACCGGATCCTGGACGCCGTAGGACGTCTGCAATGGGAGGCGCAGGGCTGATGGCACAGGTGCTGGAGTTCAAGCTCCCCGACCTCGGGGAGGGCCTCACCGAGGCGGAGATCGTCCGCTGGCTGGTGGAGGTCGGTGACGTCGTCGCCGTCGACCAGCTCGTCGTCGAGGTCGAGACGGCCAAGGCGATGGTCGAGGTCCCCTGCCCCTACGGCGGTGTGGTCACCGCCCGCTTCGGCGAGGAGGGCACGGAGATGCCCGTGGGGGCGCCACTGCTGACCGTCGCCGTGGGCGCCCCGGCCGGGGCCGGGGACGGCGGGGCCGTCAAGGACGAGCGGAGCGACGAGGGCTCCGGGAACGTGCTGGTGGGGTACGGCACGGGAGCGCCCCCGGCGCGGCGCCGGAGAGTGCGCCCCGCCGGAGGACCGGCCGGGGCACCGTCCCCGGCGGGCACCTCGCCCGTCCGGACCGTGCCGGGCCGTCCCGAGCCCGTCGGTGCAGCCTCGCCGGACACGGCGGGCATGCCGCGGAACGCCCGTGAGGGCGCCGCGCCGTCGCGCGGCGACGGGCCCGTGCCGGTCATCTCGCCCCTCGTGCGGCGGCTCGCCCGGGAGAACGGCGTGGACCTGCGGGAGCTGGAGGGCTCAGGCCCCGAAGGACTCATCCTGCGGGCGGACGTCGAGTACGCGCTGCGCGCGGCGGCGACCGGCCGCCAAAGGCCGTCCGCCACGCCGGTCGCGGCGCCCGTGGACGGCCTGCGCGACCAGGTGGCCTCGTACGCGGACATCGCCTCGGTGGTGCCCGGCGGCTCCGGTGTCTCCCGGGGCACGACCCCGCAGGGTGTCCGTGTCCCCCTCCGGGGTGTCCGCGGCACCGTGGCCGACAAGCTCTCGCGCAGCCGGCGCGAGATCCCCGACGCGACCTGCTGGGTGGACGCCGACGCGACCGAGCTCATGCAGGCACGCAGGGCGATGAACGCGGTCGGCGGCCCGAAGATCTCCCTGCTGGCGCTGCTGGCCCGGATCTGCACCGCGGCGCTGGCCCGTTTCCCCGAGCTCAACTCCACGGTCGACATGGACGCCCGCGAGATCGTCCGGCTCGACCAGGTGCACCTGGGTTTCGCGGCCCAGACCGAGCGAGGGCTCGTCGTCCCCGTCGTGCGGGACGCGCACGCACGGGACGCGGAGGGTCTGAGCGCGGAGTTCGGCCGGCTGACCGAGGCGGCCCGCACCGGGACGCTGACGCCGGCGGAGCTGACGGGCGGCACCTTCACGCTGAACAACTACGGCGTGTTCGGGGTCGACGGCTCCACGCCGATCATCAACCACCCCGAGGCGGCCATGCTCGGTGTCGGCCGCATCATCCCCAAGCCCTGGGTCCACCAGGGCGAGCTGGCGGTGCGCCAGGTCGTCCAGCTCTCGCTCTCCTTCGACCACCGGGTCTGTGACGGCGGTACGGCGGGCGGCTTCCTGCGGTACGTGGCGGACTGTGTGGAACAGCCGGCGGTGCTGCTGCGCACTCTGTAGGACGTGCGGTCCGGAACGCCTCCGGTACCCGTGCCGTGCCCCGGGGGTGGCGCCGGTTTTCCCGGCGCTCATACTCGGGGCATGACCGTGTACGAGCCCGAGGGCGCGACCGGGCGACCGGGCGGCCGTGACTGCCCGGACACCGCCGGCGCCGATGCCGGGTACGACGCCGTCGTGCTCGCGGGCGGTGCCGCCCGCCGGCTCGGCGGCGAGGACAAGCCAGGTGTGCGGGTGGGCGGCCGGACGCTGCTGGACCGGGTGCTGTCCGCGTGTGCCGACGCCACGCGCACGGTGGTCGTGGCCGGTTCCAGGCCCACGGCCCGCCCCGTGGAGTGGGCCCGCGAGGACCCGCCGGGCGGGGGCCCGCTCGCGGCGCTGGACGCCGGGCTGCGGCACACCGTGGCGCCGTACGTGCTCGTCCTCTCGGCCGACCTGCCGTTCCTGGGGGAGAGGACGGTCCGGCGCCTCCTGGACACCCTGCGCACCAGCGGGCCTTCCGAGACCCCGGCCGCTCCCGGAACGACCCGCCCGGCCCCCGGGGCCCCCGGCACCGACTCCGAGGGCCCCGGCACCCGTGACGGCCTGCACGGCTCCCGCCCCGACGGGCGTGACGCCCGCGACGACGGGTACGGCCCCCGCCCCGACGGCCCCGGCACCCGCTTCGACGGCGTCCTTCTCGTCGACCCCGAGGGGCGGGACCAGCCCCTGGTGGCCGTGTACCGCGCCGACGCGCTGCGTCGCGAGCTGGACGTGCTCGCCGCCGCGCACGGGAGCCTCGCCGGACTGCCGCTGCGACGGCTCGTGGCCGCCCTCGACCTCACTCGCATCACCGATTCCGTCGCGTCCTTCGACTGCGACACCTGGGACGACATAGCCGCCGCTCGAGTACGCATCAGGGAGCATGGGCACGTGCTGGATGAATGGATTTCCGCAGTCAAGGACGAACTGGGCATCGATCTGGACGTCGACACCGGCGTTCTGCTCGACCTGGCCCGGGGCGCCGCGCCCCGCGGCGCGGGTCCCGCCCCGCCCGTGACCCCCGTGCACGTCGGATACCCGGCCGCGCGGGCCCCCCGGGGGCCCGGAGCGGGTGGCGCAGCCCCCCCCAAGGCCGCCGCGCTCGCGCTCCGCTGGGCCGAGGAGGAGACGACCGCCACCGCGCCGGACGCCGCGTCGCCCGGTGCCACGACCACCACCGCGCCGGACGCCGCGTCGCCCGGTGCCACGACCGCCACCGAGCCGGACGCGGGATGACCGCCGCCCGCTCCACCCGGGGCAGCCAGGACAGCCAGGACGCCGACGACTTCGACGTCGAGGAGGTGCTCGCCCTGGTCAAGGGCGCGGGCGCCCGCCCGTCCGGCGAGTCCGGCCGGGCGGAGCGTGACGTCCCCGGCCCCCAGGGAACCGACCCGGCAGCCGCCCCGGCATCCGGTGGCCGGGACGGCGGTGAGGGCAGGCACGCCCGTCACCGGTCCACCCCGTGGCCGGAGGCCCGGGCCGTCGCCGAGCGGGCCGCCCGCTCGCTGGCCCGCCGCACTCCAGTCCCGGTCCCCCTCGACGCCTCCCTCGGCCTCGTCCTCGCCGCCCCGCTGACCGCGCTCACCGACCTCCCTTCCTTCGACACCTCCGCCATGGACGGCTGGGCGGTCGCCGGGCCCGGGCCCTGGGAGGTACGGGAGGACGGCGTGCTGGCCGGGCACGCGGAACCGGAGCGGCTCGGCGACGGCGAGGCGGTCCGGATCGCCACCGGGGCGCGGGTCCCGCGGGACGCGACCGCCGTCCTGCGCAGCGAGCACGGCCACCTCGACGACAAGGGACGGCTGCACGCGAGCGCCGCGCAGGAGCCCGGTTCGGCCCGCTCCAGGGGAGTCCTGGCGCCCGCGCACGGGCAGGACATCCGCCCGCGCGGCCAGGAGTGCCGCAGCGGAGACCAGTTGCTGCCGCTCGGAGCCCTGGTCACCCCCGCCGCGCTGGGTCTCGCGGCGGCCGCCGGTTACGACACGCTCGCCGTCGTCCCCCGCCCCCGCGCCGAAGTCCTCGTCCTCGGGGACGAGTTGCTCACCAAGGGGCTGCCCCGGGAGGGGCTCATCCGGGATGCGCTCGGCCCCATGCTGCCGCCGTGGCTGCGGGCGCTGGGCGCCGAGGTCGTCGCGGTGCGCCGGCTCGGCGACGACGCCGAGGCGCTGCACAAGGCGATCACCGGCTCGCGGGCCGATCTGATCGTCACCACCGGCGGCACCGCCGGCGGCCCTGTCGACCATGTCCACCCCATCCTGCGCCGGATCGGCGCCGAACTCCTGGTGGACGGCGTCAAGGTACGGCCGGGACACCCGATGCTGCTGGCCCGCACCCAGGAGGACCAGCACCTCGTCGGCCTGCCGGGCAACCCCCTCGCCGCCGTCTCCGGACTGCTCACGCTCGCCGAGCCGCTGCTGCGCACGCTGGCCGGACGCACGGCCCCGGAGCCGTACACGCTGCCCCTCGGGGAAGCGGTGCAGGGGCATCCGCACGACACCCGGCTCATCCCCGTCTCGCTGCGCGGCGAGCGGGCCGTGCCGCTGCACTACAACGGCCCGGCGATGCTGCGGGGCATCGCGGCCGCCGACGCGCTCGCGGTCGTACCGCCGGGCGGTGCGCGCGCCGGACAGGAACTGGAACTCATGGATCTGCCGTGGGCCGTCACGGGGATCGACGCGTGCTTCGGCTGAGCCGGACGTGCGCGCTTCCTACGAGCAGGTCGAGGGCATGAACAGCATGGATTCGAGCGGGAGTGTTTCACGTGAAACTTCCAGGTGACGACACGATCGCCCGTCAGGCGGACGAACGCCTCGTGACCTACCAGGTCAAGCTGCCGCAGAAGGTGGTGCAGCGCCCGCTCCGGCAGGTGGCGAAGCGGCTGGCGATAGCGCTGCTGCTGCTCGTGCTCACCGGGCTCCTCGTCTGGTTCGACCATGGCGGATACACCGACAACTCCGACGGCAGCGTCGACATGCTCGACGCCTTCTACTACGCGACGGTTACCCTCTCCACCACCGGATACGGCGACATCACCCCGACCAGTGATCTCGCCCGGCTCACCAACATCCTGGTCATCACGCCCCTGCGGGTGCTGTTCCTGATCATCCTGGTCGGCACCACGCTGGAGGTCCTCACGGAACGCACCCGCGAGGAGTGGCGATTGAACCGCTGGAGGGCGGCTTTGAGGGATCACACCGTTGTCGTCGGCTTCGGGACCAAGGGGCGGTCGGCCGTCGAGACCGTCTGTGCGAGCGGGCTCAGGAAAGAACAGGTCGTGGTCGTCGACCCGAGTGCCCGAGTGGTCGACGCGGCGGCGGCCGAGGGGTACGCGGGAGTGATCGGGGACGCCACGCGCAGTGACGTGCTGTTGCGCGCCGAGCTCCACAAGGCACGGCAGATCATCATCGCCACCCAGCGGGACGACACCGCGGTCCTGGTCACCCTGACAGCGCGGCAGCTCAACCGCAGGGCGAAGATCGTCGCCGCCGTCCGGGAGGAGGAGAACGCGCCGCTGCTGCGGCAGTCCGGCGCCGACGCGGTCATCACCAGCGCCAGCGCGGCCGGCCGGCTCCTCGGACTCTCCGTCCTCAGTCCCGCCGCGGGTCTGGTGATGGAGGATCTGATCCATCAGGGCAGCGGGCTCGACGTCGTGGAGCGGCCCGTCACGAAGGCCGAGGTGGGCATGAGCGTCCGGGACACCACCGACCTGGTGGTCAGCGTCGTACGGGGGCATCGCGTGCTCGGGTACGACGATCCGGACGTCGGCACACTGCAGTTGACGGACCGGCTGATCACGATCGCGCGGGTCACGCGCACCACCTGGACGACGCCGGACATCCGGCCTCTGCCGCAGGAGTAGGCGGCACCTTCCAGGAGTAGCGTCCTTCTCATGTACGCGATCACGATTCCTGAACCTGGTGGGCCCGAGGCGCTGGTGTGGGACGAGGTCCCCGATCCCGTGCCGGCCGAGGGCGAAGTACTGGTCGAGGTGGTGGCCAGTGCGGTCAACCGCGCCGACCTGCTGCAGCGACAGGGTCTGTACAACCCGCCGCCCGGAGCCTCCCCCTATCCCGGACTCGAATGCTCGGGGCGTGTCGCCGAGGTCGGTCCGGGCGTTCCCGGCTGGTCGGTCGGCGACGAGGTGTGCGCGCTGCTCTCGGGCGGCGGCTACGCCCAGAAGGTCGCCGTCCCCGCGGGACAGCTGCTGCCCGTGCCCGCGGGTCTGGACGTCCGGCGGGCGGCGGCGCTGCCCGAGGTGGTGTGCACCGTCTGGTCGAACGTCTTCATGGTCGCCCACCTGCGCCCCGGCGAGACCCTGCTCGTGCACGGCGGCTCCAGCGGCATCGGCACCATGGCGATCCAGCTCGCGAAGGCCGTCGGAGCGAAGGTCGCGGTGACGGCGGGCACCAAGGAGAAGCTGGACTTCTGCGCGGAGCTGGGCGCTGACATCCTGATCAACTACCGCGAGCAGGACTTCGTCGAGGAGATCGAGCGGGCCACCGGAGGAGCGGGTGCGGACGTCATCCTCGACAACATGGGGGCCAAGTACCTCGACCCGAACGTGCGCGCCCTCGCCGTCAACGGACGGCTCGCCGTCATCGGCATGCAGGGCGGTATCAAGGCGGAGCTGAACATCGCGGCCCTCCTGAACAAGCGTGCCGCGATCAGCGCGACCTCGCTGCGTGCCCGTCCGCTCAGCGAGAAGGCGGCGATCGTGGCGGCCGTGCGCGAGCACGTGTGGCCGCTGATCGACTCGGGCCACGTCCGGCCGGTCGTCGACCGCGAGCTGCCCATGAGCGACGCGGCGGGCGCGCACCGGGTGCTGGAGGAGAGCAGCCACATCGGAAAGGTGCTGCTCGTCGCCCCGTAGAGCTGTCCCGTAGGACGGCCTCGTAGGACTGCCCCGTAGGACTGTCCCGTAGGGCTGGGTTCGGGTGCGGCGCGTCCCCGCCTCCCGGGGGCGGCTCAGACGTGTCGCACCCGCAGGCCCAGGAGAGCCAGGGCCAGGCCCAGACCGATGAGGATCAGGCCGCTGCCCAGCGGCAGGATCGCCAACTCCCCGTCGGGCGTGGAGCCCGGGCCCACCACGCTCTGCTGGACCGGGGCCGCGTCGTCGTCCGAAGGACCGGGGGTTTCGCTCGGCTCCGTGACCGTGGTGTCCGCGGCGGGCGTCGTGTCCTGGAGGTCGGTGCCGTCCTGGAGACCGGTGTCCTGGCTGTCCTGGTCTTCGGGGGTCCTCGGCTCCGCGCGGCCGGGCCGCTCGCGCCCCTCGCCCGCGTGGCTGCCCGCGCGGGAGGGGTCCGCCGTGGGGGTGGGCCGGGCCGGGTCGGAAGCCGCGGGGCCGGCCGTGTCCGTGGCGGTCGGCCCCTGCATGGTCGGCCCTTGCGCGGTCGGCCCCTGCGCGGACGGGACGGGCGGGGTGGACCGTCCGGGTGACGGAGGCGGTGATCCGGGTCCTGAGGCGGGCGGGTCGGACGGAGTGGGCGTGGTGGTGCCTCCCGTGGAGGGGGCGGACGGGTCGGGCGCCGTGGTCCCTCCCGTGGACGGAGAGGGCGGCCCGGCGCTGCGTGAGGGCGGGGCCGGTGAGACGGCGGCCCGCGCGGCCGGAACCCGCGAGAGGGCGGACGAGGGGCGCCCGGAGCCGGGCGGGACCGTGGAGGAGAGGATCCCGGCGCTGGTCACGGCGGGGTACGAGAGCCTCCCGGAGCCGGCCTCGGCGGTGGAGGAGGGAGGCCTCGAACCAGGCGGGGCGGCGTTCGCGACGGGAGTGGTGGCGTTCAGCAGGACGGCCGCGAGGAGGCCGGCCGTGGGCAGGGTGCGCAGCCATGGAGTCACGTCGGTGACCCCCTCCCGGAACGGTTCGCCAAGACGGGTGCCGTGATCGACGCAATCAGCCTCACATGACGTCGTGATCCCGGCATCTCGGCGGAAAGTGACGTCATTCGCGCAGTTCAGAGGCCGTGGCACGGCCTTACTTTCGCCAACTGGGCCGACTTAGGTGGTGGATCACCGTGTACGGGGGGCACCACCGTGATGGAGTACACGGGTGCGAGAGAATGGCGGCATGGAGATGCCGAGGAACGAACGGTCGCCGGAGAACCCACAGATCCTGGTCGTCGGCCAGGACGGAATGGCGCTCGGCGGCGCCGGGGACGAGGACTCCCGCGAGATCCCGGTGACGGAGATGGTGGAACAGCCCGCCAAGGTGATGCGCATCGGCAGCATGATCAAGCAGCTGCTGGAGGAAGTGCGCGCCGCACCCCTGGACGAGGCCAGCCGGGTCCGCCTCAAGGAGATCCACGCGAGTTCCGTCAAGGAGCTGGAGGACGGTCTCGCTCCGGAGCTCGTGGAGGAACTGGAGCGGCTCTCCCTGCCCTTCACGGACGAGGGGACTCCCAGCGACGCCGAACTGCGGATCGCGCAGGCTCAGTTGGTGGGCTGGCTGGAGGGGCTCTTCCACGGGATCCAGACGACCCTGTTCGCCCAGCAGATGGCGGCCAGGGCGCAGTTGGAGCAGATGCGCCGTGCGCTTCCGCCGGGTGTCGGCGGTCTGGAGGGCGACGAGGACCCCCGCACGGGGGGCCGTTCGGGCGGGCCGTACCTGTAACCACGCAGGATGTACCCGCTGACCACGCGGGCCGTCGAACTCCCGCCCCGTCATCCCGGCGACGCGCGGTCACCACGGACAAGAACGGGCCCGGCACTCAAGTGCCGGGCCCGTTCCCGATTCCGCTGCCACGGCGCCTTCGGCCGGAAGCGTCCAGGGACGCTAGGAGGGGTCGCCCGTGGAAACCTTGAGCTCGATCTCGGGCATGTTCTTGGGGTCCACGTCCGTTCCGGCCGAGGGGAACTGGTCCATGACCGTGTCCTCGCCGTACGTGTTCTCGTCCACGGGCACTTCCTTGATCTGCCAACCGGCGGCCTGGAAGCAGGACTTCACCGACCTGAGGTTCTTGAACCGGAAGTTCGGGACCTCGATCTTCTTCGGGTCGTTGTACGACTCCGTCGGGTCCGTGCACTTCTCGGTGTCGATCGTCTTCGACGTGTCCGGACCCTTGTGACCCGCGGCCACGGTGGGCGACGAGCTGGCGGTGGTGCCGCCGCCCTTGTGGTCGTCGTCCTTCTCGCCGTTCAGGTTGATCGCGGTGATCAGGCCGCCGATGGCGATGAGCGCGACCAGGACCGAGCCGATCACGACCGACCTGCTGCTCCTGCCGCCGCCCGAGCCGTCGGCGGGCTGGTGAGAGAGGTTGTACGGGGGAGGCGTGGAGGGACCGTGCTGCCCGGCGTACGCGGCGGTCGGCGGCGCCTGGTAGCCGCCCGGCTGCGGGTAGCCGTACGCAGGGGAGGGGGTCGGCGTGCCGTACGGGCCGGGCTGGTACGGCGTCTGCACGGGGCCGGGGGCCGGGGTGCCCTGGTCGACCGGCGGGAAGACGGCGGAGCCGACGCCCGCACCGCTCGGCGTCTGGGCGCCCGGCACGATGTTCGGCGCGACGGCCTGGAACGACTGGGCGACCCGCAGACACTCGTCGCGCATGATCTCGGCGCTCGGAAAGCGCTCGTTCGGGTTCTTCTTCAGCGCGCGGGCGACCAGCGCGTCCACGGCCGGGGGCAGCGAGCGGTTGACCGAGGAGGGCGCGACCGGCTCCTCCTGGACGTGCGCGTAGGCGATGGCCAGCGGGGAGTCCGCCTCGAACGGCAGGCGTCCGGTGACCAGTTGGAACAGCATGATGCCGACGGAGTACAGGTCGGACCGGGCGTCGACGCCCCGGCCGAGGGCCTGCTCCGGGGAGAGGTACTGCGGGGTGCCGACGACCATGCCGGTCTGCGTCATGGAGGTGACGCCGGACTGCATGGCGCGGGCGATGCCGAAGTCCATGACCTTGACGACGTTGCGCTTGGTCATCATGACGTTGCCCGGCTTGATGTCCCGGTGGACCAGGCCCATCTCGTGGCTGATCTCCAGGGCCGCCAGCACGTCCGCGGTGATCTTCAGGGCCTTGTCGGCGGGCATCGCGCCGTACTGCTGGATGTCCGCGTCGAGGACCGAGCCGAGCGGCTTGCCCTCGATGTACTCCATGACGATGTACGGCGTCGTCATGCCGTCGAGGTCGTCCTCGCCGGTGTCGAAGACCGAGACGATGTTCGTGTGCGTGAGCTTGGCCACGGACTGCGCCTCGCGGCGGAAGCGCTCGCGGAACGCCTGCTCCCGGCCGAGCTCGGTGTGCAGCGTCTTGATCGCGACCTGGCGGTCGAGCACCGAGTCGTAGGCGAGATGCACCGAGGCCATGCCGCCCTCGCCCAGCAGATCGCGCAACTGGTAGCGGCCGCCGGCGACCGCGCGCCCCGCGTACCGGCCCTGCGCGCCGTCCTGGCTCATCTTCTGCGTCCCCCGAGGCATCGGTGATCGATTGGCTTATTCCGGGCCAAGTCTGCCTGAGGGCACGGACACGTCAAGCTCGGTGCCCGATCCGTGACCGTCTGAGAAAGAAGCGTCGCGGAAGCGTTACAGGTGGCGTACAGCCGGTACACGGAATTTGAACCGACGGACTCCGGCAGGTGGGACGTCCGGTCCATCTCACGCTCATCCCGGACCGGCGCCCCGCGCGGAGCCTGTAGCGTGGCCCGACGGAGACCGTAACAACCACCGCGCAGACCGCGGGCAGAAACGACGGCGAGGACTGATGGCACAGCAGCAGCGCGCTCAGGGCCCGTCCGACCCCGAGGCGACTGGCGGCGGTATGTCAGATGCGCCGGAGAACTGGGGTAACGGAGGGCTGGTCGGCGACGGCCGGTATCGGCTGACACACAGGCTCGGCCGGGGTGGCATGGCCGAGGTGTTCGCCGCCGAGGACGTGCGCCTGGGACGGACGGTGGCGGTCAAGCTGCTCCGCGCCGACCTGGCGGAGGACCCCGTGTCCAAGGCGCGTTTCACGCGTGAGGCGCAGTCGGTCGCGGGGCTCAACCACCACGCGGTCGTGGCCGTGTACGACTCCGGCGAGGACGTGGTCGGGCACGGGGTCGTCCCGTACATCGTCATGGAGATCGTCGAGGGTCACACGATCCGCGACCTGCTGATCAATGCCGAGGCCCCCGGGCCCGAGCAGGCGCTGATCATCGTCTCCGGTGTCCTGGAGGCGCTGGCCTACTCGCACCAGCACGGCATCGTGCACCGCGACATCAAGCCGGCGAACGTGATCATCACGGAGACCGGCGCGGTCAAGGTGATGGACTTCGGCATCGCGCGCGCCCTGCACGGCGGCCAGGCCACGATGACCCAGACCGGCATGGTCATGGGCACCCCGCAGTACCTCTCCCCGGAGCAGGCCCTCGGCAAGGCCGTCGACCACCGCTCCGACCTGTACGCGACCGGCTGTCTGCTCTACGAACTGCTCGCGCTGCGTCCCCCGTTCACCGGGGAGACCCCGCTGTCGGTGGTCTACCAGCACGTCCAGGACATCCCGGTGCCTCCCTCGGCGGTCTCGGGCGACGTGCCGCCGGAGCTCGACGGGCTCGTCATGCGCTCCCTCGCCAAGGACCCGGACGACCGGTTCCAGACGGCCGAGGAGATGCGCGGACTCGTCCAGTACGCGCTGCAGATGCTGTACGACCAGGGCAGTCACACCGGCACCTGGAACACCGGCCCGGTCACCATGTACGAGGCTCCGCACGGCCAGGCCCCCGGTTTCGCCGGCACGGCGTCGCTGCCGCACCCCGGTGACTACGGCACCACGCAGATCCCGGCCCCGCTCATCCCGTCCTACGGGAACGGCGACGACGGCGGCTTCGAGGGCCACGGCAACCACGGCGGCGGCCGCGGCAAGCTGCTGATCCTCGCGGTCTTCGCGCTGATCGCCATCGCCGCGGGTGTCGCGTTCGCGATCCAGCACACCGGCAACGGCGGGAAGGCGGGGACCGGCACCTCGCCGTCGCCGACCGTCTCGCACTCCAGCAAGGGCGACGACTCCAGCGAGCAGCCCAGCGACGACTCCACGGAGCAGTCCACGGACGACGACTTCCCGGACGACTCGACCGACACCGGCGACGGCACGGACTACCCGCCGTCGTACGAGCCGACGCGGAACGTCACCACCCAGGAGCCGTCGTACGAGCCGACGGACGATCCGACGAAGACCACTCCGACCACGGCGGCCCCGAGCACACCGGTCACGCCGACGGACGATCCGACGGCCAGCGAGCCGGCGGACGGCGGCACCGAGGAGTCCCCCGTCGAGGGGACCGTGGACTGACCCGGTCCGGCCGGGTCCGGACGGACCCGGGAGAACGCGCCTTCCACGCGCGCGTGAAGCCCACGACGGGCTTCACGCGCGCGTGCCGTATCCCGGGACGCTGACGCCCCGCCCGCACCTCGGGCCGCTCACGCCCGGGTCCGCTCGTGCGCCGTCCCGCCAGGAGCGCCGCCGTTCCGCGTCAGGGGTGCCGCTCCTGTTCCTGTTTGCGTGCCACATAGGCGGCCGCCTGCGACCGGCGCTGCATTCCCAGTTTGGACAGCAGGCTCGACACGTAGTTCTTGATCGTCTTCTCGGCGAGGTGCAGCCGCTCCCCGATCTGGCGGTTGGTGAGCCCTTCGCCGATCAGGTCGAGGATCCTGCGTTCCTGCTCGGTGAGACGGGCGAACCGCTCGTCCTCCCCGGTGCCGCCGCCGTCCCGCAGCCTCTCCAGGACGCGCGCGGTGGCCACGGGGTCGAGCAGGGACTTCCCGGCCGCGACGTCCCGTACGGCCGCGAGCAGTTCGTTGCCGCGGATGGCCTTGAGGACGTAGCCCGAGGCGCCCGCCATGATCGCGTCGAACAGGGCCTCGTCGTCGGCGTACGAGGTCAGCATCAGGCATTTGACGTCCGCGTCGGCGGAGCGGATCTCGCGGCAGACCTCCACGCCGCTGCCGTCCGGGAGGCGCACGTCCAGGACGGCGACGTCCGGTCTGGTGGCCGGGATCCGCACCAGTGCGTCGGCCGCCGTACCCGCTTCCCCGACCACGTCGATGTCGTCCTCGCCGGCGAGCAGCTCATGGACACCGCGGCGGACCACTTCGTGGTCATCGAGGAGGAATACGGTGATTTTCCCGATTTCGTGCACGCTTCAGTCTCACACACGGCCCGGCGCATTGCCCCAGGTGAACTCTTCCCGAGGCCGGGGTGGCCGGGATAACGTGCCGGTGTTCCGGCCCCCTGCAAAGCTGTGACCAGTGCTGTGACCAGCGCCTGTTCCGACCCTCTCGATCTAGTAGGAAATTCACCTTTCCAAGTACTTGGATTTCCTATCAAAATCGCAGGTCAGAAGGGGTTTCACAGAAATGTGAAGCACTGGGTAACGTGGCAGTTGCAGGGCGCTCGCCGGGGCACCTGTCACGCCTGTTCCCGGCCGAGTGGCACCCACCCCGTGCACGGGTGCCGGAACAGGCGAGCCGCTCTCCCGAGCTCGAACCGCGAGCGAGGGGGACCCCAGCCTTCCGGCAACCCCGGGGGCCGGACCGACGGAGGAGCACACGTGACCGTGGAGAGCACTGCCGCGCGCAAGCCGCGACGCAGCGCCGGTACGAAGAGCGCTGCGAGCGCCAGTACGACCGGTACCAAGAGCGCCGCGAGCAGGAGCGCAGGCGCGGCCGCCAGGAAGTCGCCCGGGGCGACGGGCGGCGGGCCGGAGCTCGTTCAGCTGCTGACCCCGCAGGGCAAGCGGGTCAAGGACGCCACGTACGACCCGTACGTCGCCGACATCACCCCCGAAGAGCTGCGCGGTCTGTACCGGGACATGGTCCTGAGCCGTCGCTTCGACGCCGAGGCCACCTCCCTGCAGCGCCAGGGCGAGCTGGGCCTGTGGGCCTCGATGCTCGGCCAGGAGGCCGCCCAGATCGGCTCCGGCCGCGCCACCCGCTCCGACGACTACGTCTTCCCGACCTACCGCGAGCACGGCGTCGCCTGGTGCCGCGGGGTCGACCCGACCAACCTGCTCGGCATGTTCCGGGGTGTGAACAACGGCGGCTGGGACCCGAACAGCAACAACTTCCACCTGTACACGATCGTCATCGGCTCGCAGGCGCTGCACGCCACCGGCTACGCCATGGGCGTCGCCAAGGACGGTGCCGACTCGGCCGTGATCGCGTACTTCGGTGACGGCGCCTCCAGCCAGGGCGACGTCATGGAGGCCTTCAACTTCGGCGCGGTCTACAACGCGCCGGTCGTGTTCTTCTGCCAGAACAACCAGTGGGCGATCTCCGAGCCGACCGAGCGCCAGATGCGCGTGCCGCTCTACCAGCGCGCGCAGGGCTTCGGCTTCCCCGGCGTCCGCGTCGACGGCAACGACGTCCTCGCCTGCCTGGCGGTCACCAAGTGGGCGCTGGAGCGGGCCCGCAACGGCGAGGGCCCCACCCTGGTCGAGGCGTACACCTACCGCATGGGCGCGCACACCACCTCCGACGACCCCACCCGCTACCGGGGCGACGACGAGCGCGCGGCCTGGGAGGCGAAGGACCCGATCCTGCGCCTGCGCGCCCACCTGGAGGCCGCGAACCACGCGGACGAGGCATTCTTCGCGGAGCTCGAGGCCGAGAGCGAGGCGCTCGGCAAGCGGGTACGCGACGTGGTACGAGCCATGCCTGACCCGGACCACTTCGCCATCTTCGAGAACGTGTACGCGGACGGGCACGCGCTCGTCGACGAGGAGCGCGCCCAGTTCGCCGCCTACCAGGCGTCGTTCGCGGACGCCGTGGAGGGCAAGTAGCCATGACGACGGAAAAGATGGCGCTGGCCAAGGCGATCAACGAATCGCTGCGCACGGCCCTCGAGGCCGACCCCAAGGTCCTCGTCATGGGCGAGGACGTCGGCAAGCTCGGCGGTGTCTTCCGGGTCACCGACGGGCTCCAGAAGGACTTCGGCGAGGAGCGGGTCATCGACACCCCGCTCGCCGAGTCCGGCATCGTCGGCACCGCGATCGGTCTGGCCCTGCGCGGCTACCGTCCGGTCGTGGAGATCCAGTTCGACGGGTTCGTCTTCCCGGCGTACGACCAGATCGTCACCCAGCTCGCGAAGATGCACGCGCGGGCGCTCGGCAAGATCAAGCTGCCCGTCGTCATCCGCATCCCCTACGGCGGCGGCATCGGCGCGGTCGAGCACCACTCGGAGTCCCCGGAGGCGCTGTTCGCGCACGTGGCGGGCCTGAAGGTGGTCTCTCCCTCGAACGCCGGCGACGCCTACTGGATGATGCAGCAGGCCATCCAGAGCGACGACCCGGTGATCTTCTTCGAGCCCAAGCGGCGCTACTGGGACAAGGGCGAGGTCGACAAGGACGCCATCCCCGGTCCGCTGCACAAGGCGCACCTCGCGCGCGAGGGCAGCGACCTCACCCTGGTCGCGTACGGCCCGATGGTGAAGGTCTGCCTGGAGGCCGCCGCGGCCGCCCAGGAGGAGGGCAAGTCGATCGAGGTCCTGGACCTGCGCTCGATGTCGCCGATCGACTTCGACTCGATCCAGGCCTCGGTCGAGAAGACCCGCCGCCTGGTCGTGGTGCACGAGGCACCGGTGTTCCTCGGGACGGGCGCGGAGATCGCGGCCCGGATCACCGAGCGGTGCTTCTACCACCTGGAGGCACCCGTCCTGCGGGTCGGCGGCTACCACGCCCCGTACCCGCCGGCACGCCTGGAGGAGGAGTACCTTCCGGGCCTGGACCGGGTGCTCGACGCCGTCGACCGCTCGCTGGCGTACTAGGAGAGAGTCGTGACGACGATGACTGAGAACGCGTCGGGGCTCCGCGAGTTCAAGATGCCCGATGTGGGTGAGGGACTCACCGAGGCGGAGATCCTCACGTGGTACGTCCAGGTCGGTGACACGGTCACCGACGGACAGGTCGTGTGCGAGGTCGAGACCGCCAAGGCCGCGGTCGAACTGCCGATCCCCTACGACGGCGTGGTGAGCGAACTCCGCTTCCCCGCGGGCACGACGGTGGACGTCGGCCAGGTGATCATCGCGGTGGACGTGTCCGGTGGCGCGGCGCCCGCGCCGGCGGCCCCGGCCGCCGCGCAGGCTCCGGCGGCGCCCGCCGCTCCGGCGCAGGCCCCCGTCGAGGAGGAGGCCAAGCCCGAGGGCCGCAAGCCGGTCCTCGTCGGGTACGGCGTGGCGGAGTCCTCCACCAAGCGGCGCCCCCGCAAGGGCGCCGAGACCCCGGCCCAGCAGGGCGGGGCGATGTACGCGGCCACCGCGATCCAGGGCGAGCTCAACGGCCACGGGTCCGCACCGCAGCAGCGGCCCCTCGCCAAGCCCCCGGTCCGCAAGCTGGCCAAGGACCTCGGCGTCGACCTGGCGACGGTCACCCCGTCGGGCCCGGACGGCATCATCACCCGCGAGGACGTGCACGCGGCCGCCGCCCCGGCACAGGCCCCCGCTCCGGTCGCCACCCCCGTCGCGGTCCAGCCTGCCCCGGTCCAGCCGCAGGCACCCGCTCCGGCCCCCGCCGTGTCGTACGACGGCGCGCGGGAGACCCGGATCCCGGTCAAGGGCGTCCGCAAGGCGACGGCCGCCGCGATGATCGGCTCGGCGTTCACCGCGCCGCACGTCACCGAGTTCGTCACGGTCGACGTGACGCGCACGATGCGGCTGGTCGAGGAGCTCAAGCAGGACAAGGACATGCAGGGGCTGCGGGTCAACCCGCTGCTGCTCGTGGCCAAGGCCCTGCTCGTCGCGATCAAGCGCAACCCCGAGGTGAACGCGTCCTGGGACGAGGCCAACCAGGAGATCGTCCAGAAGCACTACGTGAACCTGGGCATCGCCGCGGCCACCCCCCGCGGGCTGATCGTGCCGAACATCAAGGACGCCCACTCCAAGACCCTGCCGCAGCTGGCCGAGTCGCTGGGTGAACTGGTGGCCACGGCCCGGGAGGGCAAGACCTCGCCGGCCGCGATGCAGGGCGGCACGGTGACGATCACCAACGTCGGCGTCTTCGGCGTCGACACCGGCACGCCGATCCTCAACCCCGGCGAGTCCGCGATCCTCGCGGTGGGCGCGATCAAGCTCCAGCCCTGGGTCCACAAGGGCAAGGTCAAGCCCCGCCAGGTCACCACGCTGGCACTCTCCTTCGACCACCGCCTGGTCGACGGCGAGCTCGGCTCCAAGGTCCTCGCCGACACCGCGGCCGTCCTGGAGCAGCCCAGGCGGCTGATCACCTGGGCGTGAGCCGTCCGGCCGCGCGGATGTGAGTCCGTCCGGCCGGAAGCGATCGCACGACCGCCGAGGGCGCCTCTTCGCCGTACGTGAAGAGGCGCCCTCGGCATGGGCCGGACCGGGTGTCCCGGACGGCCCGGCACAGCAGAGGGGCCCGCCGCGCACCGCCCGGCAGGCCCCTCTTCGGATCTGTACCGCTGTGTTTCCGCGTCCGCGGTCTCAGCGGGCGAAGCTGTAGTCCAGCAGCTTCTTGGCGTCGGCCGTGCGGTTGGTGATCGACGAGGAGGCGAGCACCGTACCGATGATCGTCTTGCCGTTACGGGTGGCGGCGAACACGAGGCAGTACTTCGCCTCGGGGCCCGACCCGGTCTTGACGCCGATCGTGCCGGAGTAGCCGGTCAGCAGCGGCTTGTTGGTGTTCTCCCACGTGTAGTAGCGGTAGCCACCACTCGAGGTCGTCACCTTCTGCTTGGTGGTGACGGTCTTGACGATCGTCTTGAACGTGGTGCTCTTCATGGCGCTGCGGGCGAGCTTCGTCAGGTCGCGCGGCGTCGAGTAGTTCGCACCGTGGCCGACACCGTCGAACGAGTCGAAGTGGGTGTTCGTCATGCCGAGGCTCTGCGCGGTGGTGTTCATCTTGCCGATGAACGACTTCACGCGCGCGGCGCGCGTCGAGCCCGAGCCGAACTTGTCGGCGAGCGCGTAGGCGGCGTCGCAGCCGGACGGCAGCATCAGACCGTAGAGGAGCTGACGGACGGAGACCTTGTCGCCGACGATCAGGTGGGCCGTGGAGAGGTAGCCGTTGTCGACGATGTAGTTGCTGTACGCGCTCGAGACCGTGACCTTGGCGTCCAGGTCCAGGTTCGTCTGGGCGAGCACGACCTTGGCCGTCATGATCTTCGTGGTGGAACCGGTGGACAGCTTGGTGTCCGCGGCCTTCGTGTAGAGGGTCGTACCGGTTCCGCTGTTCATGGTGTAACCGCCCTTGGCGGTGACGGTGGGCGTGGCGACGGCGCCCGCCGGCGCGGCGCCGAAGGCTCCGGCTGCCAGCACGGCGCCGGTGGTGAGGGTCACAGCGGCGGCCCTGCGGAAACGCGTGCCCTTAATGCCGGTAATCAAAATGAACGCTCCGAATGCGCGAAATGCCCCTGGGAGAACGGCGCATGAGAGTGCCGTCCCACGTTCAGACTCGTGGGCCGGGTGAAGGGATGTGCGCCCGGCGGGTGAAATTCATGTGATCTGGGTTACACGCGGAGGCCGTTGGGGTCCGCATGCCGGAACGCGCCCTGGAATGCGTACGTGTTGTATCTATGATGTGCGCATGAATTCAGCCCCTCCCGTGCCGACGCGGTCCCCCGTGAAGCAGCCGCCGGCGGCCGACCGCGTCTACACACACGTCAAGGACGGGGTCCTGGAGCGCCGCTACGAGGGCGGGTCCCTGCTCACCGAGGGCGAACTCGCCGACGCGGTGGGCGTCTCACGCACCCCGGTCCGCGAGGCGCTGCTCCGCCTGGAGGTCGAAGGGCTGATCAAGCTCTACCCGAAGAAGGGCGCGCTCGTCCTGCCGGTCTCCGCCCAGGAGATCGCCGACGTGGTCGAGACCCGCCAGCTCGTGGAGGAGCACGCCGCGCGCAAGGCCGTACCGGCGTCGCCGCGGCTCCTGGCCCGTCTGGAGGAACTGCTCGACCGGCAGAAGGAACAGGCCGCCGCCGGTGACCTGGCCGGCGCCGCCGTCACCGACCGCTGCTTCCACGCCGAGATCGTCCGCAGCGGGGGCAACGAGATCCTCTCCCGCCTCTACGACCAGCTCCGCGACAGGCAGCTCAGGATGGGAGTCGCCGTGATGCACGCCCACCCCGACCGGATCACCAAGACGCTCGTCGAGCACGAGCAGATCCTCGAGGCGCTGCGCTCCGGCGACGCCGACGCGGTCGTCGCCCTCATCCACGGACACGTGAGCTGGTTCTCCAACCTGGCCCGGGGCGAGGTCCGATGAGCTCCCCGGCCACCCTGCCCGGAGACCCGCCGGGCGGCCGGCGCGCGGTCGCCGTCTGGGGCATCGGTGTCGCGGTCTACTTCGTCGCGGTCATCTTCCGTACGTCCCTGGGGGTGGCCGGGCTCGACGCGGCGGAGCGCTTCCACGTGGGCGCCTCCGCCCTGTCCACCTTCTCCATCCTCCAGCTCCTCGTCTACGCGGGCATGCAGATACCGGTCGGGCTCCTCGTCGACCGGCTCGGCACCAAGAAGGTGCTGGCCATCGGCGTCCTGCTGTTCACCGCGGGACAGCTGGGCTTCGCGTTCTCCTCGTCGTACGGCATGGCGCTCGCCTCGCGCGCCCTGCTGGGCTGCGGTGACGCGATGACGTTCATCAGCGTGCTGCGGCTCGGCACCCGGTGGTTCCCCGCCCGGCGCGGACCGCTCGTCGCGCAGCTCGCGGGCCTGGCCGGCATGGCCGGAAACCTCGTCTCGACCCTCGTGATCGCCAGGCTGCTGCACGGCGTGGGCTGGACGGCCGCGTTCGCCGGCAGCGCCGCCGCCGGTGTGCTCGTCCTCGTCCTCCTGCTGCTGTTCCTGCAGGACCACCCCGAAGGCCACCACCCCGAGCCGTTCCCGCACAGGGGCGCCGCCTATGTCCGCCGGCAGATCCTCGCCTCCTGGCGGGAACCCGGCACCCGGCTGGGGCTGTGGGTGCACTTCACCACGCAGTTCCCGGCGATGGTGTTCCTGCTGCTGTGGGGGATGCCGTTCCTCGTCCAGGCCCAGGGCCTCACGCGGGCCACGGCCGGTGAGCTGCTGACACTCGTCGTCCTGGCCAACATGGGTGCCGGGCTGGTGTACGGACAGATCGTCGCCCGGCACCACACCGCGCGGCTTCCGCTGGCGCTGGGCACGGTCGCGGCGACGGCCGTCGTGTGGGCGGGGGTGCTGGTGTACCCCGGTGGGCACGCCCCGATGTGGCTGCTGGTGGTGCTGTGCGTGGTGCTCGGGCTCTGCGGTCCGGCCTCGATGCTCGGCTTCGACTTCGCGCGCCCGGCGAACCCGCCGGAGCGTCAGGGAACCGCGTCCGGGATCACCAACATGGGCGGTTTCGTCGCCTCCATGACGACGCTGCTGGCCATCGGCGTCCTGCTCGACGCCACCGGCGAGAACTATCGGATCGCCTTCGCGGCCGTGTTCGTGCTCCAGGCGCTCGGGCTGAGCCAGATCTTCCGGCTGCGCACGCAGGCGGCCCGCCGGGAACGGGAGCGGCTCGTGGCCAGCCGGGTGGAGACGGTGCACGTACCGGCGTAGCCGCGAAGGCCGCACCGCTGTCCTGCCGCCGCTGTGGCTGTCCCGTCGCCGTGCCGCTGCCGCCGTCCGGGGCACGTGGAGCGGGACGGAGGGGCGGGGAGCACCCCCGCCCCGTCGCCCGCGTGGGTTCCCGACCCGCCCGTTACGGCGTGACGGCGAGGCTGCGCAGGATCGCCGCGGTCAGTTCCGGGTCGCCCTCGGCCTTGATCCGGTCGGACACGGCGTCGGGGTTGACGCGACCGCAGCAGAGCCGGACGAAGGTCTCCCAGTCGAGGCTCAGGCTCACCGCGGGGCCGAGGGAGGGCGAGCCGTTTATCGTCCCGCGCCCGTCGGCGTTCACGCGGACGGTGCGGAGGAACTCGACGGGACCGTGCACGTCGAAGACGACCGCGGAGTTCGCGGGCGCCCCCGCGTCCTTGGCGACGATCTTCGGCAGCGCGGCCAGGAGCTGGTCCCGCACGATCCCCGAACCGGGGGAGTCGAGGTTCCCCGGCCGGCCCAGCGTCCACCGCAGGTCCTGCTCGTGCACCCACACGTCGAAGGCGCGGTTGCGCATCGCCTGCTCGAGGGTGATCTCGGTGCCCAGCGGACCCCGCACCTTGGCGTCGGGCTGCCGCGACTCGTTCCGCAGCTGCCGGTTGCGGCGGATGACCGTGTACTCCAGCTCGGAGGTCATCTCCGGCGCCGTGTGGTGGCGGCGCACGTCGACCTGCATCTCCATGTACCGCTGGTGTTCGTTCGTGACGTGGTAGAGGTCGCGGGGAAGGGTGTGGATCGGCCGGGGGTCGCCGAGCATCTCGCAGTCCAGCCCGATGACGTGCGAGACGATGTCACGGACCGACCAGCCGGGGCACGGGGTCCGCCGGTTCCACTCGCCCTCCACGAGCGGCTGCACCAGCTCGGATATCGCTTCGATCGAGTGGGTCCAGGCGTCGGCGTAGGACTGAAGGCTCGGATGCAGACTCACGGAACGGGACCCCTCGGGCGGTTGGACGCGGGCATTTCACAGGCAGCGGGTGTCTTGGGACGCTAAGTTACGCTGCTGTGAGGCACCCCGGCAGTGCTTTCGTGTGACGATCGTAGGCCCGTATCGACGGCTCGAATTGCCAGGACGGTGGTAGTGTGCGCGCCTCGCTCCTCCAGATCGACGTAAACGACGACGAATCGGTCGCATCGCGCAGGCGGCGCGTGGCGGACCTGGTACGTGATCAGGCCGGAGTCGATCTCGTCGTGCTCCCCGAGCTGTGGACCACCGGCGCCTTCGCCTACGAGGAGTTCGCCGCGCGGGCCGAACCGCTCCGGGGGCCGACCCACGAGGCGATGAGCAAGGCCGCGAGCGACGCGGGCGTGTGGCTGCACGCCGGCTCGGTCCCCGAGCGTGCCACGTCCGGGACCGGTTCCGCGGCCGGGGGTGCGCTCTACAACACCTCCCTCGTCTACTCCCCCGCCGGCGAACTCGTCGCCTCCTACCGCAAGATCCACCGCTTCGGCTTCGACCAGGGCGAGGCCGTGCTGATGGGCGCCGGCACGGAACTGGTGACGGTGGAGCTGCCGGAGACCGTCGTCGGCCTCGCCACCTGCTACGACCTGCGCTTCCCCGAGATGTTCCGCGGGCTCGTCGACGCGGGGGCGCAGACCTTCGTCCTCTCGGCCGGCTGGCCCGAACGGCGCCGCGCCCACTGGACCCTGCTCGCCCGGGCGCGCGCCGTCGAGAACCAGGCGTACGTCCTCGCCTGCGGAACGGCCGGCACGCACGCGGGGGTTCCCCAGGCGGGTCACTCGATCGTGGTCGACCCGTGGGGTGACGTCCTCGCCGAGGCGGGGCCTGACGAGGAGATCCTCACCGTGGAGTTCGACCCGGCGAAGGTCGCGGCGACACGGGAACAGTTCCCGGCCCTGAAGGACCGCCTGCTGGGCCTGGAGACCCCCGCCCGCTGACCGCCGCCCCGCCCGCGGGCCGGCACCCGCTCCACCACCGCCGGCCGGGTCCCGCCTCGCCGTTCCGGCGGGCGTCCGCCCGGCCGCGCGGCCGGACGTGCGCTCAGCCGACCCCCCGTTCCTTCTCCGCCAGGTGGATCACGCACACCGTGACCGCGATCAGCAGCGCCGGATCGGCGTCCTCCCGTACGACGTCGACGCCGTAGGTGTCGCGGAGGCGGAGCCAGCGGCGGGAGATCCGGGCGAGGAGTTCGCCGTCGTGGTCCACGGCGAACTCGCGGTCGAGGATCTTGCCGCTGACGTCGAGTTCGGTGCCGTCGACCAGCGACACGCGATAGTGGTTGCGGAGCAGGGACCAGCGCTTGCGCTTGATGGTCGCGAGCGGATCGCCGTCCCGCTCGATGATCATCGTGTCGTGCAGCGCGAACATCTTCTTGTGGATGTCGATCAGGACGCGTCCGCCGGTGTCCTTCAGCTGGAAGGTGTCCCGCAGCCGCATGGCCTTGCCGTCGACGAGGAAGACCCTGTCGCCGTGGTCGTCCTCGATCCAGTAGTCGTCACCGAAGCCGAGCAGCCGGTCGCGTACGAGGTATCTCATGCCGTCACCGGTTCCCCGGCGGGCGCTTTGAAACGCCGCCGGTAGGCCGACGGGCCGAGTCCCGTCGCCCGGCGCACCCGCTCGCGCCGGCCGGCGGCCGGCCGCCACGACGGGATCCCCGCCCACGTGGACGCGACGACGGGGCACGTCCTGGACCGGCGACCCGTCGCGCGCTACGCCTGTCCCGGCTCAGACGCCGTAGCCGTCCGAGTAACCGTCACGGCGGTGCCGGTCGTCGTCCACGACCGTCGCGGCCGGCGGTACGACGACGCGCCTGCGCCTCGCGATGCTGCTGAAGGTCGTCACGCCGATCAGCCCGACGATCATGAGGATCACGCCGACCAGGTGAAGGTTGACCCCCTGCATGTGCCAGTCGGTCGCGAACGTGAGGATCGCCCCTGCGGCGATCAGGATGATGCATCCGCCCAGGCCCATGGGTGTCGTCTCCTTGAGGTAGCAACTCCGAGTCGTACCGGACGCGTTCCGGGTACCCGGGACCCCACGGGCCATGCGGAGGGGAGCCCTCACGGTGCCGCGCGCCGTCTTCCGGCGACGGTGTGCGGCACCGTCACACGGAGGCGGGCCGCCCTTCCAGGAACGCCACCAGCGCGTTTGTCAGCAGGAACGGGTCGTCCGCGGCGCAGAGTTCGCGGGCGCTGTGCATCGACAGGATGGCCACGCCGATGTCGACCGTCCTGATGCCGTGCCGCGCCGCCGTGATGGGGCCGATGGTGGTGCCGCAGGGCATGGAGTTGTTGGAGACGAAGGACTGGAACGGCACGCCGGCCCTCTCGCAGGCGGCGGCGAACACGGCCCGGCCCGAACCGTCGGTGGCGTAGCGGTTGTTGACGTTCACCTTGAGGATGGGGCCGCCGCCCGCGCGCGGGTGGTGCGTCGGGTCGTGCCGCTCGGCGTAGTTGGGGTGCACGGCGTGGCCGGTGTCGCAGGAGAGGCAGACGGTGCCGGCGAAGGCGCGCGCCCGGTCCTCGTAGGAGCCGCCGCGGGCGAAGACAGAACGTTCCAGCACGCCGCCGAGCAGGGGGCCGTCGGCGCCGGTGTCGCTCTGGGAGCCGTTCTCCTCGTGGTCGAAGGCGGCGAGGACCGGGATGTAGGACAGCGCGGAGTCCGCGGCGGCGGCCGCCGCCAGTGCGGCCGTGGCCGCGTGCACGGACAGCAGGTTGTCCATGCGCGGACCGGCGAGCAGTTCGTTGTCGCGGCCCAGGTAGGCGGGGGGCTCGATGGAGTGGGTCATCAGGTCCCAGCCGGTGACCTCGCCCGCGGGCAGCCCCGACTCCTCCTCCAGGAAGGAGATCAGGTCGCCCTCGCGGGCGTCGCCGAGTCCCCAGACGGGCTGGAGGTGGCGCTGCTTGTCGAGCTTGAGGCCGTCGCTGGTGACGGAACGGTCCAGGTGGATGGCGAGCTGCGGCACGCGCAGCAGGGGGCGGTCGATGTTGACCAGCCGGGTCGAGCCGTCCCGCAGCGACAGGCGTCCGGCCAGGCCCAGGTCCCGGTCGAGCCAGGAGTTCAGCAGCGGTCCGCCGTAGATCTCCACGGCGACCTGCCGCCAGCCGTGCGCGCCGGAGTCGGGCAGGGGCTTGACCCGCAGGTTCGGGGAGTCGGTGTGCGCGCCGATGATCCGGAACGGTGTGTGCGGCTCGGCGCCCTCGGGGACGTACCAGGCGATGATCGCCCCTCCGCGCAGCACGTACTTCCCGCCGCTGGTCCCTTCCCACGCGTCTGTCTCGGCGACCTGACGGAACCCGGCCTTCTCCAGCCGCTCGGCGGCGGTCGCCACGGCGTGGTACGGGGTCGGGCTCGCCGTGAGGAAGGACATGAGGTCGTCGGTGTGGCCGCGGTCGAAGCGGGTGGGTGTACTCATGGTTTCACCTTAACGACGCACGAGGGCCCGCTCCCGGTGTTGGGAACGGGCCCTCGTAAGGGGGATGTGAAGGGCGGACACCTCGGGACACCTGAGCGGACGGTCAGGTGCCGGTCCGGTGCTCGCCCGGCCCGAAAGCGGCCGGCGGGCTCCTAGAAGGCGGCCTCGTCCAGCTCCATCAGGTCCAGGTCGACGCCCTCGGCGAGCTTGCGGGCGCCGGTGACGCCCGGCAGCACGTTGGCGGCGAAGAACTTCGCGGCCGCGATCTTGCCGGTGTAGAAGGGCTTGTCCTTGGCGGAGGCGGTCTCCAGCTTCTCCGCGGCGACGGCGGCACCGCGCAGCAGCAGGTAGCCGACGACCACGTCACCGGAGGCCATCAGCAGGCGGGTGGTGTTGAGGCCCACCTTGTAGATGTTCTTGACGTCCTGCTCGGTGGCGGCGAGGTCGGTCAGCATGAGGCCGACGATGGCCTCCAGCTCGACGGCGGCCTTGGCGAGCTGCTCGCGGGCGGCGGACAGCTCCTCGCCGCCCGTGCCGAGGGCCAGGAACTTCTTGATGTCCTCGGCGAGGGAGTTCAGCGCGGCGCCCTGGTTGCGGACGATCTTCCGGAAGAAGAAGTCCTGGCCCTGGATGGCGGTGGTGCCCTCGTACAGCGTGTCGATCTTGGCGTCGCGGATGTACTGCTCGATCGGGTACTCCTGCAGGAAGCCGGAGCCGCCGAAGATCTGGAGCGACTGGGCGAGCAGCTCGTAGCCCTTCTCGGAGCCGTAGCCCTTCACGATCGGCAGGAGGAGGTCGTTCAGGGCCTCGGCGGAGGAGGTGTCCTCGCCGGCGGCCTCCTTGATCTGGATCTCGTCCTGGACCGCGGCGGTGTGCAGGACCAGGGCGCGCATGCCCTCGGCGTACGCCTTCTGCGTCATGAGCGAGCGGCGCACGTCCGGGTGGTGCGTGATGGTGACCTTGGGCGCGGCCTTGTCCATGAAGTTCGCCAGGTCGGTGCCCTGGACGCGCTCCTTGGCGTACTCCAGCGCGTTCAGGTAGCCCGTCGACAGCGTGGAGATGGCCTTCGTGCCGACCATCATGCGGGCGAACTCGATGATGCGGAACATCTGGCGGATGCCGTCGTGCTTGTCGCCGATCAGCCAGCCCTTGGCGGGGTGGCGGTCGCCGAAGGTCATCTCGCAGGTGTTGGAGGCCTTGAGGCCCATCTTGTGCTCGACGTTCGTCGCGTACACGCCGTTGCGCTCGCCCAGCTCGCCCGTCTGGAAGTCGAACTCGTACTTCGGGACGAGGAAGAGGGACAGGCCCTTGGTGCCGGGGCCGTGGCCCTCGGGGCGGGCGAGGACGTAGTGGAGGATGTTCTCCTCCATGTCGTGCTCACCGGAGGTGATGAAGCGCTTCACACCCTCGATGTGCCAGGAGCCGTCCTCCTGCTGGATCGCCTTGGTGCGGCCGGCGCCCACGTCCGAGCCGGCGTCCGGCTCGGTGAGGACCATGGTGGAGCCCCACTGCTTCTCCACGGCGACCTTGGCGATGTGCTTCTGGACCTCGTTGCCCTCCTCGAAGAGGATGCCCGCGAACGCGGGGCCGCTGGAGTACATCCAGACGGCCGGGTTCGCGCCGAGGATCAGCTCCGCGTAGGCCCAGATCAGGGAGCGGGGAGAGGTGGAGCCGCCGATCTCCTCGGGCACGCCGAGACGCCAGTACTCGGAGTCCATGAACGCCTTGTACGACTTCTTGAAAGAGGCCGGGACCGGCGCGGTGTTCGTCGCCGGGTCGAAGACCGGGGGATTGCGGTCGGCGTCCGTGAAGGACTCGGCCAGCTCGTTCTCCGAGAGGCGGGTCAGCTCTTCCAGGATGCTCTTGGCGGTGTCCGTGTCCATCTCCGCGAACGGGCCGGTGCCGTACAGCTTGTCGCGCCCGAGCACCTCGAAGAGGTTGAACTCGATGTCGCGGAGATTCGACTTGTAGTGCCCCATGGCGACGGCTCCGTAAGGGATCGGCGAGGCACTGACTCCCCGCATCTATGTACACGTACCAGCAAGTAGCTAAGATGATGCTACCCGTCAGTAATAAGAAGCAACCCCGAGTCGGCCATATGTGGCCCACTACTCTTTGACGCATGTACGGCTACGAGCAGAACGCAGGCGCCCAGCAGGGGTACGTCCCGCCGCAGCAGCAGATGCCCGGCCAGATGCCGGACGGGCAGCAGATGCCCGGTGGGTACGGCCAGCAGCCGCCCCTGTACCCCGAGCCGTCCCCGCCGTCCCTGCCGGACGCGGTCCGCGCCTTCACCACGGGTGCCATGGCGGCCGAGGACTTCCAGCAGGTCTTCGCCACCTCGAAGGTCTACTGCCCGCGCGGTGACAACCCCGGATTCCTGGCGCTGCACAACACCCAGCAGCCCGTCATCCCGATGTTCAGCTCGCTCAAGGAGCTGCGCCGGTACGCGGGCAAGGAGTCCAAGTACTTCGTGATCACCGGGGCGGAGGTGATCGACCTGCTGCCCACCGGCTACGGCTTCGTGATCGACATGGAGGGCAAGCACCGGATGGTCTTCGACGCGAAGGCCGTGGAGCAGATGGTGGACTTCGCCATGCGCCGCATGTACGGCTGACGGTCCGCCGTGGGTGCCGCCGGCACCCCGGTGTCCGCTCGGCCGGACGCCCCGTGCCTGCTCGGCCGGACGCCCCGTGCCTGCTCGGCCGGACGCCCCGTGCCTGCTCGGCCGGACGCCCCGTGCCTGCTCGGCCGTATGCCCAGAAAACCTGTGACGCCCGGAGGGAATGCCCTCCGGGCGCGCGTCGTTACGGGTAGCAGAAAGTTCAACTCTCAACCAAATTCGAAGCGCAAGGAGGTACCGACATGCCCGCAGTGACTGTCGAGAACCCGCTGGCCCTGCCCCGTGTGGCCGCGCCGGCCGACGCGGTGGACCGGCCCGTGCTGGCCGTGACGACCGCGCCCAAGGGCTTCGAGGGCGAGGGTTTCCCGGTCCGTCGCGCGTTCGCCGGGATCAACTACCGCCACCTCGACCCGTTCATCATGATGGACCAGATGGGTGAGGTGGAGTACGCGCCGGGCGAGCCGAAGGGCACCCCCTGGCACCCGCACCGCGGCTTCGAGACCGTGACCTACATCATCGACGGGATCTTCGACCACCAGGACTCCAACGGCGGCGGGGGCACGATCACCAACGGTGACACCCAGTGGATGACGGCCGGGTCCGGACTGCTCCACATCGAGGCGCCGCCGGAGCACCTCGTGATGTCGGGCGGCCTCTTCCACGGGCTCCAGCTGTGGGTGAACCTGCCGGCCAAGGACAAGATGATGGCCCCGCGGTACCAGGACATCCGGGGCGGCACGGTGCAGCTGCTCAGCACCCCGGACGGGGGCGCGCTCCTGCGCGTCATCGCCGGTGAGCTCGACGGCCACCAGGGGCCGGGCATCACGCACACCCCGATCACCATGGTCCACGCCACGCTGCGGCCGGGAGCCGAGATCACCCTGCCGTGGCGCGAGGACTTCAACGGCCTCGCCTACGTGCTGGCCGGACGCGGCAGCGTGGGCGCGGACCGCCGGCCGGTCCACACCGGCCAGACCGCCGTCTTCGGCGCGGGCTCCTCGCTGACCGTGCGGGCGGACGAGAAGCAGGACTCCAACACGCCCGACCTGGAGGTCGTGCTGCTCGGCGGGCAGCCGATCCGTGAGCCCATGGCCCACTACGGTCCGTTCGTGATGAACACCCGCCAGGAGCTCCAGCAGGCGTTCGACGACTTCCAGAAGGGCCGGCTGGGGACGATCCCGGCCGTGCACGGGATGGCGGAGGGCGGGCTGTAGGTCCCTCCGCGCGGCCCGTGGAGCCCTCCTGGGCGACAGCGGTCACGCAAGCCCCGTCCCTCCGGAGGGACGGGGCTTCCCCCATTCGGACGTCCCCGGAAGCCTGACCGGCTGACGCATGGTCAGCTTGCAGGGTGCAGCTACTCCCCGAGGGTGCCCGGCGGTTGGCGGCCTGGTGTGCCGTGATCCTGCTGGCCGCCGGGGTGGGATGGGTGGGGATCCAGCTGTGCTCGGAGTTCCGTACGGCGGTGGTGCCGGTCCTGCTCGCGCTGCTCGGGACCGCCCTGCTCGGACCGCTGTACCGGCGGATGGTCAGGGCGAAGATCAACCGCTCGCTCGCCGCCGCCCTGACCTGCGTCGCGGTGGCCGTCGTGGTCGGCGGTGCCGTCTACGTCGTCGTCGCGGCCCTCATCCACACCGGCGCCCAGATCGTGTCCTCGCTCCGGGAGGCCTCGCGTTCCCTCGCCGAGCACTTCGGCGCGGCGGGGACCTCGCTCGACGACCTCGCGTCCAATTCCCGGGACCTGCTGGCCGAGTTCGGCGGCACGGCCGCGTCCAACGTCGTCAGCGGCGTCAGCGTCGTGGCCGAGACCCTCGCCATGGCCTTCCTCGCCCTGCTGCTCGTGTTCTTCTTCCTGCGCGACTCGCACCGGGTGGCCGGATCGCTGCGCTCGCTCGCGCCCCGGGGGACCGCCGACGTGGTCGAGGCCATGGCCCGGCGCGCCTACGGGGCCGTCGAGGGCTTCATGCGCGGAACGACGATCATCGCGCTCATCGACGCCCTCTGCATCACCGTCGGACTCTTGATCCTGCGCGTCCCGGGCGCGGTCGGGCTCGGCGCGCTGGTCTTCGTGGGGGCGTACATCCCCTACCTCGGAGCGTTCATCTCCGGCACGGTGGCCGTCCTGGTCGCGCTCGCCGACCGGGGGTTCGTCATCGCCCTGTGGACGGTCGGCGTCGTGCTCGCCATCCAGATGCTGGAGGGGTACGGCCTCCAGCCGATGATCCAGAGCCGGCAGGTGCAGATGCACCCGGCGGTGGTGCTGCTGGCCATCACGGCGGGCGCCTCCGTGGCGGGCGTCCTCGGCATGCTGCTCGCCGTCCCCCTGACGGCGGCGGTCTTCGGTGTCGTGCACGAACTCCGTGTGCGCTACGGGTCGGACGGGGTGGGAGGGGCGGACGGGCCCGGAGAGCGGGGAGGAGGGCCGCCGGGGCCCGGGGGCACGGAAGGACCGGGAACGCCGGGATTCCCCGGAGTTCCGGGGGCGCCGGGACCGTCGGCGGATTCGTAGTCCCCGGTGGACGATTCCCACGCGCCGAGCAGCGCGGAGTCGTCCGGAGCCGGGGTCCCGGCCCCGCCGGGATCCGTGTCCGGGGCCTCGGAGAACTCGAACCAGATGCTCTTGCCCTGGCCGCGCGGGTCCACCCCCCACGCGTCCGCGAGCATCTCGACGAGCACCAGGCCGCGTCCGGACGACGCCAGCTCCCCCGGATGGCGCCGGTGCGGCAGGTCGTCGCTGCCGTCGGTGACCTCGATCCGCATCCGTCGCCCGCCCGGCTCGCCCGCCACCTCGGCGACGAGCAGCGCGTCCGCGTCGGTGTGCACGAGGACGTTGGTGACCACCTCGGAGACGAGCAGGACCGCGGAGTCGAGCTGGTCGGCGCAGGTCCAGTCGTGCAGGAACTCCCGGAGCTGCTGGCGGGCGTCCGCGATGCGCTCGGGCTCGTCCTGCGCCACGGTCAGCATCGTGCGGCGCAGCGGCGCCGGTACGGGCGAGGCCGTGTCGTCGCCCTCCAGGGGCAGCCGGGACAGCAGCAGCACCGCTATGTCGTCCTCGCGCCGGTCGGCCAGCGGACCGGTGGTGTGGTGGGAGGAGGGCCCGTGCACGGCCTGGACGAGTGCGTCGGCGAGGGTCTCCAGGTCGCCGACGTGGGATTCGAGTGTCCGCCGGATGCGGTGCCAGCCGGTGTCGAGGTCGTGTCCGCCGGTCTCGATGAGCCCGTCGGTGCAGATCATCATGGTCTCGCCCGGCTCCAGGACGATCCGGGTGGTCGGGTAGTCGGCGTCCGGGTCGATGCCGAGCGGCAGCCCGCCCGCAGTGGGCCGCATCAGCACGGTCCCGTCCGCCATCCGTATCGCGGGGTCCGGGTGACCGGCGCGCGCGATGTCCAGCGTCCCGGTCGCCGGGTCGACCTCGGCGTACAGGCAGGTCGCGAAGCGCACGTCGGCGGGGTCCGCGGGTTCCTCGCCCGGGTCGGTGCCGCCGCTCGACCCGTAGGTCACCGAGTCGGTGACCCCGTAGAGGAAACGCGCCGCCCGTGACAGCACCGCGTCGGGGCGGTGGCCCTCGGCGGCGTAGGCGCGCAGGGCTATCCGGAGCTGGCCCATCAGGCCCGCCGCGCGGACGTCGTGGCCCTGCACGTCGCCGATGACCAGGGCGTAGCGGCCGGCCGGAAGCGGGATCACGTCGTACCAGTCGCCGCCGACCTGGAGGCCGCCGCCGGTCGGGACATAGCGCCCGGCGACGCTCATGCCCGGCATGCGGGGTCCGAGCGTCGGCATCATCGAACGCTGGAGGCCGTCGGTGAGTTCCCGTGCGGTCTCGGCGTCTCCGGCGCGGGAGAGTGCCTGGGCGAGCATGCGGGCGACGGTCGTGAGGACCGAGCGCTCGTCGGGGGTGAAGGTGACGGGGTAGGTGAAGGCCGCCATCCACGCGCCCATGGTGCTGCCGGCGACCGTGAGCGGCAGGAACGCCCACGACTGTCGGCCGAAGTGCCGGGCGAGGGGCCAGGACGCCGGGTAGCGGTCCTTGTAGTCCTCGGGGGAGGAGAGGTAGACCGCACGGCCCGTGCGGACGACCTCGGCGGCCGGGTATTCCGTGGCCAGCGGCATGTTGGAGAAGGGGCCCTCGTCGCCCGGCTGGTGTCCGTGGTGGCCGATGACCGTCAGGCGGTCGCCCTCCGCGCCGAAGACGGCGAGACCGTCCGGCGAGAATCCGGGCATCGACAGGCCCGCCGCCACCCGCAGCACCTCCGCCGTGGACCGGGCCTCGGCCAGTGCCCGTCCGGCGTCCAGCAGGAACGCCTCCCGCGAGCGGCGCCAGTCCCCGGTGACGGGAGTGCGCGCGGCGGCGTCCGGGGGCTGCGCACTGACCTCCTGGAGGGTGCCGATCAGCTCGAACTGCCCGGTCGCGGGGTCGACGATCGGCTTGGAGCGGCTGCGGACCGTGCGGAGCACCCGGCCGTGCTCGTCCATGATCCGCACCCGGGCCTCGGCGAGCGTGCCCTCGGCCACCGCGAGCTGCACCACCCCGTCCATCTCGTTCCAGTCGACGGGGTGGACCCGGGAGCGCACACCCGCCTCGGTGAGCGTCACCTGCTTCGCGGGCATGCCGATCAGCCGTGCGGCCTCCGCGTCGAAGGTGACGAGTCCCAGGGCGTTGTCCCAGCGCCATACGCCGGTGGAGAGAGCGGCCAGGACGTCCCCCACGGTGGGCAGGGGCTCACCAGTGCGCATGCGCCCACTGTAGGAACAGGGGATCGGTGCCTGCCACCGATGCCCGGCGCGGCGCGGAGCGTCTAATGAGGGGGAGGTGACCTGGGCTGCCCGGTACCCTGGGGGTGTTTCACGTGAAACCAGGCCCCCAATCCGCGAAGACTGGATGAACCTCGATGCATCGGTACAGGTCCCACACCTGCGGCGAGCTCCGCGCCTCTGACGTCGGCACCGACGTCCGGCTGAGCGGCTGGCTGCACAATCGCCGAGACCTGGGCGGCATCCTCTTCATCGATCTGCGCGACCACTACGGCATCACGCAGCTCGTCGCCCGCCCCGGCACCCCCGCCTACGAGGCCCTGGACAAGGTCTCCAAGGAGTCGACCGTCCGCGTCGACGGCAAGGTCGTCTCGCGCGGCACGGAGAACGTGAACCCCGAGCTGCCGACCGGTGAGGTCGAGGTCGAGGTGAGCGAGGTCGAGTTGCTCGGTGCCGCCCAGCCGCTGCCGTTCACGATCAACGCCGAGGACGGTGTCAACGAGGAGCGCCGTCTGGAGTACCGCTTCCTCGACCTGCGCCGTGAGCGCATGCACCGCAACATCCTGCTGCGTACGGCCGTGATCTCCGCGATCCGTCACAAGATGACGGCGCTGGGCTTCAACGAGATGGCCACCCCGATCCTCAGCGCCACCTCTCCCGAGGGCGCGCGCGACTTCGTGGTCCCCTCCCGGCTGAACCCCGGCAAGTTCTACGCACTGCCGCAGGCGCCCCAGCAGTTCAAGCAGCTGCTGATGATCTCCGGCTTCGACCGCTACTTCCAGATCGCGCCCTGCTTCCGCGACGAGGACGCCCGTGCGGACCGTTCGCCGGGCGAGTTCTACCAGCTCGACGTGGAGATGTCCTTCGTCGAGCAGGAGGACGTCTTCCAGCCGATCGAGAAGCTCATGACGGAGCTGTTCGAGGAGTTCGGCGGTGGCCGTCACGTCACCTCGCCCTTCCCGCGCATCCCGTTCCGCGAGTCGATGCTGAAGTACGGCTCCGACAAGCCGGACCTGCGTGCCCAGCTCGAACTCGTCGACATCACCGACATCTTCGAGGGCTCCGAGTTCAAGGCCTTCGCCGGCAAGCACGTGCGCGCGCTGCCGGTGCCGGACGTCGCCGGCCAGACCCGGAAGTTCTTCGACGGTCTCGGCGACTACGCGGTCGAGCAGGGCGCGAAGGGCCTGGCCTGGGTGCGCGTGGGCGAGGACGGCTCGCTGACCGGCCCGATCGCCAAGTTCCTCACCGAGGAGAACGTCGCCGAGCTGACCAAGCGCCTCTCCCTGGCCGCCGGTCACGCGGTGTTCTTCGGCGCGGGCGAGTTCGACGAGGTCTCGAAGATCATGGGCGCGGTGCGGGTCGAGGCCGCCAAGCGCTCGGGCAACTTCGAGGAGAACGTCTTCCGCTTCTGCTGGATCGTCGACTTCCCGATGTACGAGAAGGACGAGGACACCGGCAAGATCGACTTCTCGCACAACCCGTTCTCGATGCCGCAGGGCGGTCTGGAGGCCCTGGAGACCCAGGACCCGCTGGACATCCTCGGCTGGCAGTACGACATTGTCTGCAACGGCGTCGAGCTGTCCTCCGGCGCGATCCGCAACCACGAGCCCGAGATCATGCTCAAGGCCTTCGAGATCGCGGGCTACGACCGGGAGACCGTCGAGGAGCAGTTCGCCGGCATGCTGCGCGCCTTCCGCTTCGGCGCCCCGCCGCACGGCGGGATCGCCCCGGGCGTCGACCGCATCGTCATGCTGCTCGCGGACGAGCCGAACATCCGCGAGACGATCGCGTTCCCGCTCAACGGCAACGCGCAGGACCTGATGATGGGCGCGCCCACGGAGCTGGACGAGACGCGGCTGCGCGAGCTGCACATCTCGGTCCGCAAGCCGCAGCCGAAGTAGGCAGGCTCCGCGTCTCCTGAGGGTGACGCACACGGGAGTGGCCCGGAACCAGCGATGGTTCCGGGCCATTCTCATGTGGCGTGTGAAAACACAGCCCGCACCCACGCTGCTGACAGGTGGGCTCCCTACCGTCCCGCGCATGACTGAGACCGGGAGAACGACGCACGAAGGGACCGTGACCCGACGCAGGGTCGTCGTCGCGGGTGGAGCGGCCGTGGCGGCCGTGGGCGTGGGCGGCGCGGCCGCAGTGAACGCGTTCGCGGGCGAGACCGCGGCCGGAACGACCGCGACGGCCGCGTCCGGTGCGGAGGCCTGCTACACGCTGACCTCGGAGACCACCGAGGGTCCCTACTACATCGACGCGGACAAGATCCGCCAGGACATCACCGAGGACCAGGACGGCATCCCGCTGTTCCTCACGCTGAAGGTGATCGACGCCGAGACCTGCAAGCCGGTCAGGAACGCGGCGGTGGACATCTGGCACTGCTCGGCGCTGGGCGTGTACTCCGGCTACGAGGAGATGAGCAACGGCGGTGGCGGCGGCCCGTCGGGCGAGCCCACGGACGTCCCGACCGGCACCCCGACCGGTGAGCCCCCGTCAGGTCCTCCCCCGGGAGGCGGCGGAGGGCACGCCGAGCCCACCGACGACAAGCGGTACCTGCGCGGCACCTGGAAGACCGACCGGCACGGCCACGTCACCTTCAGGACGGTCTTCCCCGGCTGGTACCGGGGCCGCTGCGTCCACATCCACGTGAAGGTCCATGTGGACGGCACCTGGACCGACGCGGGCTACGAGGGCGGCCACACCTGCCACACGGGTCAGCTCTTCTTCTCCGAGAAGTCGGTCCTGGCCTCGGCCGAGGTCTCCCCCTACTCCACCAGCACGACCCCCCGCACGACGCTGGACGAGGACACCATCTACCCCGGCAACGGGCACGAGGGCGGGCTCCTGCACCTCACGTACGACAAGAGGCACATCGCCCGGGGCGTCCACGGCCGGCTGACGATGGGCGTCGCCCCGGACGAGACCCACGACAGCACCGACACCGGACCGGGCCCGTCGGCCACCTCGTCCTGACCCTCGGCACACAGGCCCGGAACACACCGGGTTCCGGGCCCTCGACTCCCTGACAGGAACAGGGCCCGGAACCCGCTGGTTCTGGGCCCCTCTCCGTTTCGGAACCCGATCAGCTCTGCTCCGGGGTGCCCTCCGGGCCACGCGGGGCTTCGCCGAACAGCTCCTCGGCGCGGGCGACGGTGCCGGCCCGGTCGAGCCAGTCTCCGAGGGAGTCGAGGTCGGTACAGGTGGTGATCCGCGTACGGACGTCGTCGGAGACGGTCAGCCCGCGCACCTCCAGCACGCGCAGAACCCCTTTTGCCTCGCCTTCGGCCACGCCCTCGGCCATGCCTTCTGCCTTGCCTTCGAGATAGGCCGTCTCTCGGACGGTTCCCCTGCCGGGGAAGTAGGTGACGAAGCTCAAGATTTCCCTCCATTTGTCGCCGGCGGGGGTACTCCCCAGATTGACGTCAAGGAACTCGTAGAAGTAGTCGGAGGCTTGCCGGTCCATCGCCTGCAGGGCACGGCCCAACGCTTCCAGTATGGCGTCGATGTCGTGGCTGTGGGCGTGAGCGAGGGCGGAGAACGCGGCCATCGCGGGCTTCCGCGCCACGGTTCTCTCATCGGTGATCACCGGGAGGTTGTCGGGTCCGATGACCATGGGGTACGTCCGCTGGGCGGTCCAGCCGCGGGCTCCGCAGTCGAAGGGGCCGGTCGCCCACTTGGTCGTGGCCCGGTCGCGGCAGATGACGAGAAGCAGCACCGGCAGGCCGTACTTGGCTTGGAGATAGGCGACGTAGTAGGCCCAACTCGACGCCTTCTTCGGGTCTCGTCGCTCCTGCGCCTCGACGGCCAGCAGGAAGTCTTCCCCGTCGGAAGGGCCGACGCGCAACACGGTGTCGATGCGTCGCTCGACCGGCTTGGTCTCCGTCGCGTCAGGGGTGACCGCGTCCACCGTCGCCTTCTCGGGTAACGCGATACCCAGTGCCCCGAAGACGGGGGCGAGAATCTCGGGCCGGTCCTGGAAGATCCGGTGCAGGCCCTCGTGAGCTGATGTGACCATGTGCGCAAGCTAGGTTGATCAAGGGACGAGACGTCCGGCCGATGCGTGTCGTTCACTCTTTCGGGGACCGGGGAAACGTTCACGCCGCCGTGGCCAGTTCGCACCAGATGAACTTGCCTGTGCCTCGCGGGTCCTGGGCTCTGCCGAGCAGGTGCCAGCCCCAGCCGTCTGCACATTCCTCCACGAGGGTGAGCCCACGTCCCGTCTCACCGGATGCCGCTGGTGGAGCGGGGGCCGGCGGGGTGGGGTCCGCGTCCCACACGCCGATGCGGAGCACTCCGTGGGCCCGGCGGAGACGTATGGCCGCGGGCCCCGCGGTGTGCTGTACGGCGTTGGTGACCAGCTCGGTCGCGACGAGTTCGGCCACCTCCGCGAGATGCGGCAGGCCGTGCAGGGCGAGGATCAGGCGCAGGGTGCGGCGGCAGATCGTGACGGCCCGGGGGTCGTTGGGGATGGAGAGGATGTACTCCCAGCGGTCGGCGTCGAGTTCGCCGGTTTCGGGCATGCGGAACTCCTGGTCAGGGAGAGGGGCGCGGGCTTCGGGCGGTGGCAGTGCCGCCACCGCCGTGGCAGGGCGGGGCAGTGCGCTTCCGGGGTCCCGGTGTTCCGCAGAGTGTGCGTCGCGTCACTGACGGTAGGGCATTAATTTCTGCCCATGCAAGCCGCTCGCGTAATCTGACTCCGGACGAGCGAGACCAACCAGCGCTCGCACAGGGCTCATTGAGAGGATCAGGCGCGCATGCCACCGAGGAGTCAGCCGACCGCTCGTCAGGTCCGCCTCGGCACTGAGCTGCGACGACTGCGTGACGCCGCAGGAATGACCGCTCGGGAGGTCGCCCGGTTCCTGGGGTCGACCTCGGCGCAGATGAGCCAGATGGAGGCGGGGATCGCCGGGGTCAGCGAGAAGCGACTGCGCATGCTCGCGGCGCACTACGCCTGCGCGGACGTGGGACTGATCGACGGCCTCGTCGAGATGGCCGCAGATCGAACGCGTGGCTGGTGGGAAGAGTATGCGCAGGTACTGCCGCCGGTGTTCGGCGACCTGGCGGAGCTGGAGCACCACGCGCGCTTCATGCGGGTGATCGCCACCGCGCACGTACCCGGTCTGCTGCAGACGGAGGACTATGCCCGCGCTGTGCTCGCCTACCGGGTTCCCGAGCTTCCGGACACGGAGTTGGAGCCCAGGCTGACGCACCGGATGCGCCGGAAGGCGGCCCTCACGCGAGAGGGGGCGCCTCCCTATGAGGCGGTGGTGCACGAATCCGCGTTGCGTACCCGTGTCGCGGATCGGCGAGTGGCCCGTGCCCAGCTCGGCGCATTGCTGCGGGTGTCGGAGTGGCCCAACGTCTCGATGCGGGTGATTCCGTTCGACGTCGATGGATTCGCCGGAGCCAGTTCGATGATGTTGTACGCGGGCGGCGAGGTGCCGACGTTGGACACCGCGCAACGGGACGCACCGTACGGATCGGTCTTCCTGGATGCGCCCGCTCAGCTCCTGGCCATGCGAACGCTCTTCCGTAAGGTGGAGGCGGCATCTCTTGAGCCCGCCAAGTCGCGGGACTTCATGCATCGACTGGCGAAGGAGATCTGAGTCGTGACTCAGTGGCAGAAGTCCTCGTTCTCCGGACCCGGTGATGGCAATGAGTGCGTGGAACTCGCCCAGGTCGAGGACACCTTGCTGCTCCGCGAGAGCGATGATCCGGAGCGAATACTTTCCGTCACCCCGCAGGGGCTGGCCGCGCTTCTGCGTCGGCTCGGGGCGGCCCGTACCGGGTGATCTCCGTCGGGGCCGCGCCGGGAAGGCAGGCCGGCTCAGGTGTCGTACGTGCCGTCCCACGGCTCGGAGAAGCCGAGGCGGTCCGGGTACAGCTCGGCCCAGGCCTCGCCCTCGTCCTCGCGGGGCACCAGTCCGAACAGCACACCGTCGACGGTGAGCCGGAACGGTCGGATCGCGATGTCCGTGTACGAGCGCCGGGGCAGGCTGCGGAGCAGCTTCGCCAGGTGGATGCGGGCGCGGGAGAGCACCGAGAACTCGCCGTGCGGCGCCCCCTGCTGTTCGGCCCAGGTGCCGGCGCACCAGATCTCCGAGTCGTTGTAGTGGCCCTCGGCGTCGAAGGTGTGGAGAACCACGTACAGACGTTTGTGCTCTTCCCAGCCGTCGTCGGGACGGAACCCTTCGGGGAAGGCGTACGTGATCGACGCCAGGAACTGACCGTCCGCGTACCGGCCTATGGTCTCGGTGCGGTGCTTCGGTTCGTAGGCGATCGGAATGACCTCGGGGACTGCCACCATGGCGGAAACCATACGGGTGACCGGGGGGTTAGTGGAGCCGGGGTCGATTACGGATCGGCGGCATTGGGTAAAGGCTTCCCTTCCCGGTTCTCCGCCGGGCCCTCACCGGGCTCTCGCCTGGTCTTCGGCAACGGGAAAGGGGGCACAGGACGGGTCGTCCGTGCCCCCTTTCCCCGTGGCGGGCGGCGTCCGGCGGTGCTGCGGCGGGCGGCGTTACTTGGCCACGTACTGGGTGAGGATCGCCTGGACCTCGTAGATGTCGACGCCCTTGGTGAAGGTCTTCTGGATGGGGAGGGAGGCGCCGGAGATCCAGATCTTGAGCTCGGCGTCGAGGTCGAAGGTGCCGGCCGTCTCCACCGCGAAGTGGGTGATGCTGCGGTAGGGGACCGAGTGGTACTCCACCTTCTTGCCGGTGATGCCCTGCTTGTCGACCAGGATCAGACGTCGGTCGGTGAACAGGATGGTGTCACGTATCAGCTGGTACGCGGCGTGGACCTGCTCGTTCTGGCCCAGCAGGCGGGCGAAGTCCTGCTGTGCCGAGGCCGGGTCGACGGTGTGCGCGTTTCCGAAGAGCGCCATGGACGAATCCCCCCACTCGGTGGACGTGTCCGTCCACTCGTGTCCCAGGAAGCCAGTGGCTTCACATGATCTTCGCAATGTATACCGCTCGAAAGCGGGCGCCCAGAGGATGGCGGAGTTCCGCATGGGACCGCTCCGGAGGCCGTTCATGGCATGGCTCCAGGCACGCGAAGAGCCCGGGAACCGCTGGTTCCCGGGCTCCTGTCGAGCGGTCGTCGTTACTCCGGCGCGCCGCCGAAGCGCTCCTTGTACGACTCCAGGTCCTCGTCCGTGATCTTGGCGAAGAGGACCGGGGGAACGGTGAAGGGGGTTCCGACGGGGAGGAAGGACAGGGCGCGGGCCTCGTCGGCGCTCACCCAGACCGCCGTGTCGTCCGCGAGGGCGAAGGCCGAGCGCATGGCGCGGGCGGACGCCGGGATGAAGGGTTCCGAGACCACCGAGTAGAGGTGGATCAGGTTCATCGCCGTACGGAGCGTCAGCGCGGCGCCCTCCGGGTCGGTCTTGATCTCCAGCCAGGGGGCCTTCTCCTCCAGGTAGGAGTTGCCCGCGGACCACAGGGCGCGCAGCGCGGCGGCCGCCTTGCGGAACTGGAGGGCCTCCATCTGGGACTCGTACTCGGCGAGCAGGCCCGCGATCTCGGTGCCCAGCTTCGCCTCGGCCTCGCCGGCCTCGGAGCCCGCCGGGACCTCCTCGCCGAAGCGCTTCTTGGAGAAGGACAGGACGCGGTTGACGAAGTTGCCGAGGGTGTCGGCCAGGTCCTTGTTGACCGTGGTGGTGAAGTGCTCCCAGGTGAACGACGAGTCGTCGGACTCGGGGGCGTTGGCGATGAGGAAGTAGCGCCAGTAGTCGGCGGGCAGGATCTCCAGGGCGTGGTCCGTGAAGACACCGCGCTTCTGGGACGTGGAGAACTTGCCGCCGTAGTACGTCAGCCAGTTGAAGGCCTTGACGTAGTCGACCTTCTTCCACGGCTCGCGCACGCCCAGCTCGGTGGCCGGGAACATGACGGTGTGGAAGGGGACGTTGTCCTTCGCCATGAACTGCGTGTAGCGGACCGGGTTCTCGCCGGAGTCCGCGTCGTACCACCAGGACTTCCAGTCGCGGTTGTCCGTGTCCTGGTCGGACCACTCCTTCGTCGCGCCGATGTACTCGATCGGGGCGTCGAACCAGACGTAGAAGACCTTGCCCTCGGCGGCCAGATCCGGCCAGGTGTCGGCCGGGACGGGGACGCCCCAGTCCAGGTCACGGGTGATCGCGCGGTCGTGCAGGCCCTCGGTCAGCCACTTGCGGGCGATGGAGGAGGCGAGCTGCGGCCACTCGGACTCGTGCCGGGCCACCCACTCCTCGACCTCGTGCTGGAGCCTCGACTGGAGGAGGAACAGGTGCTTCGTCTCACGGACCTCCAGGTCCGTCGAGCCGGAGATCGCCGAACGCGGGTCGATCAGGTCCGTGGGGTCGAGGACGCGCGTGCAGTTCTCGCACTGGTCGCCGCGGGCCTTGTCGTAACCGCAGTGCGGGCAGGTGCCCTCCACGTAGCGGTCCGGGAGGAAGCGGCCGTCGGCGGGCGAGTACACCTGCCGGATCGCGCGCTCCTCGATGAAGCCGTTCTCGTTCAGGCGGCGCGCGAAGTGCTGGGTGATCTCGCGGTTCTCCGGGCTGGAGCTGCGGCCGAAGTAGTCGAAGGCCAGCTCGAAGCCGTCGTACACGGCCTTCTGGGCGTCGTGCGCCTGCGCGCAGAACTCGTCGACCGGCAGGCCGCGCTCCTTGGCCGCGAGCTCGGCGGGGGTGCCGTGCTCGTCCGTCGCGCAGATGTACAGGACGTCGTGGCCGCGCTGGCGGAGGTACCGGGAGTACACGTCCGCCGGGAGCATGGACCCCACCATGTTGCCCAGGTGCTTGATCCCGTTGATGTACGGAAGGGCGCTGGTGATGAGGTGTCGAGCCATCGCGGGCTGCTCCCAGGTCGCTGCGTGGGGCGACGATCGCGTCGGATTTCCGGTGGGCGTCTCGTCGCCGGTGAACCTTGAAATCGTAGCCGACACGGGTGGGCCGCCCGCTTCCCGTTTTAAGGCGTGGGAAGGGGGCGGCCGGGGTGTCCGCGCGGACGGGTGCCGCTCGGGCGGGTGGTTACGGGCGCCAGTTCTCCAGCACGCCGTCGTAGACCTCGACGTCCGTCAGCTCGCGCGGGGCGGGGCCCGCGTGGAAGAAGGCCGTGTTGCCGGTCTTCAGCTTGCGCAGGTAGTCGAAGGCCTTGTTGTCGTGCTCGCCGAAGGCGACGAACGAGAAGAAGACGTTCGGGTGGTTCTTCGCCGCGTCCGTGAGGGACTGGGTGGCGGGGGTCTTGGCGTCCGGGGCGCCGTCCGTCTGGAAGATCACCAGGGCGGGGTCGGCGGAGCCGGAGCGCTGGTGGTGGGTGACGACTTCCTCGACGGCCACGTGGTAGCTCGTACGGCCCATGCGGCCGAGGCCGGCGTGCAGGTCGTCGACCTTGTTCTCGTGCTCGGCGAGGGTGAGGGTGCCGGTGCCGTCCAGCTCGGTGGAGAAGAAGACGACGTGGACGGTCGCCTCCGGGTCCAGGTGGGCGGCGAGGGCGAGGGCCTGCTCGCCCAGGGCCTGGGCGGAGCCGTCCTTGTAGTAGGCGCGCATGGACGAGGAGCGGTCGAGAACGAGGTAGACGTCGGCGCGCTTGCCGGTGAGGTTCCGCTTCCGGAGCGCGGTGCCCGCTTCCTGGTACGCCGTGACCAGGGCCGGGGCCTCGTCCTTGACGCGGTCCGACGACACGGCGGAGTCGCCCTGCGAGGTCACGGAGGTGACCTCCTCGACGACGACCGGCTCCGCCTCGGGTTCGGCGACGGGCTCGGCCTCGGCAGCCTCAGCGGCAGCAGCGGCCTCGGCCTGGGCGGCGGCCTCAGCCTCGGCCTGGGCGGCGGCAGCGGCAGCGGCTTCAGCTTCGGCCTCGGCCTTGGCGGCGGCCTCAGCTTCGGCGGCAGCCTCGGCCTCGGCGGCGGCTTCAGCTTCGGCCTCGGCCTTGGCGGCAGCCTCGGCCTCGGCGGCGGCTTCAGCTTCGGCCTTGGCCTTGGCGGCAGCCTCGGCCTGGGCCTTGGCGGCGGCCTCGGCTTCGGCGGCGGCAGCGGCTTCAGCTTCGGCCTCGGCCTGGGCGGCGGCAGCGGCTTCGGCCTCGGCCTGGGCGGCGGCAGCGGCTTCGGCCTCGGCCTGGGCGGCGGCCTCGGCTTCGGCGGTGGCAGCGGCAGCGGCTTCGGCCTCAGCCTTGGCGGCGGCCTCAGCCTGGGCAGCAGCCTCAGCTTCGGCGGCGGCAGCGGCTTCAGCTTCGGCCTCGGCCTGGGCGGCGGCAGCGGCTTCGGCCTCGGCCTGGGCGGCGGCCTCGGCTTCGGCGGTGGCAGCGGCAGCGGCTTCGGCCTCAGCCTTGGCGGCGGCCTCAGCCTGGGCAGCAGCCTCAGCTTCGGCGGCGGCAGCGGCTTCAGCTTCGGCCTCGGCCTGGGCGGCGGCAGCGGCTTCGGCCTCGGCCTGGGCGGCAGCCTCGGCCTCGGCCTGGGCGGCAGCCTCGGCCTCGGCCTGGGCGGCGGCTTCGGCGGCGGCCTTGGCCTCGGCCTCAGCGGCGGCCTCAGCTTCGGCCTTGGCGGCGGCTTCGGCGGCGGCAGCGGCTTCAGCTTCGGCAGCGGCTTCAGCCTTGGCCTGGGCGGCGGCCTCGGCCTCCGCTTCCGCCTGGGCCGCAGCCTCGGCCTCCGCCTGGGCAGCGGCGGCGGGCTCGGTCTCCCCCTCGGGGGAGGGCGTGGCCTCCGGGGTCGTTTCCGGGGTTTCTTCGGCCGGGTGTTCTGCCGCAGGCGTCTCTTCCGCGGAAGGAGACGGCGTCTGCTTCGGGACCGTCACGTTGTCGAAGGCGGCCGACACCAGCTCGTCGACCACGGAGGGCTCGGGCTCGGACGCGGGAGCCGGCTTCGTCGGCTCGGCCTCCGGAGCGGAGGTGGAGGCCGGTCCGGCCTCGGGGGAGGGCGTCGGTTCCCCGGCGGGAGCCGGGACCGTCGCGGTCGACGTGGCCTCTCGCGAGGTCTCCGCGTCAGCGTCACGACCCTTGCGTGAGCGGCCGAACGCATTCCGCAGGAGAGTGAGAATGCCCATGTGCGCAACCCTTCGCGTGAGTTGATCCCGTCAATCCCTGGCCAGGACGGACACGTAAGGTTAGCGGCCATAGATGGTGATCTTCGGCAGGGGCGGCGCACCGGACAACGGTCGCGTCAACCCCCTTACGGCGCCCACGGGTTCACTTGTCTACCATGGTGATTTGTCGGAATTGGGAGTTCCGTCACGCACCTTCCCCTGGCATCACACGTGTGTCAAGAGATCGCAAGGGGAGCGCGGAGCGCGTCGTTCTCGCTCACGGGTTCGGGACGATGGCCGAATAGTCGGTGTCCGCGCCGCCCGTGTCAATGCGGTGAGGTGATCGCCCTGGCCGCCGCGACCTCCTGGCGCACCGGTTCGAGGACGCTGTCCGCGGGCCCGGTGAGATCGGCGCGGACGGCGAAGAGCACGTCCGTCTCGCGCAGCCCCTCGGACAGCTCCCGGAGCTGGTGCGCGACGGCGGAGACCTCGGCGGCCGACGGCTCGGCCGCGCCCTGCCGGACCCGGACCCGGGCGGCGGTCGTCGTGTCCACGATCCGCTCGACGGCGACGACGAGCGGCATCCAGGCCGCGGCGCGGCGCCCGTTCGGCGGGGGTTCGGTCAGCGCGCGCTGGAATTCCGTACGGATGGAGGACAGGTCCCGGTACAGGCGGCGCCTGCTGCGGGCGCGGGCAGCCGGCTCGGCGGTGTCCCCGAAGGCCAGCTCGACGTAGTCGGCGGTGTCGGCGACCGCGTCCGCGAGCCGGTCGCCGACCCGGGCGTGCCAGCTCTCCGGCCAGAGCAGGTATCCGGCCACCAGGGCGATGGCGCAGCCGATCAGGGAGTCGACCAGGCGGGGGACGACGAGCCCGGTGCCCTGGTGGTTCAGGACGTCGGACAGCAGCAGGATCACTGGGGTGATGGCGGCGGTCTGGTAGCCGTAGCCGCGCGGGGTCAGGGCCGGGATGAGCGCGCCGAGCACCATCAGCACCGGCACGTCCCACCAGCCGCGCGGCACGAGGGCCAGCACGGCCGCCGCGACCACGAGACCCGCGACCGTGCCGAGGGCGCGCAGCAGGGCCCGGGAGAAGACGGAGCCGTAGTCGGGCTTCATGACGAAGGTGATGGTGAGCGCGACCCAGTAGGAGCGCGGCACCTCGACGGTCGAGACGAGCACCTGGCCGAGGCCGATGCACAGGGCGAGACGGGTGCCGTAGCGCCAGGAGGCGGCCGACAGCAGGGCGCCGCGGGTGGCGCGGGCGGCACGGACGCGCAGCGCGGCGGGCCGGCCGAGGCGGTCGTCCAGGGCGCCCGGGTCCGGGGACCGGTCGGTCACGACACGGGCGGCGTGCCGCAGGGCGTGGTCGACGGCGCGCCCGGTCTCGTCGGCCGGGGCGGGCAGCCGCAGTTCGACCGGGCCGGTGCCGCCGGTCTCGACGGCGTCGGCGAGCAGGCTCACGGCGGCGGGGATCGCGGCGGGCAGCGGCTCGCCCCGCTGGTGGGCGGCGGGAGCGGCCTCGACGACGGGGGTGACGGCGTTGAGCTGGGCGAGCAGCCGGACGAGGTCGGGGCTGCGGCCGTGGTGGAACGCGCGCCGGGCGAGGACGAGGTCGTACGACTCGTTCAGGGACCGGGTGACGGCGAGGCGCAGACGGCCGTAGTCGTCGGTGCCGCTCGCGGCGAGCAGGTCCGCGATCGTGCGGTAGGTGCCCGCGACGGCGGACCGCTCCGGCACTTTCGAGCGCAGTGGCCAGGCGAGCAGGGTCAGCGCGAGGACGAGGAGCCCGCCGCCGGCCATCAGCAGCGGGGCGAGCCACCAGGCGCCGGGCAGCGGAAGTCCGGCGCCGATCACGCAGTTGAGGAGCAGCAGCAGTCCGGCGACGGAGGCGACGGCGCCGATCGAGGAGATCATCCCGGAGACCAGGGCGACCAGGGTCACCGTCACGACGGCGGTCCAGCCGTGCCCGAAGACCGCGGCGCCGATCGTGACGCCGATCGCGCCGAAGAACTGCGGGACGGCGATGTTGAGGATCCGCATGCGGTACGCGTCGGCGGTGTCGCCGATGACTCCGGACAGCGCGCCCATGGAGGCCAGGGCGCCGTACGCGGTCTGTCCGCAGGCGAGGCCGACGGCGAGCGGGAGCGCCAGGGCGACGGCGGCGCGGACGGCGGCGGGCCGGTTGACGGGTGCCTGCTGCGGCCGGAGGTTCCTGACCAGCCAGTCGGGAGGGGTGAGGCCGATGGGGAACTCACGGGACATGTCCTGAGTATGACGGTACGTCCGTGGGGTCCGCCCCGTACGCCGACGGTGCTTCCCGCGTGCCCGGAGCGCGTTCCGTACGTGCCCGGAACGCGCTCCGTACGGCCGCGGTGCCGGTCCCGTGCGTTCGCCGCGGTGGTCTTCGGGCGTGGGGCGCGGTCAGGCGCCCACGTGGGTCGAGTGCTCCGCGGGAGTCTGCCGGGGTGCGTCGGCCGTCCGTCGGCGGCGGGTGTACGCGGCGGTGAGCGCGGCGGCCAGAGCCACCGTCAGACCCGTGGCCAGCAGCAGCCAGCTCACGAACCTGAGGGTCTCGGTGAGGGCGTCGTACACCGCGCCCGCGGCCGTGCGGGACACGTCGGGCGGCAGGTCGGCGAGGGTGAGCCTGCGGCCGACGGTGACCGCGGCACCGAGCAGGGCCGCGCCCAGAGCGGTGCCGAGGCCCGTCGCGAGGACCGCCCGGCGGCGGCGCACGGCGATGACGATGCCGGTCGCCGCGAAGACGACCGACGCCGACGGGAGCCAGAACGCGGCGACTTCGAGCACGTGGAACCCCTTCCGGAGTCGCGCCAGGTCCTCGGCCGCGAGCACGGTGATCTCGGTGTGCTCGACCGGGATCCGGGCGGCCAGCGGCATGTTGTCGTCGGCGAGCCTGCGTTTGACCCGCTCGGTGACGAGTGCCAGGTCGACGGTCACCGCGCCCTCGCGGTCCTCGCGCAGCGCCCGCATCACGGCGTCGTGCGCGGCCAGGTTGGCGGCCGTCCACGCCGTGCGGTAGGCCTCGGTCTCGGTGAACGAGCGCACGGCGTCCCGCACGAAGTGGTCGACCGGCCCCTGGAGCCTCGGCCGCACGTGGACCTCGCGCAGGATGCCGTCGGTGACGCCGGCCGCGATGGCGTCCCGGACGTCGTCGTCGGCGGCGAGCGGCGCCATGGTGGCCTCGTACCGCCCGGAGTCGCCGAGCCCGTACGTCGCCCACGCCGACAGCGCGCCGAGCGGCGCGAGGAGGCAGGCGAGCGCGATCAGCACGGCCGACAGGGCGCTGCGGACACGAGGGGACACGTCTTCAGGCAAGGTCCCCCGGGCCCCGCACGCGACCGGGCCGACTGCAAATGGGCGCACGCGGCAAGCCGTACGGGGAGCCGCCGCCCGTCCCGCGAGGTCGGCCCGGGCGCGTCCGGGCCGGTGAGCACCCGTCGGTTTCCCGTACAGGGCCCGCCGACGGTCCCCCGCGCCGCCGCCCGCCCCCGCACGTCCCTTGTGCCACAAGGGCTTTGACCGCTCGGGTGGAGCGCTCACCCGAACGGGTGTTTCCTGGATCTGGGGAAAAGGAGGTCGATATGCGCACCACCCCAGCCCCGCGGATCATTGCCGCGGCCCTGCTCAGCGGCGGTGTACTGACCGCCCTGGCCGCCGGTCCCGCCACGGCGGCCACCGAGTCGGCGCACACCGGCGACGGCTCCGGCGGCTCCGTCTGGGGCACCGTCACCTCCCGCGGTGAGATGAACCTGCGGCTCCAGCCCAGCACCGCCTCGCCCGTCGTCGGCTCGCTCCCGTCGGGCAGCCAGGTCCGCGTCCAGTGCGCGGTCGACGGGCAGAGCGTTTCCGGCACCACCGTCTGGTACTGGCTCGCCGGCGCCCATGCCTGGGCCAGCTCCGCCTTCGTCTCCACCGACGGCCAGTGGGTGCCGAGTTGCTCGGACCCGTGTCCCGACCAGAAGGACGGCACCTGGCACAACGCGCACTGGGACCACAGCCGCGATCCGGCCAACGACCCCGGCTGGAGCGTGACCGCCTCCGGCTCCTGGACCTTCACCGTCTCCAGCGCGTGGAGCTGGACCGTGTCCGGCTCCTCCCCCGACTCCTGGGACTGGGTCCCAGGTGGCAGGTGAGTAGGTGAGTGAGGGAGACACACGAGGCCCCGGCACCGCGCCGGGGCCTCGTGTGCCGTGCGCGCCGTTCCGGTGTCCGGTGCCGGTACGCCGGAACGGCGCGCCACGGGGTCAGGCCGCCTTTCCGGCCGCGTCCTCGTGCGTGTAGTAGCGGTAGAAGGCCACCGCGTACACGCCCGCCGCCACCGGCAGTGACATGAACACGGACCGCAGAACGGTCGCGTCGGTCTGGCTGTACAGGAAACCGAACGCGCAGCCCGCGAAGACGGCCCACACCAGCGCGTGCGTCTCGCGCCGCATCAGCGGCGCCACCGTCCGGGCGCCCACGTAGGCCGCCGCGAACGCGATGGCGCACACGAAGCCGAACAGCACGTTCCAGCCCGTGATGGCGCCCGCGTCCCGGTTGATGGCGGCTGCCCAGTAGCCGTAGACGAGTCCGCCGGCGACGGGTACGGCCCACTTCGCGATCGTGTGGGTCCGTTCCCCGAAGACGTCGGTCGATCCGGATGTACCTGGTGTCCCTGACACGGGTACGGCTTGAGCCATGGAAGGACTCCTCTCTGCTGGCCCCCGCCTTCCAGGGCACACCTGGCCGCAGCCACCGGCAAGTCGGGACCGCGGACCGACCGCGGCACCCTCCCCGTCGCCCCGCGGCACCCTCCTCGTCGCCCTTTCCCGACGTCCTCCCCGTGCCCCCGTGGCACCCTCCCCGGCGTCCTCCCTGCCGTCCTCCCGGCGTCCCCGAGGCACCTTTCCCCGGCACCCTCCCCCGCGTCCCCGCGGCACCCGCCCCGACGTCCTTCGCGGCGGCCCTCCCGGTGTCCTCCCCGCGCTCTTCACAGGGCCCTTCGCGGCGCCCTCCACGAGGTCCTTCGCGGCATCCCCGCGGACCCCTTTCCCCCGCCCCGCCGGGATGCGGTGATCATGGTCGCGTGCTTCGCTGAGGTGCATGAAGCTCGTACTCTTCGGTGCCACCGGCATGGTCGGCAGCTGCATCGCCACGGAGGCGTCGGCGCGCGGACACCAGGTCGTCGCGGTCAGCCGGTCCGGACAGTCCCCGGTTCCCGGGGTCACCGCGACGGCGGCCGACGCCGCGGACCCGGCGAAGGTCGCCGAGCTGGTGGCCGGCGCGGACGCGGTGGGGTCGGCGTGCGTCCCGCCCCGGGACGCCCCGGATCCCCGCGAACCCTTCCTCGCCCTCAACCACTCCCTGGTGGAGGGCGTCCGCACGGCCGGGGTGCACCGGCTCGTGATCGTCGGCGGGGCGGGCACCCTGGAGGTCGCGCCGGGCGAGGCCGCGTGCGACCAGCCGGACTTCCCCGAAGCCTTCCTCCCGGAGGCGCTCGCCCACCGCGACGCCCTCACCTACCTGCGGACGGACGTCGACGACATCGACTGGACGTACATCTCGCCCGCCGTCGAGATCGCCCCCGGCGAACGCACGGGCGAGTTCAGGATCGGCGGCGACCGCATGCTCACCGACGCGGGCGGTCACAGCCGGATCAGCGCCGAGGACTACGCGATGGCCTTCGTCGACCAGCTGGAGATGCCCGTCCACCCGCACGGCCGCATGTCCGTCGCCTACTGAGAAAACGGAAGGGAGGCGGTACGGGGAGGTGGCCGACCGGAGATCCGTCCTCGACCGGCTCCGGCACGCGCTGCGGCCGCGCGCCGGGCTGCCGGACGCCCTCCGGCGGCCGATGCCGTTGCGGGTGCACGGACGCAGCGTCGCCTGGCTGCCCCCGCTGCTGCTGCTCATCGGCATCGCGCTGTTCGACGCCAACACCTCCGGCCGGTTCCGGATCATCTCCTGGGTCGTGCTCGTACCGGTCATCGCCGCGGCCGTCTGCGGAGTCATCGGCACGGTGGTGTTCGCCGGGCTGTCCATGCTCACCTACGTCGCGGTGGACCTGTCGTGGCCGCACCAGTACCAGAACGGCCTGCCCGACTTCTTCCTCGTCGTGGTCGGCGGGGCCCTCGCGGCCGTCGCCTGTTCGGTGCGGCTGGGCGCCGAGCAGCGCATGCTGCACATGCGGGACATCGCCGAGACGACCCGGCGCACGGTGCTGCGTCCGATGCCCCAGGGCTGGGGCGGCCTCGACCACGCGGCCGTCTACCTCGCCGCCGACAGCGAGGCCCGCGTGGGCGGCGACTTCTACGACATCCAGCCCGGCCGGCACGGCACCCGGCTGCTGCTCGGAGACGTCCAGGGCAAGGGGCTCGCCGCGGTCGAGGCGGCGGCCGCGCTGCTCAGCACGTTCCGCGAGGCCGCGTACCACGAGCGGGTCCTCGCCACGGTCGCCGGCCGGCTGGAGGTCCGCATGCTGCGGCACAACGGCTACCGCGTGGCACTCGGCCGCGCGGACGGCGACCGTTTCGCGACCGGGGTCCTGGTCGCCTTCTCCGAGGACGCCCCGGCCACGGTGGACGTCGTCAACTTCGGCCACGAACCGCCCCTCGTGGTCGCCCCCGACGGAGTGCGGAGCCTGCCTCCCGGGGACGGGATGCCGCTCGGCATGGGCGATCTGGCCTCCGCGCCGCCACCGGTGCTCCGGGTCCCGCTCGCTCCCGGCGAGACGCTGCTCCTGGTCACCGACGGGGTGACCGAGGCCCGCGACGCGGCGGGCGACTTCTTCCCGCTCCGCGACGCCCTCACCAAGGCGCTGGCACGGGATCCGCGCACCGCCGAACCGCACCGGCTCGTCCGGTTCGTGCGCGACCGCACGCTGGACCACTGCGGCGGGCGGCTCGCCGACGACACCACGATCTTCGCCGTGCGACGCCGGCCGGCCGGCGTCCGGCGGACGTGACGGGCCGCGGAGACGGACTCCGCGGGCTGCGGCGACGGCGCCCGGGTCCCTGGGCCGGCCGGGGGTGTTCGCCCCTTCGCGGCCCCTCTTTGCATGCGCAGCGGTTACGGTGCTGAGGTGTCCGATCGATGGGGGAGCGAACCTGTGCCCGGAACCGTGCTGCTTCTCGCCGCCTCGCCGGTGGGCAAGGGGTGCCTGGTGGACGCGGCCTCCGTGCTCCCCGTGCTCGCGGCCGTCGCCCCGCCGGTGCTGTCGGGCACCGACACGGCGAACGTCGTCGAACTGGCCGATCCGCTGGAGCCGCAGGCCGTCCTGACCCGGCTGCGCGCGGCGGCGACGGCGCCGGGACCGCTGACCGTGTTCGTGGCGGGACAGCTCCAACTGGACCGCCGGCAGAGGCTTCCGCACCTCGCGCTGGCCCGCACCACCCCGGCGACGGTCCGCTACACGTCCTTCCCCTGGGGCTGGATCGCCGACGAACTGCGGCTGCGCGCACCGGGTTCGACGACCGTCTTCGCCGACCTGCACGCGGACGGGGACACGTGGGAGTTCCTCGCCGACCGCCCCCTGACGGCGGGCCCACAGGCCGAGCTGTACGGCCGGGTCGCCCCGCCGCCGTCCCGTCGCACGGTGGCACGGCCCACGTACATGAGGGCCGTCGCCACCCTGCTCCGCAGCGGTCACCGGCCCGCCCCCGCCGAGCTCCACCGGCAGGCTCTGGCCAAGGTGTCGGGCGAGGAGAGCGCCCGGCGCGGAGCGGTGGACCTCGTGCTCGCGCCCGGGCGGTCGTGGGCCGGGCAGCCCTGGCCCCCGGCACCGGAGTTCACGACCGTCACGGCTCCGCCGGGCACCCCCGCGCCCCCACCGCACCCACCGGCTGCCCCGTCCGTGCCGTCCGCGCAGGCCGTGACGCCCGCACCACCCGCGCAGGCCGGGTCGTCCGTGCCGCCCGCGCCGTCCGTGACGCTTCCCGGTCAGGCGGAGCGGCGGGGCGGTCAGCCGTCCCCCGACCCCCACGAGGAGATCACCGCGGCGGTCCGCGACGGCCGCCACGACGACGCCCGCGCGCTGGCGGAGCGGTGGGAGCGGGAGGCCCTGCGGACCCACGGGTCCGGGTCCGAGCAGGTGCTGCACTGGATGGAGGTACGAGCCGACCTGGCGATGCTCGCGGGGGACGCGGAGCGGAGCTGCCGTGGCTGGCTGGCCCTCGCGGGGACCCGGCTGGACGCGGGGCAGGCGCCGGGCGCCCCGCAGGTGGAGTCGGCCGTGGACCGCGCGCACCACCAGTGGGGCCGCATCGGCGATCCGGCCCTGGCCCGCGAACTCGGCGCGGAACTGGCCCGGTTGAGGCAGCGCGTGCCCGGACGCCGGGAGGGCGCGCTGGACCATGTCCGGCGGCAGCTGAGCCAGTTGCAGACGCGGGTCTGAGACGGGCGCGGACAGGGCCTAGGCCGACAGCGAGGCGAGCGCCCCCGACACCAGGGTCCGTACGCCCGGCGCGACCGTGGACAGGTCGGGGGCGAAGCGCGGACTGTGGTTGCTGGGCACGGCCTCCATCCTGGTCATGAGGTCGTCGGAGCCAGGGGCCGCGTCCCAGACGTCGGCCGGGGTGCCGGTCACGAACCAGTAGGAGTAGGGGATGCGGCCGGCCGCGAGCCGCGGGAAGTCCTCGCTGCCCATGACCGGACCGGGGTCGAAGACCGCCCCGGCGCCGAAGACCTCGCCGTGCACGGCGGCGATCCGGCGGTCGGTGTCGGCGTCGTTGACGGTCATCGGGAAGTCGTTGCCGACGGTGACCGTGGGCTCGGCCGGGCAGCCGGCCGCCGCGCACTCGCCCGCCGCGACGCGCCGCACGGCGGCGATCATCCGCTCCCGCACGTCCTGCGACTGCGTCCGCAGGCTCAGGGAGATCCGGGCCTCGGAGGGGATGATGTTGTGCCGGGTGCCGGCCTCGATCCTCCCCACCGTCAGCACGGCGGACTCGCGGGCCGCGATCTCCCGGCTGACGACCGTCTGGAGCCGCGTCACGACGTACGCGGCGGTCACCACCGGGTCGACGGTCGCCTCGGGCCGCGAACCGTGGCCGCCCCGCCCGTGCACGACGATGTCGATGTCGGTCGAGGCGGACATGATCAGGCCCGGGGAGTGCGGGTACAGCCCGGCGGGGCCGGGCACCACGTGCTGGGCGAGCAGGACGTCGGCCACCGGGAAGCGCTCGTGGAGACCGTCCGCGACCATGCGGGCCGCGCCCCCGCCGCTCTCCTCGGCGGGCTGCCCGACCAGCACCAGCGTGCCGGACCAGGTGTCCCGTCCGGCGGAGAGCGCCCGGGCCGCGCCGGTGAGCCAGGTGACGTGCAGGTCGTGGCCGCAGGCGTGCATGACCCCGTCGGTCCGAGAGGCGTACGGCAGCCCGGTCTCCTCGGTGACGGGCAGCGCGTCCATGTCGGCGCGCAGCAGGACGGTGGGCCCGTCCCCGTTGCGCAGGACGCCGACGACGCCCGTGCCGCCCACGCCCTCGGTCGTGTCGTACCCGGCCCCGCGCAGCCGCTCCGCGAGGGCGGCGGCCGTACGGTGTTCGCGCAGCGACAGCTCGGGATGCCGGTGCAGATCCCGGTAGAAGTCCTCCAGGTCGTTGACCGGGAGGTCGGCGGTGAGGTCCAGCGCGGTACGAGCGGCGGCAGAGGTCACCGGGCCAGCGTAGGCGCCGTGCCCCGCCCGAACGAGGATTTCCCCCCGCGGGGATTCGTCACCGCCGTACGGCCGTCGGCGGAGGCGTCACCGGACCGGGGGGAGCCCCTGATGGCCGGTCGTGTGGGTGGCGGTGCGGGCCGCGGGGGACAGGGCGGCCGCTCTCGCGGGGCCGACGTTCGCCGCCGTGACCAGCGCGGCGACCGCGATGACGGCGGCGAGGAACCCTCTGGAGTAGCGCGCGGAAATACGTCGGAGCACGGTGACCTCGCAACAACAGCGGCGTATTAAGCAGGCTTAATCCGGCGCTTAACGTAGAGGCTCCCGGGTTCCCGTCGCAAGAGGGTCCGGGACCGGACAGTAGTCAAAAGCCGGACCGAATCGGCTCGGCTTGATGGCATGCTTGACCCATGGCGGAGCGGGACGACCCTGAGATCATCGGGCGCAGGGTGCAACAGCTGCGTACGGAACGTGGATTGACGCAACGTCAGCTCGCGGAGCCGGTGTACACGCCCGCCTACATCTCCACGCTGGAGGCCGGCCGGGTCCGGGCCTCCGAGCCCGCCCTGCGGCACATAGCCGGCCGTCTCGGGGTCGCGTACGAGGAACTGGCGACCGGACGGCCCGCCCACCTCGCCATCGACCTGCGGCTGCGGCTGACGGACGCCCAGCGCACGCTCTCCACCGGGGAGGCCGAACCGGCCGCCGAGGTCTACGCCCTGCTGCTCGTGGAGGCGGAGGCCCACGGGCTGGTCGCCGAGCAGGCGGCGGCGCTTCTCGGACTCGGCGAATGCGCCCTGGACACGGGGGACCTGGAGACGGCGCAGCGGCGCTTCGAGGAGTCGGAGCAGCGGCTGGGGGACGCGCCGCTGCCGCAGCGGGTGCCCGCCGTGCGCGGACGCGCGGTCTCCCACTACCTCGCCGGTGAACTCCGTTACTCCTGCTACCTGTTCGAGTCCACCCTCGACGAGCTCAACCGGACGGGTCTGCACGATCCCGAGGCACTGCTCCTCCTCTACACCGGGGTCATCGCGCCCTACATGGACATGGGCGCGCACGCCCGCGCCGCCCAGGCCGCCGAGTTCGCGCTCGCCCTCGCGCCGCAGGTCCAGGACCCGGCCCTGGTGGCGCGGATGCACCGCTCGGTGGCGCGCACGATGATCGCCGAAGGGCGGATCGCCGAGGCCGACGTCTCCCTCGCCAAGGCCGCCGAGCTCTACCGGCAGCTCCAGATCCGCACCGAACTCGCCAACTGCCACTGGATGCGCGGGTACCTGTACGCCCAGAACGGCGAACTGGAGCGCGCGGAGGGCGAGTTGCGGGAGGCGCAGGCGATGCTCTCCGCGAAGCGGGCCGCGCTCTACACCAGCCAGGTCGCGGTGGAGCTGGCCGACGTGCTGCACCGGCGCGGCAAGTCCGAGGAGGCGGACGAGTTGCTGCGGGGGGTGCTCGGTGACCTGAGTTCCGAGCGGGGCGCCATCCACGCGGCCGCCGCGCACCGCCTGCTCGGGATCATCGCCGAGGACACCCGGGACACCGAGGCGGCGGAGGAGCACTACGTGCGGGCGATGAGCCTGCTGGAGCGGGCGGGCGCCGCGGGCGACCTGGCGGACCTGTGCCGGCTGCTGGGCGACCTGCTGCGGCGCACCGGCCGCGTGGAGGCGGCCCTGGACGCCTACCGCACGGGGCTCGGCCACCGCACCGCCCCGGGCACGACGACCCTCGGACCCGCTCCGGCCCAGCCGCCCCTCTGAGACGCGCGGGTGCCGGTCGTTCCGGGTGCGGGTGCGGGGGCTTCCAGGGGTGCCGGACGCCTGAGCGCGCCCGGCCGTACGGACCGCACGGGCCGCGCTAGCCGCCCGAGGTTCCCGAGCCCGAGGTTCCCGAGCCGGCCGCCGGGCCGGTGGCCGCGTCCGAGCCCGCCGTCGCCGTGCCCCGGGGCGCCGTCGAGGAGGCCGAGGCGCCGGCCGACGGCCTGATCTCGACCACCGCGCCCAGCTCCAGCCGCTCGTACAGCAGCTTGGCATCGGCCACGTCCAGGACGATCCAGCCGTGGCCGGCGTCGGAGACGCGGAGTCCGCGGGACGGCAGGCCGCCGACGTAGTCCGCCCTGCCGTCGGGTCCGGTGAGCTCGACCACCCAGGAGGCGCGGAGGACGTAGCCGCCGCCGAAGCCGACCGTCTTGCTGGAGATCCTCATGTCGGCCGCCTTCGCCGCGACCGTCATCCGGACCGTCGGGGCGTCCCCGGTCAGGGTGTCGCCGTGGAGCGTCAGTTCGTGGCCCGCGACCGAGATCACGCGCCTGCCCAGATCGATCGTCGCGTCCGGCTTCGCCACCGACGGGCTCGGGGCGGCGGTGGAACTCGCGGCCGGAGGAGTCTTCTGCTGCGCCCCGCCGCCCAGGCCCGCCACGACGACCAGGGCGAGCGCGCCCGCTATGGAGACGCCGGCCGCGGCCAGGGCCGTACGGCGGCGGCGCCTGCGGCCGCTCGCCCGGCCGCGGATCTCCGCCCCGCTCAGTACCGGAGGCTTCTCCGCCTCGGTCGCCAACGCGCGCAAGGCGGTGGCGAGTTCATCGGACACGGCCGCCCTCCCTCTGCCCCTTGCCCGGCGCGCCCGCGAGGCCCGACGGCCGCGCGGATCCGGCCAGATCCGCCGATTCCTCCGAGAACACCCGTGCCAGCGCCGCCCGGCCCCGCGAGAGCCGGGCCTTGACCGTGCCGACGGGGGCACCGGTTTCGGAGGCTACCTGCTCGACACTCAAGTCGCACAGATGGTGCAGAACGATCGCCATCCGCTGTGCTTCGGGCAGGGTGCGCAGCGCGGCCACGAGCGCGGTGCGCTCGGGCCCCGGGCCCGGGGCGTGGTCGGTGGGCGGTGTGCGCCGCACCAGTTCCAGCCAACGGCGGGCCCGGCGCCAGCGGCTCACCGCGAGCCGTGTCGCCACGGTCCGTATCCACGCCTCGGGAGCGCCGTCGGCGAGGAACTCGCGCCGCCGGTCCCAGGCGCGGACGAACGCCTCCTGGACCACGTCCTGCGCCTCGCCGTGATCCCCCGTGAACGCGTAGAGCTGGCCGGTCAGCCGGGGGAACGCGGTCGCGTAGAACGCGTCGAACTCGTCCTCGGTCATGCCCTCCGCCCGGATGTCCGCGAATTTTCGGGACGCGTGCAACCAGGCCGTCCCCGTCGCGCGTACAGGTCCCGTACGTCGCACATCGAAGCACACCACAGGGGGATCACCATGACCACGCAACTGCGCGGCCGCAGAGGGCGGTTGGCCCGCGCCCTGAGCGCGGCGGCCGTGTGCGCGCTCGCGCTCGCCGGATGCTCAGCGCGGGCGCTGGCCGACGGCGGGGCCGCCGCGGACGGCCCGTCCGCCTCCACGGCCGCCGACGCGACGGGCAAGGCCCGGCCGAAGCCCTCGGCCACGCCGCCCGAGCCCCTGCCGGGCGCGCACGTCAACATCGCCGACGGGCAGACCGTGGGTGTGGGCATGCCGATCTCGGTGACCTTCGACCGTCCGATACCCGCGGCCGAACGGGCCTCCGTGGAGAAGCAGTTGAAGGTGACCGCCGATGTGGAGGGCTCCTGGGGCTGGGTCAAGGACCGGAACCTCCTCGACGGGCAGCGCGTCGACTTCCGGCCCCGCGAGTACTGGAAGCCCGGAACGGAGGTCACCGTCCGGGCCGGGGCCGGAATCACCAGGCATTTCACGGTGGGCCGCTCCTTCGTCGCCACAGTGGATGTCCGTACACACTTCATGACGCTCGAAACGGCCGGATCGTCGCGCCGCGTACCGATCACGGCGGGAGCGCCGGGCATGGACACCTGGAACGGCACGATGGTCGTCTCCGACAAGGCGTCGAAGGTGTTCATGGACTCCAAGTCGGTCGGCTACGGCGACGCGTACGCGGATTACTACTACTACGCCGTCCACCTCACCACCTCGGGCACCTACCTCCACCAGAACCCGAAGGCGAACGTCTACGGCGGCCGTCAGAACGTCACGCACGGCTGTGTCGGACTCGCCACCGGCGGTCCCGCGAAGCAGTTCTTCGACGAGGTCATCCCCGGCGACGTCGTCAAGGTCGTCAACTCCCGGGACACGGTCGCCGTCGGCAACGGCTACGGCGACTGGAACCTGACCTGGGACCAGTGGCGGGCGACGAGCGCGCTCGCCTGACGCGCGTTCGCGCACAAGATCTCCGACCGGCGTCGTCCGGTCGGCGGGCGCGGGAGTCGGTACGGGGGCCGGCTCCCGCGCGCATCCGAAATATCCGCACCATCACGAGGAGTTGTCCGTATCATGACAAGCATGAAGAGGTGTGTGGCTGTGGCCGCGGTCGCCGTAGCGCTGATCACGGCCCCCACGGCGGCCCACGCCGTCTCGTCCGCGAACGCTGCGCACGTCACCGCCCTCTCGGCGCACGCGCCTGCCCTCTCGGTGCACGCTCCCGCCCCCCGGGCCGCGCAGACCGCCCCCACCGCCCGGATCGTCGCGCCGGGCGAGCACGTCACGGAGCCCGGCGGCGCCGAGTTCTGGCTGACGCCGGAGGGCAAGCACTGGACGACGCCCGACAACCCCGAGCCCCAGTTCAGGAGCGTGGTCGACGGCAACATCGATCTCACCCGGCCCGGCGTCTCCGCGACGGTCGAGGCCACCGCCGAGGGCCACGTCACGCTCTCGGGCGTGTACTACGGCGGCACGGGCACCGCCTCGCGGGTCATCGTGCGCACCACGGCCGGAACGCTGCACGCCAAGCTCCTGGAGCTCCCGGGCAACCCCGGCTGGGGCGTCTGGTACGTCAGCACCGACCTGTCCCCGGCTGAGGACGGCCTCGGCGTCGAGCACGTCGTCGTCCGGAACACCGAGGGCGGGGTCTACTCCCGGCTCGACCTGAAGTGAGTGCGCGGGCGCGGGAGCCGGACCGGCTCCCGCGCCCACGGCGGACGCCGGCCTCCGGCGCGGCCCGCCCGGGACTCGCCGTCGCGGGCCGCCGGGTCCGCGACGGCTCCGTGCCGGACCCGCCCGGCGAACCGCACCGCGCACCGGGAAGATCACGGAGCCGGTGCCCCGACGGCTGACCTCGGGGAACGCCCGGCAGGCCGGGGCCGGGGCCGTGCCAGGAGCGCTCCGGCCGCCGTGTCCCGTAGTCCTGGGGGACACCGAGTCGGAGTGGGATCGAGACCATCAGGCCCTGTCGTCCGCCGGATCAAGGCCCATACTGGATTCACGATGAGTAAATCCTCCGCGCCCCGGCGCCACCTGCCCACCAGCCCCTTCGCTGCACCCGTCGTCCCCGTGGCCAAGGAGTTCGGCCTCGGAGACCGCGTCTCCCACGACCAGTACGGCCTGGGCACGATCGTCGGCGTCGAAGAGGGCATCGCGATGCTCGTCGACTTCGGCGCCCGCCAGGTCCGCGTCCCGAGCCCCTACTCCCGGATGGACCGGCTCTGACCGGCCCCCTCTGACACCTCCGGCCCGCGGCGTCCTCGACAGAGGCCGCCCGGGCCGTGGTGCGTCCGGGCCGCGGTGCGTCCGGGCCGCGGTGCGTCCGGGCCGTGGTCCCGCTAGCCCTGCGTCGGGGCGGGTGACTTCCCCGCCAGGACGTCCTCCAGCCGGTTCGCGCCCGCCTTCACCGCCTGCTCGGTGGACTGGTGCTCGGCGCCGGAGAGGCCCCCGTTGGTGAGGGACAGGGCGCTGTCGCCGACCCGCGCCGCCGCGAAGTCCAGGGTCAGCGTCTCGGGGTCGCCCTCCAGCTCACCGCTCATCGTCACCCGCAGGCCCTGACGGGCGTCCCCCGCGTCGGGAAGGCTCGTCGAGACGACCTGGACGGTCTGCTTGCCGCCCTGGGCGTCGACGGCCGTGAACTCGTCGCAGACGTCCGGCAGCGTCTTCAGCCAGTCGAACCGGTCGTCCAGGGCGCTCTTCCCGTACGAGGCGACCTCGTAGCGCATCTGGGCCTCGTCGTCGCTGTCGTCGAAGCCGGTGACGGCGCCGGCGCCCTGCGGCTTGCCCAGCAGGTCCTCCGAGTACAGGCCGTCCAGCAGCTTCTGGCACTCCTTGGCGTTCTCCTTGTCGGTGACGAAGGCCGCCGTGTCGACCTTGCTCCTGAGCAGGGTGTCGCGCCAGGCCGCCACGCTCTTCGACTCCTCCCACTGCGATCCGAGGTCGGAGTTGGTGATCAGCGCCGACCGCGCCTCGGCCTCGGTGAGCGTCCGCACGGAGGGCGAGGGCGAGGGCGACGCGGCGCCGGGCTCCTCGGCGACGGGAGAGGCCGGGACCGCGGACGTGGCGGCCGGGGACGAGGGGGAGTCCGCACGGCCCGGGCCGCCGCCGTCTCCTCCGCCGTCCGAGCAGGCGGCCGTCGAGAGCAGCATCCCCGCGGTCAGGGCGGACGCGAGGAGACAGGACGGACGGATCATGCGAGGGCCTCCCGAGGACGGTCCCGAGGACGGGCTGTGTCCCTCCACGCCACCACCGGCCGGGGCCTCCCACCAGCGCACCGGTCCGTCCGGGTGAGCGCGGCACGCGGACGTCACCGGACCGGTGCCGGTGCCCGGGGCGGGTACCGGTCCCGATCTGCAAGAGTGGAAGGTGATGCACGCGCCCCAGGGAAGCACCATGAGCACCACCGACCGGTTCGAAGACGACGACTACCCCGCCTACACGATGGGCCGTGCGGCCGAGCTGATCGGCGCCACCCCCGCGTTCCTGCGCGCCGTCGGGGAGGCCGGACTGATCACCCCGTTCCGCTCCGGGGGCGGCCACCGCAGGTACTCCCGCAACCAGCTCAGGACCGCCGCCCGCGCCCGGGACCTCGTCGACCAGGGCACGCCCGTCGAGGCAGCCTGCAGAATCGTCACGCTGGAGGACAGCCTGGACGAGGCCCTGCGTCTCAACGCGGAGCTGCGCCGCTCGACACCGCAGGACGCGTGAACGGCCTCCGGACACCCTCCGCGAGCGGTTGCCGACAGGGTTCGAATATCTGCTCCGGTCGACACAGAATTTGGTGCACGGGCCCGCGAGATTTTGATATTCCCGGTCTCGTGGTGAGATAGTGCGCCCACTTCGAGGCGATCGGCGTGCTACTGTCGATTTCAGTTGCAGTTGTGGTTCCCAAAGTTTTTCCCGGTGTAATCCGGTTGGGGCTCAATGCGGCGATGCGGGTCCGCGCAGTGCGGATCTTCCGAGCTAAGCCCCAAGGAGATTTGGTATGGCTACTGGCACCGTTAAGTGGTTCAACGCGGAAAAGGGCTTCGGCTTCATCGAGCAGGACGGCGGCGGCGCCGACGTCTTCGCCCACTACTCGAACATCGCCACCTCCGGCTTCCGTGAGCTCCAGGAAGGCCAGAAGGTGACCTTCGACGTCACGCAGGGCCAGAAGGGCCCGCAGGCGGAGAACATCGTCCCCGCCTAGTCCGGGACACAGGCCGGCCGTCTGTATTTCCGCGGTCATTGAAATGATGAAGAATTTTTTTGGCGCCCTTTCCCCTTTTCGGTGGCGCCAAACCTGGATCGTGACTTCTTTTCACTGCACCGCCAGGACCGCCCGTACGGTCTTGCCGCCGAAGCCCGTGCTCACGATCTCCAGGCTGTGGGCGAGCTCCTGGACCATGGCCAGGCCCCGGCCGCTTTCCGATTCCGCGTCCAGCGCGCCGATCCGCGGCCGCCCGGGACTGTCGTCGTGGACCTCGACGGTCACCCGCCCGTGCCCGAGCTGCAGTCGCAGCCGGCAACCGCTGCGGCCGTGCCGTACGGCGTTGGCGACGAGCTCGGAGGCGATCAGTGTGGCGTCGTCCACCTGGTCCGCGGTCGGCGGCGCGAGCCGTGGCCGCGGCCGGGTCAGGAACGCCGTGGTCAGCTTGCGGGCCCTGCCCGCCGAGACGGCCGTGCGCGGCAGTGTGTACTCCACGCGGGCGGTCGGCCTGACGGTGCGCCGGTGCGCGCGCATGACTGACACCTCACTTCCCCCTCCCAGGACGACCGGTACCCGTCCGACGGCTCCGTCCCCGTCGGCCGGGACCCCGCGCGAGTCGGTGCGCGGCCGGTCCTGCCCTCGGGTGATGCCCCACCCGGGCGGCCCGCAACCAACGAGCCGCGTCACAAAGCCGCCACGGGATCCTCCAGGGCCGCCGCGGTGCCGCGGCCGGGGCCCGTCCGGGCGGACGGCCGCCTCCGTCACATGGCCGGAAAAGGGGGATCGGCCAACTCCCGGTGAACCGGCGGGGATGTCTGACAGGGTGGCCTCATGGCGACCTTCCACAGAAAGCTGCTGGGTCTGCTGCCCCGTCTGGGGGTGCAGGTGCTGGACCTCGGATCGGGAGCCGCGGTGGTCTACCGGCGCGGGGTGCGCAGACGCGTCGCCCTGGGCAAGGGCGCCGATCTGGTCCTGCGGGGACGGACGGCGGGCTGGAAGCAGGTGCCGCTCGGGGGCACCGGCGCCCGTCTCCTGCTCGACGAGAGGGAGACGGCGGCCGACGAGCGCAAGTTCCAGCTCTCGGCCGCGTCCTACCTCTGCGGGCAGCACGTCACGGCCCTGCTGGAGAGGTACGAGGTGAACTGCGTCTTCGACGTGGGCGCCAACTCCGGCCAGTACGGGCGCCAGTTGCGCCGTCTCGGCTACACCGGCCGGATCGTCTCCTTCGAGCCGACCGCGGAGGCGTTCGAGAAGCTCCGGCAGGCGGCCGAGGGGGACCCCGACTGGTGGGTGCACCGGATCGGCCTCGGCCGCGAGGACACCACCCAGTCCATCCATGTGGGCTGGAACACCATGAACTCCCTTCTCCCGCCCAGCGATTACGGCAAGGACCGCTACAAGCGCTTCGCCAAGACGCGTACCGAGGAGATCGAGGTCCGCCGACTCGACGGGATGATGGACACGGCCCTCGCCGGGATCGACGCCCCCCGCCCCTATCTGAAGATGGACACCCAGGGCTACGACCTGGAGGTGTTCGCGGGCGCCGGGGAACGCGCGGAGGACTTCGTCGGAATGCAGTCGGAGGTCGCGACGCTGCGGCTGTACGAGGGCAGTCCCCGCATGGGCGAGGCCATCGCCGTGTACGAGGAGCGCGGCTTCGAGATCAGCGGCATGTACCCGGTGTCGCGGGAGGAGGCGACCGGCCGGGTGGTGGAGTTCGACTGCGTGATGGTCCGCGCGACGGCGGCCCCCGCGGCCACGTAGAGGGCCCTGGGACCTGTCCGGTGCCGTACGCCGCCGCACGTGCCCGGGTGTCGGGTCCTAGGTCCTGTCGTCAAATTCCCGCCTGCCTCGCGACGCCTGGCACGCACTCTCGCCGCACCGGGCGAAAGCCCCAGTACGTCCAGTACGAGGACTTCCGCCCGGCACGCCGAGAGCACGCACCAGGCGCCGCGAGGCCGCCCTTCGGGCGACGACGGGAATTTGACGACAGGCCCTAGGCCGGATAGGCGTGCGTCTGGGCCGCCTTCACCGTGGCCCAGACGGACGAGCCCGGATGCAGGCCGAGTTCCGCCGCGGCGACCGTCGTCAGGTCGGCGGCGAGCGGGAGTTCGCCGGTGAGGGCCACCCGGATCTGGTCCCCGTGCGTCTCCAGCCCCGCGACCCGGCACCGCCACAGGTTGCGGGCGCTGGAGCCGGTGGGGCGGTCGCGGTGCAGGGTCACGGCGGACGGCGGGAACGCCACGAAGACGGGCCCGTCGAGCCGCTCGGTCGTGGTGATCGCAGGGCCTGCCTCCAGCCGTACGGTGTGGCCCTCGGCCCGCCCCCGGTAGAGGTTGAGCCCGACCAGCTGGGCGATGTAGTCGGTGCGCGGTCTGCGGGCGATGTCCGACGGGCCGCCCTCCTGGACCACCCGGCCGTCCTCGACGACCACGAGCCGGTCGGCCAGCACCATCGCGTCGAGCGGATCGTGCGTCACGAGGACGGCTACGGCCTCGAAGTCGGCCAGATGGTGCCGGAGCTGGGCCCGCACGTCCAGCCGGGTGCGGGCGTCGAGCGCGGCGAGCGGTTCGTCGAGCAGCAGCAGCCGGGGGCGGATGGCGAGGGCGCGGGCGACGGCGACGCGCTGCGCCTGACCGCCGGAGAGCCGGCGCGGCCTGGTCCCGGCGAACTCGGCCAGGTCCATGCGCTCCAGCCACTCGGCCGCCAGGGCCCGGGCCTCCGCCTTGGACACGCCCCGACAGCGCGGTCCGAAGGCGATGTTGTCGAGCGCGGACAGGTGCGGGAAGAGCAGGTAGTCCTGGAAGACGACCCCGACGGGGCGGGACTCCGGCGGCGTACGGTCCAGCCGGACGCCGTCCAGCAGCAGCCGGCCGCCCTCGGACAGCGGGGTGAGACCGGCCAGCGCGCGCAGCGCGGTCGTCTTGCCCGCGCCGTTCGGGCCGAGCAGCGCGACGACGTCGCCGGGGGCGGCGGACAGTTCGACGTCGAGGCGGAACGAGCCGCGCCGGACGACGAGACGGGCGTCGAGGCCGGTGCCGGTGCCGGTGCCGGTGTTCGTGTCCGTCATGAGGCCGCCGTCATCCAGCGGTCCCGCAGTCCGGCGAGGACCGCGACCGACACCAGGAGCAGGACGAGGCTCAGGGCGATCGCCGCGTCGGGGTCGCTCTGGAGGGCCAGATAGACGGCCAGTGGCATGGTCTGGGTACGGCCGGGGAAGTTGCCCGCGAAGGTGATCGTCGCGCCGAACTCGCCGAGGGCGCGTGCCCAGGCCAGCACGGAGCCGGCGGCGATGCCCGGCGCGACCAGGGGCAGGGTGACCCGGCGGAACGCGGTGAAGCGTGAGGCGCCGAGGGTCATGGCGGCCTCCTCGTACCGCGGGTCGGCCGCCCTCAGGGTGCCCTCCACGCTGATCACCAGGAAGGGCATCGCCACGAAGGCCTCGGCCACGACCACCCCGGCCGTGGTGAAGGGCAGCGTGATCCCGAACCACGAGTCGAGCAGTTTCCCGACGACGCCGTTGCGGCCGAGGGCCAGCAGCAGCGCGACACCGCCGACCACCGGAGGCAGGACGAGGGGCAGTGTGACCAGGGCCCGGACGAGCCCGCGGCCGGGGAACTCCGTGCGCGCCAGCAGCCAGGCGAGCGGCACGCCGAGCACCAGGCTCACCGCCGTGGCCGCCGTGGCCGAGAACAGGGAGAGTCGCAGGGCCTGCCACACCTCGGGCTTGGCCAGTTGTTCCGGCAGGCTGCGCCAGGGCGCCCGTACGAGCAGCGCGACCAGCGGGAGGAGCAGGAACACGAGCCCCGCGAGGGCGGGCAGCAGCAGGGGGAGCGGCGCCCCGCCCCGCATCCTGCCCGGCGTCCGCCCGCGCCGCGGCCCACCGGTGAGGGCGTCGGCCGGGGCGGGCGGGGCTCCTGAGGAGTCGGGCGGGGTCATGGGGTCGATCATGGCTTCAGGAAGCCGGCCCCCGTCAACACCTTCTGGCCCTCGGGGGACCGCACCAGGGCGATGAACGCCTTGGCCACGTCGGTGTTGTGCGCGTCCTTGAGCAGGGCGATCGGGTAGTCGTTGACGGCGTCGGCGGACTCGGGGAACTCCACGCCCTCCACCTTGTCACCCGCGGCCCTCACGTCGGTCTTGTACACGATCGCCGCGTCGGCCTCCTTCAGCTCGACCTTGGTCAGGGCGCTCTTGACGTCCTGCTCGTAGGAGACGGGAGTGAGCTTCAGCCCGCTCGCGTCCAGGGCCTTCTGCGCGGCGGCGCCGCACGGCACGGTCCTGTCGCACAGGACGACCTTGAGACCGGACCTGGTCAGGTCCTTCAGGGAGGAGACCTTGTCCGGGTTGCCGGGCAGGGTGGCGATCTCCAGCTGGTTGCGCACGAAGGTGGCGGGGGCGGTCGCGGTGCCGCCCCCGTCGGTCACGATGGCCATCGTCTTCGGGCTGGCCGCGGCGAAGACGTCGGCCGGGGCGCCGCCCGTGATGCTCGCGGCGAGGCTGTCGCTGCCGCCGAAGCTGAAGGTGACCTCGGTGCCCGGGTGGGCCTTCTCGAACCGCTCGCCGAGGGTCGTGAAGCTCTCCTTCAGGGAGGCCGCGGCGAACACGGTCACCGTGCCGGAGAGCTTCGACGAGGAGGACCCCTTCGTCTTGCCGGACGAGTCGGACGAGTCGGACGAGCCGGTGTCGGAGGAGGAGCAGGCGCTCAGGGCCAGCAGCGCGGCGGCACCGGCGCCGGCCACCCGCAGGGTCCGGGCGGTGCGTCGGGTCCGGCGCGCGGATCGGGTCGTCACGGATCTACTCCCTCGAAGACGTCGGAGGCCCGGAGGCGTGCTGAAGCCCCCGGCGTGATCCCCGGTCCTGGGGCCACGCTCTGCCACAGCCTGATCATAACTTCCGCATATGCGAGCTGTAAGTCGCCTGCCGCATTGCATGAGCTGTGCCCAACGGCACCTGATCCATGCATGTGCGTTTGCCCGGGGTCGGTCGCCGGGTACGGTTCACCGGGAGGTGCTGTCCAGTGAGCCAGTCCCTGACACAGCCGACGCCGCCGACGCCGCCGGCTCCCCCGCTCGCGGAGCTCGCGCTGACCGGTGACCTCGCGCGGCCCGCCCTGCTGACCGTGCCCGACCTGTTCGCCTGGCCCCGGCACCGGGCGCGGACGGCCACCACGCGCTGCTCACCTGGGTCGAGATCGACCCCGACTTCGCGGACGCCCCGGTGCTGCTCGCGGTCGGCATCGACGGCACCCCGTTGGACCGGGCCGGGCCGCAGCTCGTCCTGCCGCAGGACCGGTGCGGGGCCCGGCACGTCAGCGGTGTCGACAGCATCCGGGTGGATGGCCGTCGTCCGTCCCGGCCGGCCGGGGGCCCCGGCTGACCGTCCGCGCCCGGTGGTCGGTGCCTGGTGGTCGGCGCCCGGTGTCCGGCGGTCGGTCAGGTGCGGTCGATGTGCACGTTGGTCGACTTGACCCTGGCCGTGGCCTCCACGCCGACCTCCAGGCCCAGTTCCTCGACGGCCTCCCGGGTCAGCAGGGAGACCAGCCGGTGGGGTCCCGCCTGGATCTCCACCTGGGCCGCAACGTCGCCGAGCTTGACGGCGGTGACGATGCCGGGGAAGGCGTTGCGGACGGACGTGGAGGACGTGACGCCCTCCTCACCACCGGTCCTGGCCAGCTCCACCGAGAACGCGGCGAGGTCGCGGCCCTCGATGAGGCGCCGGCCGCTCTCGTCCCGGTGGGTGGCCACCCGCCCGGCGTCCGCCCAGCGGCGGGCGGTGTCGGGGCTCACGCCGAGGAGCCGGGCGGCCTGGCCGATGGTGTAGGACTGCATGGCCGCGACGATAGGCAGGTGCTTCTCGCCCCTGCAAGCCGAACCCCGGGCGCGGCGCGAGCGGTTGAGGGCAGGTCGGAGGGTCCCTGCCCCTGGACCGTTGTCACTGTCAGAGGGCCGACGCCGATTCCACGTGCTCCACCCTGATGCGTTTCGCCCAGAACGGGCCGAGGTCCTTCTTGAGGACGCGGTAGGCCTTGGCCGGGTCGTCGACGCCGAAGTACACGAAACCCCTGGGGTCCGGGGCCACCTCCCGCAGGTCGAACTCGCCGTCCCAGCGGTCCATGCGGTCGCCGGTCTGATCGATCACGGCTTCGAGCCGGCGCGCGGTGACGTCGGTGTCGTGCAGCCGCACCCGTATTCCTTTCTCCGCACGGGCGCAGATGTCCGCGTCGAACGCCTTGGAGGGGATGCGGTACACGTGAGCCGTTCGCGGGTCGTCGTCGGCGGTCAGACCGGTGAAGACATGTGCGTAGCGTGTCTCGCCCCTCTTCCCGGCGTACTCCAGCAGTCGGTACAGCGAGAGTTCCGGGTCGGGCGGGCCGCTCGTCGGCCGGGTGCCGGTGCACACGGTCACGCGCTCCGCGGCCCGGCTCTCGTCCCCCACCGCACCGGCGCTCGACCCCTGAACCGCGGCGAGTGCCGCGAGACTCGCCGTCACGACGCCGGCCGTGTTCCTGATCCTGCTCCGCCTGTTCATCGAGCCCTCCCCGTTCTCCGTACCGCACTGTCGGTACGGGGACGCGCGAGCGGGCGGATATGTTCAGCGGCCGCGGCTCCCCGAGGCCGCGTAGGCGCGGAGGAAGAGCGCCTCGACGTGGGCCATGTGCTCGATCTCGGAGGGGTCGACGCTCTCGTTCGGCGCGTGGATGAGGCACTTGGGCTCCTCCACGCCCATGAGGACGATCTCGGCGCGGGGGTAGGTCTCGGCGAGGACGTTGCACAGCGGGATGGAGCCGCCCTGGCCGAGGAAGGCCATGGGCCTGCCGTAGACCTCGTCCATGGCCCGGCCGAGCGCCGCGTACGCGGGGCCGTCGGTGGCCGCCCGGAAGGGGGCGCCCGCGCTCTCGTCCTCGACCTCGACCCGGGCTCCCCAGGGCGCGGCCCCGGTGAGGTGCCGGGTGAGGGCCGCGCGGGCCGTCGCCGGATCCGTGCCGGGCGGGATCCGCAGGCTCACCCGGGCCCGCGCGGTGGGCGGCACGGCGGCGGCGGAGCCGACGACCGGGGGGCAGTCGATGCCGAGGACGGTGACGGCGGGGCGGGCCCACAGCCGGTCGGCGACCGTTCCGGTCCCGGTGAGACGGACGCCGTCCAGGACACCGGCGTCGGCGCGGAACCGCTCCTCGTCGTAACCGGCCCCCTCCCAGACGCCCTCGCAGTCGAGGCCCTCGACACGGGTGGCGCCGGTGGCCGGGTCGCGCAGGGTGGAGAGCATCTGGACCAGCGCGGCGAGCGCGTCCGGGGCGGGGCCGCCGAACATGCCCGAGTGGACCTCCCCGGCCAGGGTGTCGACGGTGACGACGACGTTGGCGAGGCCGCGCAGGGTGACGGTGGCGGTGCCCGTGCCGACCTCCGCGTTGCCGGTGTCGCACACCAGCAGGGCGTCGGCGAGGAACTGCTCGGGGTGCTGGGCGACGTAACTCTCCAGGCCGCCCGTGCCCTGTTCCTCCGACCCCTCGGCGACGAACTTCAGGCCGACCGGGATGTCGTCGCCGAGCGCGCGCAGGGCGGTCAGGTGCATCACGATGTTGCCCTTGCAGTCCGCGGTGCCCCGGCCGTACCAGCGGCCGTCGCGTTCGGTGAGGGCGAAGGGCGGTGTGGTCCAGGCGTCGTCGTCCAGCGGCGGCTGCACGTCGTAGTGGCAGTACAGCAGGACGGTGGGGGCGCCGGGCGGTGGCGGCCGGTGCCCGATGACCGCGTGGCTCCCGTCGGGCGTCTCGGCGAGGTGGACGTCGTGGAGCCCCGCCTCGGTGAAGGCCTCGGCCACCCACAGCGCGGCCCGCCGGCATTCCTCGGGCGGGTACTGGCGCGGGTCGGCGACGGAGGGGATGGACACCAGCTCGGCCAGGTCGGTCCTGGCCCGGCCCATCAACCCCGAGATCTTCTCGGCGAGTTCGGACACGGTCACCGCCTCACCGTGTCGTCGGTCTTCAGGTCGTCGAGCTTGTCATTGATCCTGTCCAGCTTCTCCGGGCAGTAGATCTCGATGATCGTGGCCTCGGCCCGAAGGGCCCTGCCGTCACCGATGACGGGCCGCTGACCGACGAACGCGGCGCCGTTGGACACGTTGATCTTCCACAGCGCCGACTTGAGGGCGCTGGCCGGATCGTCGCAGACCAGGCCGCCGTCGTCGCCCAGGACGCTCGCGATCAACTCGGTGTCGGGGCGCGGCAGACCGGCCTCCTCGGCGGCGTCGGCGAGCTGGTTGGCCTTGCTCGTGGCCTGGTTGTTCGTCGTGATGGCCGCGTAGCGCACGAGTCCGGCCACGACGAGACCGAGCAGCACCACGATCGCGCCCCAGTAGATCCACTTGTGCTCCGATGCGAACCGGGTGGGACTCATGCCCCCGCCTCCTCCTCGCGAGCGGTTTCCGTCTGCCAGCTCGGCTTGCGGAACTTCAGGAACGCCCAGGGGATCAGCAGGCCGAGGAGGCCCAGGCCGCTGCCGATGATGACGACGTACAGCAGGACGCTGTTGCTGCCGAACTGCGAGGGCGGCACGAAACCGATGATCATGGCCGCGGCCGAGGCCAGGAAGCCGACGACGCACACCACGTTCAGGGCGGGCACGCGGTAGCCGCGCGGGTGGTCGGCCTGGTTCTTCCGCAGCCGCATCGCGGCGACGAACATCAGCAGGTAGACGATGAGGTACACCTGCGTGGTGATCGTCGAGAAGATCCAGTACACGTTGGAGACGTTCGGGATGAAGGCGTAGCCCAGCGCGATCACCGTGGTCACGACGCCCTGGGTCACCAGGATGTTCTGCTGGATGCCGAAGCGGTTCAGCCGCTGGAGGTACGGCGGCAGGTAGCCCTCGCTGCGGGAGATCTCCAGCAGGCCCTTGGAGGGCCCGGCGAGCCAGGTCAGCATGCCGGCCAGCGACGCGGAGATCAGCATCACGGCCGCGATCGGTGTCATCCAGCCGATGTCGAAGTACGCGAAGAACGCGTCGAACGCCTGCATGACACCGGCGGTGAGGCTGGTCTGGTTCGCGGGCACCACCCAGCTGATGGCCAGCGCGGGCAGGATGAAGATCAGCAGCACCAGGCCCATCGCCAGGAACATCGACTTCGGGTATTCCTTCGCCGGGTCCTTCAGCGACGACACGTGGACGGCGTTCATCTCCATGCCGGAGTACGACAGGAAGTTGTTGACGATCAGCACGAGGCTGGCCAGACCCGTCCACTGCGGCAGCAGATGGCTCGCCGTCATGGGCGCCGCCGAGGGGTTGCCCTGGGCCAGGAAGACCATGCCGAGCACGACGAGGATCGTGCCGGGCACCAGGGTGCCGATGACCAGGCCCCAACTGGACAGACCGGCGAGGGCCTTGGTGCCGCGCGAGGAGATCCAGACACCGGTCCAGTACAGGACCACGATGACGATCGCGGTGTAGAGGCCGCTGGAGGCCAGGGCCGGGTCGATGATGTACGCGATGGTGCTCGCCACGAAGGCCAGCAGGCTCGGGTAGTAGAAGATCGTCATCGCGAACTGGCACCACACGGCGAGGAACCCGAGCGGCTTGGACAGTCCCTCGCTCACCCAGCGGTAGACACCGCCGTTCCAGCCCGAGGCCAGTTCCGCCGAGACCAGGGCGGTCGGCAGCAGGAACACGATCGCCGGGACCAGGTAGAGGAACACGCAGGCCAGGCCGTACACCGCCATCGTGGGGGCGGCCCGCAGGCTCGCGACCGAGGCGGTCGTCATGAACGCCAGCGTCAGCCAGGTGAGCCTCGGCGCCGCCGGGACCGCGGCCCTGGCGGTCCGCGCGCTCTCCCGTGGTGCGTCCGCGGGCATGTCCATCGAGCTCATTGGACGCCTCCCTGTTCCCGTGTCGAAAGCGGTGGGACCAGCCTCCGTGCGGGTGACCGGCACCGCGCGCCGGGTGGGCCGTCCGGGTGAGCGGGGTTTCCCGGCGTTCCGGCGCCTCCCGGGGTGAGGCGGTGGTCCGCTCGGGTGCGCGGTCTCACCCGTTCGGACCGCCTCGCTCGCCGGGCGGGCCGGGGCTCCGCACGCTGGTGGCGGGTCCGCGCGCATCCCGGCGGGCGGCGGCCCCCGCGTCGAGGGGAGGCGGCCGATGGGACCGGACACGCGGGCCGCACCGGACGACGTCGCCGCGTTCCTGACCCGTCCTGCAGTCCCTGGTCACCAAGGCGATCGGCGAGACGGGCGGGACGCTCGTCGCGGCCGCGGTCCTGGCCGCTGCCGCGACCCGGCTGAGCCCGCGGCCGCACCGGCTCGGGCTGGTCCTGCCCGGCTTCTTCACCCTCACCGCCGGCTCCCTCGGACAGGAGGGGGCCGACGGCAGTGTCATCGGGGTTTCCGTGACCTGCTGAGACTCGTCACGGTCGTCACCGCCATCGTCGGCGGCCCGGTCCTCGAAGTGGCCCTCGTCCGGCCGGCGGGCGTCGAGCGCTGAAGGGCGGCACCTCTCCGCGCGACCGGGGGAGCCGCACCGTCGACGTGCACCGGGAGCGGCGCCGACTCACATGCGCAGCAGCCGCGAGCACCGGGAGGGGTGCTGACTCACATGCGCAGCAGCCGCTGGGTGATCTCGCTGTACTGCCGCAGAGCGTGGCGGAGTTCCTCGCCCTGGGTCTCGGGGTCCTGGTCGTGCCAGCCGTCGTGCAGGGCGCGTCGGCGTTCCGTGAGGGCGCTCATGAGCCGGGCCGCGGCCTCGTCGAACGCGGTCTCGGCCTCTTCCAGCGCTTCGAGCGGGCTGTGCGCGAACGTGTTGAGGGCGTGGTGGAGCCGCTGGGTGACGTCGGCCCGCTCGGCCGCCGCGAGCAGCGGCTCCGGGCCCGGCGTACGACGTCCGGCGGAGCCGGGCCGCCCGTCCGGCGGCTGTTGGGCGCGTGTCTGGTCGTACATCATCGTGGGCCACTTCCTGTGCGTCGTACCGGCCGGGCGCGCAGGGTGATCCGGTGGCGACGACCGGTGGTGTCGATCGGGCGGGGCGTTTCGGAAGGGCGTCACCGTGGGGATCACGCCGCCACGGTTACCGGAGGAATGGGCTGTACACCGGCTGTCAGTCAACTGCTGGGTGATCCCCTGTGTCAACGTGATCCCCCAACCGGGTCGCGGACGCACGCCGTCCGCGTCTGCCGATCGGGGGTGCCGGCCGGGGCGCGATTCCGTGCGGGCGGGCCGGCCGGTCCGGTCCGGTCCTGGGCGAGGTCAGCCCGCGCCGGCTCGTTCCTGCGCCGTTCGCGCGGCGCGCCGGTACTCGGCGTTGATGCGCTGGGCTTCCTCGAGTTGGTCCTCGAGGATGACGATGCGGCAAGCGGCTTCGATCGGGGTTCCCTTGTCGACGAGTTCCCGCGCGCGGGCGGCGATCCGCAGCTGGTAGCGGGAGTAGCGCCGGTGCCCGCCCTCCGAGCGGAGCGGGGTGATCAGACGGGCCTCACCGATGGCTCGGAGGAAGCCCGGCGTGGTGCCGAGCATCTCGGCTGCCCTGCCCATCGTGTACGCGGGGTAGTCGTCGTCGTCGAGACGACCACTGAGCGGAGTGTCTGCTGTCATTTCACCTCGTTGTGGCACGCGTCGAGGGGCCCTGACGCCGTACGGCACCAGGGCCCCGAGGGAATTGAACACCATCCGTCGGCTCTACTGCGGAGTCGACCTTCTGTTTCCGCTACCGGGCCCGAACGACGGGCGGGCGAGCGGGGATCGCGTATGCGTGACCTGGAACCACCTTCCATTCCGGGCTCTTGCGGCACCCGGACCCGGATACGTCGCGGGCCGGGCGATCCTGATGGCGTCTGCCTCCTCGGTTCTTCCTCTGGACCGAACACTTGCCGAGCCGGTGCCCAAGTGCGCCGGGGCGGCGATGTCTACAGAAGAAACCCTAATCACGTCAGAGGTCGATGTCTACTGTGGCAAAGGTAGATTTCGAGTGGTTCGAGGCGTAGACAATCTGCGGCGCGCAGCGACCGGCGGACCGCTGAACAGAAGGGACTTCCATGTCGAACCCCGACGAGCTGCTCGTTGACATCTCCGCCATGGTGGAGTCCGGGCACAGCACTCAGATGTCGTTGACCGTGATCGTCGGCGGCGCCGTGATCACCGGCCGTCTGGCCCCTGAAGCGGTGTGGCGGGAGCGGGTGTCGGAGGTCCTGAAGGACTCGGACCGTCTCGGGCCGTTCTCCGACGTCTTCGACCCCGGCCGGGTGCCGGACCGAGGTGACAGCGCCGGGGCCCCGGCCTATCTGCACTTCCATCTCGCCCGCATCCTTCAGGGCAATGTCGGAATCCCCGAGACCGGTGGGATGTACCGGGTCGCGATCGAGGACGTCAGTGCATGGACCGTGGGCGACTTCAGGTACTCCGACCAGTGACACGCGATGAGGGCCCCGCCGGTCTGTGCAGGCGGGGCCCTCATGGTGTCCTGGTGCAGGCGGACGTCCTCAGAGTCCGAGCGGGGCGGGGCCGCCGAGCAGGGACGAGGCGTTCTGGAACGGGCTGAGCGCGCGCGGGGGCGCGGCCGCCTCCGGGGTGCGGCAGGTGAAGCCGAGGCGGGCCATGGCCCGGGTCACTTCCCCGCTCGTGAAGTCGCGGCGGTCCTGGCGGGTGATGACCTCGCCGACCTGCTTGACGGGATAGTGGCAGCGGCCGATGATCACCGACTCGCCCGTGATCGGTTCGGGCTTGATCCCCTTCATCGACTCCAGCACTCCACTCTTGGAGAGGTCGAACGGGAAGCGGGCGATGACACAGCGCATGAAGCCTCACAGGTAGCGGGAGAGGGCCGGCGGGGCCGGGGTCGGAACGGCCGGGAACGGCGGGATGCTCAGCTGGAGAGGGCGAGGGTGCCCGGCGTGCGGCGGAGACCGAGGACATCGCGTACGCGGATCCGGTCCGTGTACGCGGAGCAGTCGCGGACGACGGCGAGCTGGGCCTCGGTGACCGAGTCCGTGTGCTGGTCGTCCTCGTCGCACACGAGGAGGCGCCCGACACGGGCGCCCGCCATCACGGCCAGGGCCACCTCGACGGTCATGTCGCCCCGCACCCGCAGCCCGGACGCGTCCTCCGGGTCGACGAGGACGGCCGGGACGGGTCCCACGGAACACGGCTGCATCTGAACGAGCGTCAAGGGTGCCTCCTGCGGGGTGGGTGTGGTGCGGAGTGCGGCGACCGGTCCGCGGTCTCCCTCACCGGTCGCTGGTGAGGGAGACCGCGGACCGGTGTGCCGGGGCCTGAACTGCCGGGCCGCGGCCGGGTCCTCGCTCGGCCCCCGGTCGCTGCGGGGTCCCGGACTACTGCTGGGCGGAGCGGTGCGCGGCGGTACCGCTGGACCGACCCTGGCCGGAGCGGCCGCGCCGGCCCCGGGAGGAGGCGGATGCGCCACGGCGGGGACGCTCCGTCACCGGTGCGCGGATGACGACCGGTATGCCCGAGGGAGCCTGGGCGCCCGTGATGCGGCTCAGCTCTTCCTCGCCCGAACGCACTTGACTGGTCTGCGGGGTGATGCCGGCGGCGGCCATCAGCCGGCTCATGTCGCGGCGCTGGTTGGGCGTCACCAGGGTCACGACGCTGCCGGACTCGCCGGCACGGGCCGTACGGCCACCGCGGTGCAGATAGTCCTTGGGGTCGCTCGGGGGGTCGACGTTGACCACGAGGTCCAGCTGGTCGACATGGATGCCGCGCGCCGCGACGTTGGTCGCCACCAGGACCGTCACATGCCCGGTCTTGAACTGCGCCAGGGTCCGCGTGCGCTGCGGCTGGGACTTGCCGCCGTGCAGGGACGCCGCACGGACTCCGCTGTTCAGCAGGTGCTCGGTCAGCCGGTCCACCGCGTGCTTGGTGTCCAGGAACATGATCACCCGGCCGTCGCGCGCCGCGATCTCGGTGGTCGTCCGGTGCTTGTCCGCGGCGTGCACGTGGAGCACGTGGTGCTCCATCGTCGTGACCGCGCCCGCGGACGGGTCCACGGAGTGGACCACCGGGTCGGTCAGGTAGCGGCGGACCAGCAGATCGACGTTGCGGTCCAGGGTGGCGGAGAAGAGCATCCTCTGTCCCTCGGGACGCACCTGGTCGAGCAGTGCCGTGACCTGTGGCATGAAACCCATGTCGGCCATCTGGTCGGCCTCGTCGAGGACGGTGATGGCGACCTGGTTCAGCCGGCAGTCGCCCCGCTCGATGAGGTCCTTGAGCCTGCCCGGAGTCGCGACGACGACTTCCACCCCGCCGCGCAGGGCACCTGCCTGCCGGCCGATCGACATCCCGCCGACCACGGTGGTCATCCGCAGTCGCAGAGAACGGGCGTAGGGGGCGAGCGCGTCGGTGACCTGCTGGGCCAGTTCTCGGGTCGGTACGAGGACCAGGGCCAGCGGCTGCCGGGGCTCCGCACGCTGCCCGGCGGTACGGGCCAGCAGCGCGAGGCCGAAGGCCAGGGTCTTGCCCGAGCCGGTGCGGCCCCGGCCGAGTACGTCACGGCCCGCCAGGGTGTTCGGCAGGGTCGCCGCCTGGATCGGGAAGGGAACCGACACGCCTTCGTGGCCGAGCGCCGCCAGCAACGGCGCCGGCAGGGCGATGTCGGCGAACGCCTCCACGGCCGGCAGGGCGGGCGTGGTGGTCACCGGTAGTGCGAACTCGCCCTGCAGTGAAGCTTGTTGGCGTCCGTAGCCCTTCGACCGGCCGGGCGCTCCGGACCGGCCGGTCGAAGCGGCCCCGAATCGGCTGCCGCCCCTTCGGGCGCCGGCGCCCTCCGTGCGGGTGCGGGTGAAGCGATTGTTGGTGCGCGTGCGGTTCATGCGGAACCTTCCTTGAACGGGCGCGTATCAAGGAATTCCCGCAGCGAACGAGCGGCGCAGAGAATCGCGAGAACGAGCCGAATGAAATTCAGCACCGAATCGGATCGGTGAAGAATTCTCGCGGGATGTGATGCCCGAAGAGCGGCGATATCCCGGAATCAGGGGAACGGCAGGTGGAGAGGAAGAGGGGTCGTGTGCCGGCTCGGAACGGGCATCGAGCGGGAACGGTCCGGACGTGGAGCAGGAGTGACCAGGGTCGGACCGGCGGGGCTCAGGGGCAGATCAGGTGTGGCCGGGGGGCGGGCCGGGTGTGCATCTGGAGCGGCGGCGTCGGCCGGGAAAGGGGGCGGAAAGATCGTCCGGAACCCGGGACCCGGAAGCGCGGTCGTGGGCCGAACTCGCCGCGGACTGCCGGGACGCCTGCGCCGAAAACGCGGCGAGCTGGGGCCCGCACCCCAAGGTGCGGGCCCCAGCTGTGCCATGCGTGCGATGTCAGGCGGAAACGATGTTCTCCGCCGTCGGGCCCTTCTGGCCCTGCGCGATGTCGAAGGACACCTTCTGGCCTTCCTGGAGCTCACGGAAGCCGGAGGTGGCGATGTTCGAGTAGTGGGCGAAGACGTCGGCGCCGCCGCCGTCCTGCTCGATGAAGCCGAAGCCCTTTTCCGCGTTGAACCACTTCACGGTGCCAGTAGCCATGTCAATTCTCCTTCGGGACGGTGCCCGGGATCCGCGCCGTGCGGATCCCGCGTCGCCGTGATGATTGCCCCGCCGGAAAAAAGACCGGAGATACAAAAGAGCTTCACCCATAAGGGCGGGGTGAATGCTCGCAAGTTTTTGGGAACCACAACTGCAACTGATGTCGACAGTAGCACGGAGCGGTCGATTGTGCGCGGCCGAAAATCTCACTCCGACTGTCGATCAAGAAATCCTCGTGACGTCCGGCATCGATTTCTCACGTCGCTGCTGCAGATATTGGATCGCCCGGGTCGCAGCGTTTCTGCCCAGGAGCCGTGCGGCGGGGTCCGGAATGCGTGAAGAAAATCGAACCCGCATCGGCATCGGTGAGGAGGCCGCCCCCGCCGTTCCCGCCCGGGCCGACGGGCGGGACCTTCGGCGACCGACCCGGATCCCTGCCCGCCCCCTGCCCCGTCCGGCCCGGCACCGTGCGGTGGTCGCGGTGGCCAAGGGCGGGACGACGGCGCTCACGGCGACCGCGCGGTACGTATGCGGAATCGAGACCGTCCCGCGTCCCCCTTCCCGCAACTGCCGGGCGGTTCCGTGCTGTCCTGTGGGGCAGAATCCGCGGCCGCGCGAGCGACGGCCGCACGCCGTGGTCGCGCTGGCCGTGACCATGACTTCGCCGGTCGGAGCGACCGAGAGGGCCGACGGGAGCCGGCCGGGCGGAGTCGTCGAGAACGAGGTGGGGCATGTCCGGTCTCGGACGTACGTCGGTACTGGCGCTGGCGGGCGGGATCCTGCTGCTGACGGGATGCCAGGAGACGGCGGGCACCGGCTCCGCCGCGGGCGCTTCCACGTCCGCGGCGGGCACCCCGGCCTCCTCCGCGGACGCCTCGGCCGGGGCGTCCGCCCGGACGGACGACCCGGACCCGGTCACGTCGCCCTCGTCGAGTCCCGCCCGCACGGCCGCGCCGTCGGACGGTCCGGCCACCGGCTCCCCCGCCCCGGCAGGCTCCTCGCCCGCCGCCCCCGCGGGCTGCCGCAACCTGCCCGCCGACGCCGGGGTGAAGGCCGAGGTCACGCGCATGTACCGGCACGACGTCACCCACTTCGAACACATCGAGTCGGCACCGCACATGTTCTTCTACGGCCGGTGCGGAACCGTCCGCTACGCCGTCACCCGCTTCCGGCCCACCGCGGGCGCCACACAGGCGGAACTCGTGGCCATGCAGGACGAGGGAAGTTCCGCCAAGTACTTCCGCGACTCGGGCGGCGGCTGGGTCTACGTCGCGAGCGACGGTCTTCCCGCGGGCCCGAACGGCTGCGCGGACGTCCCGGCGATACCCGACGCCCTGGCCGCCGCCTGGGGAAACTGCTCGATCGCACCCTGACCCTCACGGCGGGACGACGGTGCTCATGGCGGGACGACGGTGCTCATGGCGGGACGACGGCGCTCACGGTGGGACGACGGTGCTCACGGCGACGACGGCGCTCATGGCGACGACGGTGCCGGGAGCGCGGTCTGCCGCGCGGACGGAGACGCCGTGGCGTTCCGCGATACGGCGTCGAAGTCGACGTATCCGGTCTTCTCCAGCGCGGAGATGTGGCCGAGCTCGGTGCGGTTGATGACCGTGGCCAGTTCCCGCACCAGCGTGTTGCGGGTGCTGCTGCGCACCTGCGCGAGCTGCTGGAAGACCCTGCCGTGCTCTTCGCGCAGCAGGTTCGCGAACAGCCGCGGGTACTCGCCGTCCTGAGCTGCCGTCAGCTGCGCCAGCCAGCCCTGCTGTTCGGCGGTCGGCCGGTCCGGCAGGGGGATGGCGAGGTCGGCCGCCAGCTTGCGGACGCGCCTGTCGAGGTCGGTGTGGCCGGCCACCAGCTGCTCGCCCGCCTCCTCGACCTCCTTCGTCGGCGCCCGGTCGATCGCCTGCCGGCCCGCGGACGTCTCCCACAGCCCGTCCAGCTCCACCTGCACCACGAGGTCGCGGTCGGCGGCGCTCAGCGGCCCCCAGGGCGTGTCCACCAGGGGGCCGGGGTCGGCGATGGCGGCCTTCACCGCGTCGAAACGGTGGGGGTACGAGTAGAACACCGGGTACAGGAGCGAGCCGAGCGTGCCGCCGATCGCCAGCACCAGCACGACCGAGCCCAAGTTGCGCCGCAAGCGAGCCTCCCTGAGGACCGGCTGTTCTTCGGCAGCCTTCACACGGCCGGTGCGGTCCGTACCGGCTGGAGCCGTTCTTGGCGCGTACCGAGTGCTCCGGCCCATCCCCTACGGGGGAGAAGGGAGTTGCGTGGGCTGGGGCACCCGGCCGCCCAGCCAGAAGATCACTCGGCCCCGCGGGGCCGATAGGGCCGAACGGCCCCGGGCGAAGGGCCGTACGGACGCGGGGCGGCACCGTCCGCCCGGGCGCGTCCGTCTCCCGGACGTGCGCCCCTCCTCCGCTGCGCCGCCCGGCAGTTGACGGGTTCGTATGCGGCAAAAGCGGGCATCCGCGCCCGTCGCCGGAGCTCGCGCACGGGGACCGGCACGGTGCGCCGGCCATCGGCCGCGCGATGCGAATGGGGCCGTTGGGCCCCGCCGACAGGGCCCACACGGGGGCTGTTCGGCCCTATCCGGACCCCGTGCCCCGGCATCGATCATGGGGCGGCCGGGAAGCGGCACCGCGTCCACCCCCGTGCGCGGGCACTTGTCCGGCCCGCCGACGCCATGAGCGGACCTCCGCCCATGGGCGGACATGTGGAGAAGGGGAGGGAGTCGTCCGGTGGACGAGGCACAGATACACCCGGTGGAGGCGGTGGGACCGCACGCCGCGGTCTCCGCGGCCGACAAGGCCGAGGTGACGGACGCGGCCGGCACGGCCCGCACGGCCGGTGAGGCGGGCGCGGCCGGCGTGGCCCGCGCGGCCGGCGAGGTGTCCGGGCGGCCCGGCGCGGTGTCCGCCGGGAGTCCCGCCCGCGCGTCGTGGGTGGACTGGCTGACGACCACCGACCACAAGAGGATCGGGACGCTGTACCTGGTCACGGCGTTCGTCTTCTTCGGCGTCGGCGGTGTCATGGCGCTGATGATGCGCGCCGAACTGGCCCGGCCCGGACTGCAGATCCTGTCGAACGAGCAGTTCAACCAGGCGTTCACGATGCACGGTTCGATCATGCTGCTCATGTTCGCGATGCCGCTGTTCACCGGTTTCGCCAACTGGATCATGCCGCTGCAGATCGGCGCGCCCGACGTGGCCTTCCCCCGGCTGAACATGCTGGCCTACTGGCTGTTCCTGTTCGGGTCCTCGATCGCCGCGTTCGGCTTCCTGACCCCGGACGGCGCCGCCGACTTCGGGTGGTTCCTGTACGCGCCGCTGTCCGACGCCGTCCACTCGCCGGGGCTCGGCGCCGACATGTGGATCATGGGTGTCGCGCTGTCGGGCTTCGGCAGCATCCTCGGCGCGGTCAACTTCATCACCACCATCATCTGTATGCGGGCCCCCGGTCTGACCATGTTCCGCATGCCGATCTTCACCTGGAACGTGCTGCTGACCGGCGTCCTGGTCCTGATCATCTTCCCGGTGCTGGCGGCCGCGCTGTTCGCGCTCGAGTGCGACCGGAAGTTCGGCAGCCACGTCTTCGACCCGGCGAACGGCGGCGCGCTGCTGTGGCAGCACCTGTTCTGGTTCTTCGGCCACCCTGAGGTGTACGTCCTCGCCCTGCCGTTCTTCGGCATCGTCTCCGAGGTCATCCCGGTCTTCTCCCGCAAGCCGATGTTCGGCTACATGGGTCTGATCGGCGCCACGATCGCGATCGCGGGCCTGTCGGTGACGGTGTGGGCCCACCACATGTACGTGACCGGCGGTGTGCTGCTGCCCTTCTTCTCCTTCATGACCCTGCTGATCGCGGTGCCGACGGGAGTGAAGTTCTTCAACTGGATCGGCACGATGTGGAAGGGCAGCCTGTCCTTCGAGACGCCGATGCTGTGGACCGTGGGCTTCCTGATCACGTTCACCTTCGGCGGACTGACCGGCGTCATCCTGGCGTCACCGCCGCTGGACTTCCACGTCTCCGACTCGTACTTCGTCGTGGCGCACTTCCACTACACCGTCTTCGGCACGGTCGTGTACGCGATGTTCGCCGGGTTCCACTTCTGGTGGCCGAAGATGACCGGCAAGATGCTCGACGAGCGCCTCGGCAAGATCACCTTCTGGACCCTCACCACCGGCTTCCACCTCACCTTCCTGGTGCAGCACTGGCTGGGCGTCGAGGGCATGCCCCGCCGGTACGCCGACTACCTGGCCACCGACGGCTTCACCGCCCTCAACACCCTTTCCACGATCGGGTCGTTCGTACTGGGCCTGTCGATCCTGCCGTTCCTCTACAACGTGTGGAAGACGGCCAAGTACGGCGAGAAGGTCGAGGTCGACGACCCCTGGGGCTACGGCCGTTCGCTGGAGTGGGCGACCTCCTGCCCGCCGCCGCGGCACAACTTCACCTCGCTGCCGAGGATCCGGTCCGAGTCCCCGGCCTTCGACCTGCACCACCCGGAGATCGTCGCGGCCGAGGCGGTGCACTGAACCGTGGCGCAGCCCGTTCTGGCCCTGGGTGCCGCACTGCTGACGGTGGCCGGCAGCGTCTGGTACCTCCCGGCACTCACCGATCTGCGCGCGGGCGCAGACCGTCCCGACTCCCGGCGTGACGCGGCCGCGGCCTGCGTCAGCGCCTGGGGCACGGCCGGGGTGATCGCCGTCCTGTTCGCGGTGACCGAGGCATGGTGGATCCCTGGCCTCACCACCGCGGCGGGCGCGGCGATCGCCCTGGGCCTGTGGACCCGTGCGGCGGTACGACGCCGGCACGAGGCCGAGGAGACGGCCCGCCACTGGGCCCAGCTCCGGAGCGGGCCCACGGCCGCCGCGGACCGCTCCCGCAACGGCCGTACCGTCTTCGCCGCCCTGGTCGCCATGGGTGTCGCCACCGCCGCGGCCACGTCGGCCCTGCTGCTGACCGCCGTCCCCGGTGGCGGCGGGTACTGGCTGGCGGCGGCCGTCCCCGCGACCCTGGTGGCCCTGTTCCTCCTGATCGCGGCCACGGTGACGCACCCGTTCGGGCACGTGCGCACCGGCCGGCATCCCCGTGACGTCCAGGGCCCTACCGGCTGACTCGCCGGTGGTCCGGGCCGGGGCGCCACGGGACCGTGACGGCGGACGGGCCCGGACGAACCATGTCGTCCGGGCCCGTCGGGCGGTGGTGGGGGGTGCTCAGAACACGCTCTTGTAGCCCTGCCAGCCGGTGGCGAGCTTGGTGCGGCCGCCGAAGGAGCCCTTGCCGTTGCCGTCGTTGCGCCACAGGGTGCCGGAGGTGTCGCGGGAGACGAGGTCGGCCCGGCCGTCGCCGGTGATGTCGCCGGCGCCGACGATCGTGTCGTACGAGGAGCCCCAGTCGGTGAAGACCTTCACGCGTGTCTTGAACGTGCCGGTCGCGGTGCCCGCGTAGCGCCACAGTTCGTTGGACCTGTCCTGGGCCAGCAGGTCGCCGTACCCGTCGCCGTCGAGGTCACCGGCGCCCACGACCTTCTTGTAGCCCGTCCACTTGGAGGCGGTCTTCACCCGGGCGGAGAGGGTGCCCGTGCTCGTCGCCTTGTAGAGGTAGACGTCGCCGGTCGAGGCCTGGCGGGCGATCAGGTCGGCCCGGCCGTCACCGCTGACGTCGCCGGGCGAGGTCAGCACGTCGTACTGGTTCCAGCCCGTGCCCAGCGAGGTGTACGCCGTCGACGGCGTCACCGCAGCCCCGCACGCGGGCCGGTAGGCGCGCAGCGAGCCGCTGCTGTACCGCACGAGCACGTCGTTGCACCGGTCACCGCTCAGGTCGCCGAAGGGCACCGCCTTCACCGTCGTCGGCCACCCCGAACCCGTCACCTTCCCGGTGAACGTGCCCTTCCCCGTCCCGTACTGGTACGTCAGCCCGCCCGAGCCGTTGAGGGTCAGCACCTCCCCGAAGCCGTCCGACCCGACGAAGTCCCGCCGCACCGCGGCCGCACCGGTCACCTTGACCGTGCCCGTCCTGGTCAGCGACCCGCCCTGCCCGTCCGCCGGCGCGACCGTCAGCGTCCAGCTGTAGGAGCCGTTGGGCACCAGCCTGCCGGCGCCGTCCTTGCCGTTCCAGGCCGGGGCCACCACACCGCGCGCCAGGCCCCCGGAGAGCGTGCGCACCGTCGTACCCGTGGCCTTGTTCTTCAGCACGAGCGTCCAGGAGGCCGCGGGCTTGTTCAGCCACCACTTCGGACCCCACTGCGCGGTGCCGCCCTTGACGTCGGCCGAGGCCGCGACGGTGGCGTCACGCTGGACGAGCGCGGAGACGGGGACGTCGCTGGAGGTCAGCCGGACGCTGTTGTCCGAGCGGAGCTGGGCGATCACACCGGTGTACGGGTCGACGTCCCAGGCGTTGCCCTCGAAGGCCCCGGCGGTGTGCGCCACGGGCGTCCCGCCACGCACGTCGATCACCTTGAGCTGCCCGTTCGCGGTCGTCGCGACGAAACCGTCGCCGAGCTGCGCCTGCGCCCAGCCGGAGCCGGAGACGAGCGTCAGGTTCCGCTCGGTGACGGTGTCGTAGACGCCCTGGCCCTCCGAACCCATCACGCAGTTCCACAGCAGCCACCGGCCGACCGCCTGGAAGTCGTTCAGCAGGCAGCCGCGCCCGAACCACACCGGCTCGCCCTGTTCCCCGGTCAGCAGGTCGTAGGGGACCACGGTGTCGTTGCCGGACATCACCCAGGCGGTGGTGCCCCAGATCGCCCGCACGTTGTCCGTCGTGGTGAACACCGTGCGTCCTGAGTCGACGTCGACGATCCGGGTCTCCGACGCGCCGTTGCCGTCCCACGGCCTGGTCAGGGCGGCGAAGCGGCCGTTCGCGGCGGTCGCGGTCCGGTAGCTGCGGGAGCTGTCGATCCGGGTGCCGGGCATCGGCTGACCTGCCCCGAGGAGCCGGGGCTGGTCGGCGGCGGTCGGGTCGGATTCGGGGTCGGCGCCGGAGCCGGAGACGACGGCGCGGCCGTCGCCGGTGTCGAGGAGACGCGGCCGGCCCAGTGAGTAGTCCTCCATCACGACGCGGCCGCGGTCGGTGCGCGCCCCTGCGGCGAGGGAGCCGGACACGCTCGTCTCGCGGGTGTGGAGATACGTCCAGTCACCCACGGGATCCAGTTCCATGGTGGTCAGCAGGCCCTGGGCGAAGGTCAGTTGGGAGACCGTGTGGGCGGCCTTGCGAGGGTACGCGTCCGCGATCCGGCGCACGGCGACCCCGCCGCCCGCGGTGGCCTCGACGAGGGAGACGCCCCAGTGGTCCGTGTCGGTGCCGCCCGCGACCAGGAGTCCGCCGTCCGGAGTCGCCACGGCCTCCCGCGACGTCCGGGCCAGCAGGGTCCGCGGCGCGGAGCCGTCGAGGGGGACGGCTTCGACCCGCGAGACCGCGCGGCCGTTGTCGTAGCGGCCCAGGGAGGAGTCGTACCGGGACACGATCACGTTGTCGCCGACCATGCCCAGCACCTGCGCGATCTCGCCGACCTGAACGGTCCGCACGGCGGCGGACGGGTTCTGGCGGGAGGCGACGCGCAGGGTGCCGTTGTCGAACCACACCAGGTGGGTGGGGTTGAGCGCGACCAGGTAGTACCACGCCTGCATGGTGTACGGCAGGGCGGTGAAGCTCCCCTGCTCGACGTCGAGCCACCCGGTGACCTCGTCGTCGCCCTTGCGGTAGCGCACCACCTGTCCGCGCGCGTCGCCCAGCCCGGCGGCGGACTGCGTGTAGACGCCGGAGGGCACGCCCTCCACCGTGCGGTCGGAGACGGAGCCGTCCTCCTGGACGTCCAGCAGGTGCCACACGGAGTCGCCCGGGGTCCCCTTGGTCGTGACGACCGTCGATCCGAGCGTGCTGAAGTAGAAGTGCCCGTCGGGCAGTGCGACCGTGCTGACATGACCGGACGCCATGTTCCGCAGCGTCACGGTCCTCGCGGAGCTGTCGAAGCGGGCGACGACGTCCGAACCCGCGCCCGCGCTCGTGACGCCGTACGCGTCCGTGCCCGAGGCGTCGACGACCGTGTCGGTGCCGTCGTACGTCGTCCATAGCTGACCGCGGCCCTCCTCGTACCGGAGGAACCCCGAGGGCCCGGCGCTCAGCAGGCCGGTCCGGGGGACCAGGGACGTGGTGGCCGGCACGGTCACCTCTCCGGTGACCGGTCCGGCCTGCGCGCTCCCGGCCGTCAGCGGGCCGATCGCGAGGGCGAGCGTGAAGGAGACAGCGGCGGCGGTGGCGCTTCGTACGAGCGCACGTCTGCCCATGCGGGACCTCTCCGAGGACGTGGACCAAGGCGTGGAGAGACCTGTGCGCGGGCCGTTGAACCGCAGGTCACAGACGTGCGGGCATATGCCGGCCGGGCATCCCCCCAGGCGAGTGGGCGGAGCATAGCATTTTGCCTGCACATGACCATCGCGGCCGGGGGGAGGCGGTGGTGGCCCGTCGTCACCTGCCGTGCCGACGGGGCTTGTTGAGGTGTCCGCGAACGCTTCGGCAGTTCTCCGGACCGGTCGGCGGTTCCGTGAACCGGTCGGAGGGGCTCGTCCGATGAGGGAGTGAGGCCGCTTTCGGTGCGGCAAGCCCGAGTCCGAGCAAGGAGAAGACGGATGCTGCACAGGATGGACCTGCTGTCCCTCGCGCTGATCGCCCTCACGGCCTCCATCTGGCTGTGGGGCCTGATCGACTGCGCCCGCACCCCCGCGGACCGCATCCGCTTCGTGCCGAAGCTGCTGTGGCTGCTCTTCCTGCTCAACGGCTCGGTCCTCGCCACCCTGGCCTGGGTCCATATCGGCAGGAAGCCGATAGCCGACACGGCGAAGACCCTGGCCGGGCGGCCCGGCTCATTCGCCGAGGCGCGTTAGCGGAGGGGCGTCAGTGGAGGGGCGGCGCAGCACCGGAGCCCGGGGCCGGGTCTGCCGGAACGGACGAAGGGATCCATGTGCTGCGGGCGAAGGGACCCGCGCGCTGCGGTCCCCTCGCCATGACCTAGTCTTCGCACACTTGCCACATGTGGCACACGGTTCACACACACCGGACGCATGGGTGGCACCCATCTGCGCTCGCCTTCATTCCAGGGGTTCGACACTGTGCGTCTGCGCACTCTTCCGGCCGCCGCAGCCCTTGCGGCCCTGTTCGGTTCGGTGGTGCTCGCCGTGCCGGCGTCCGCCGACTCCAGCCGGCCCATAGCGCTCTTCGGAGCGAACGACACCGTGGTGGACGGCGTCCACCAGCGGGTCTTCATCAGCGACGACTACAACAACAAGATCGTCGTCACCGACTTCACCGGGCAGGTCGTCCAAACCCTCACGGACCTGCCCCAGGTCCGCGACCTGGAGCTGAGCCCGGACTCCGGCACGCTCTACGCCGCGCTCTACGGCGCCGACAAGATCGTCGCCATCGACACCGGGCAGCTCACGCCGACCGCCGAGTACCCGACGGGCGACGGGACGCTGCCTTCCCGGCTCGCCTACGCCGACGGCAGGCTGTGGTTCGGCTACGGCGACCAGTGGGACTCCGGGCTCGGCAAGGTCGACCTGACCGCCGAGACGCCCACGGTGACGCTCGACCTCGCCGTCGGCCACGACTTCGCGAGCCCGCCGATGGTCTACGCCGACCCTGACAACCCCGGCACGCTGCTCGCCCTCGACGGGAAGATCAGCTCCGGCCCGATCGTCGTCTACGACATCTCCTCGGGCACCCCGGTGCTCAAGGTCTCCGCCAACAAGAACGGCTCCTTCGCGGACGCGGCCCTCACCCCGGACGGCCAGAACGTCGTCGTCGCGGGACCGGGCAGCCAGGCGCTCACCGAGTACCGCCTCTCCGACCTGTCCGAGGTGCGCACCTACCCGGCCACTTTGGGGGTGAGGACGGTCAGTATCGCCCCGGACGGCACGGTCGCGACCACCGTCCTCGACACCGACGACGTGGGCGACACCTTCGTCTTCAGCAACGACCCCGCCCGGCCGACGAGCATCCGCAACCTGACGCACAGCTGGATGCCGGGAGGCGGGCACTCCATCAGCTGGTCGGCCGACGGCTCGAAGCTGTTCGTGCTGACGGGTCACTCCGACTCCATGCAGTTCCAGACCGTCGACACGCCCCGCAAGTACGCCTCCACCCTGACGGTCGACGCCCCGGCGAAGGCGACCCGTGCCGCCTCCCTCACCGTGAAGGGCAAGCTGACCGCGAACCTGGCGCTGCCGGCGGGCACCCCGATCCAGGTCACCCGCACCGACCTCGAGTCGCCGAACGGCAAGTCCCTCGGCACCAAGTCCCTGGGCGCGGGCGGCGCTTACTCCTTCACGGACACCCCGCCGGCCGGCGGCAAGGTGAAGTACACGGTGAGCTACGCCGGTGACAGCACGCACACCGCGGCGACGGCGACGGACACCGTCGACGTCTCGCGCGCGACGCCCACGCTGACGCTGGACAACAACGGCAAGGCGTACGACTACGCGCAGTCCGTCACGTTCACGGCGCACCTCGGCACGACGTACAAGAACCGTGCGGTCGAGATCTGGGCCAACCCGTACGGCGCCGACAAGCCCGACAAGCTCGTGAAGTCCGGCACGGTCAACTCCAGCGGCAACCTGTCCGTCACCCTCAGCCTGACGCGCAAGACCCTGCTCACGGCGAAGTTCGCCGGCGACGGGCGCTACGCGCCGAAGACGACGACCAGTACGGTCGGCGCCAGGGTGAAGACGTCCACGGTGCTCGGCGGCTCCTACAAGACCCGCTACACGTGGAACCACACCTATTACTACTTCCACCAGTCCAAGGACCCGGTCGTCACGACCACGATGACGCCGTACCCGGGCCGCAAGCAGCTCCTGCAGGTCCAGATCTACGCCGACGGCGTCTGGCAGACCACGTCCAAGGAGTACTTCAAGCTCGACTCCGCCGGAAAGTCCGTCGTGACGCTCACGGGCACCCCGCCCACCGGCTGGCGTTTCCGCGTCCGCGACTGCTACATCAGCGGCTCGGGCGACAGCGTGAACACGACGACGTACGGCGCCTGGAAGTACCTCACCTTCACGAGCTGAGGCCGCCACGTCGAAGAACCCCCGGGTCACCGACCCGGGGGTTTCTCATGGAACTGCCGACGAGAGTCGCGTAGTCCGTCCACAGGAGCCGGTCGTCGCCCTCCTGGGCCCAGCGGAAGCCGCCGGTACCGGCGTTACAGCATGCCCATGACTAACCGTCAGGCTTTTCACCTGCGCGTATGTCATTCCTGCGGCGCCTGACGCGCGGGTGACCCGATCCGGGTCCCTAGGGACACGCCCCATCCGCACAACCGTCCGGTGCCATGAGGTGTCTGACGCGGCGTAACTGTTGTTCCAGCGGTGTCGAAAAGCCGGTGGACGTCGTGGCCGTCGCCGTCCGTCGGCGGTGGTTGAGCAGCCTCAGGCATTCACGAACAGAAGATGAATTTTTTCCATAGACCGGGTGTACAACTCTTCACGGGCTTTCCGAGTCGAACTGGCATACAGGTCGCCCATCGGGGCGAACGTCTCGGAAGAGGAAGTCCCGCCCATGGTGATCCGTCGGTTATGTGGAGTCCTGCGCGTGAGGGGGGTGACCGACCTGCTCCTCGTGCTCCTGCTCGGCGCCGGTTTCGTCGCGCTGCCGGTCGTCGCCCTGATGCCGTCCCTGTGGGGCTTCGTGGCGGCGTCGGCCGTGACGTACGCGGTGGACGAGGTACTGCACGCGCGCGCCCCGAGTTTCGTACGCCGACTCGCGGCGCTGCATCTCGATCGCACCATGCGGTTCGCGGTTCGCACGGTGATGCTGCTCGCGCTGGCCAGCCGGATGGGTGCGCCGGGCGTGTGGCTGGTCACCGCCCTCGCGGTCGTCAGCGGTCACTTCGCGATGATGATGCTGTACACGGCGGTACACCACGCCATCCGCCGGCGCCGGGTGCTGCCGCTGATGGTGCGCAACCTCGACCTGAGCGAGCTGCCGATACCCCGGCAGCCCCCCGCCCTCCTGTTCAGACGCCACGTGCGCAAAGTCCTGCACCTGGACCTTCCGGCCCACGTCGGGCTCCTCGCCGCGCTCGCCGCGGGCACCTGGGAGCCGGCCTACGCGGGATTCGCTCTCACCGCCGGTGTGACCGCGGCGGCCGTCCTCGCGCTGCTGGGTCAGTACCGCAGGGCGCGCCGGATGCCCGCACGGGACGAGGTGTTCGCCGAGGTCAACCGCAGGCTGGAGGAGTACCGGCCGGAGGTGGCGCTCTACTTCAGTTTCGCGGCCGTCTCCCGCGACTTCATGTACCAGGTCAACATGTGGATCGAGACCCTGGAACAGCTCGACCTGCGTCCGGTGATCATCCTTCGGGAGAGCGCCTCGTTCCGTCACCTGAGCCGTACCTGGATCCCGGTCGTCTGCGTACCGAAGGCCGACGACCTGGCCGAGCTCGAACTGTCCGGCGTCCGGGTCGTGCTGTATCCCGGCAACGCGGGCAAGAACGTTCACATGCTCCGCGTGGCCGAGGCCAAGCACGTGTTCATCGGGCACGGCGACAGCGACAAGCTCGCCAGCAGCAACCGGGTCAGCAAGGTGTACGACGAGATCTGGGTGGCCGGCCGTGCGGGCCGGGACCGCTACCAGCGGGTGCGGCACGCGATCAGTGACAGCGCGATCGTGGAGGTGGGGCGCCCGCAGCTGTCCCCGATCCGGCTGCACGCCGAGCACGTCCCCGGCCCTCTGCCCGTCGTCCTGTACGCACCCACCTGGGAAGGCTGGAGCGACGACGACTGCCACACCTCGCTGATCCCGATGGGCGTGCCCCTGATCGAAAAACTCCTGACGGAGAACGTACGGATCATCTACAAGCCGCACCCGCTCACCGGAAAGCGCTCGGCCGAGGCGGCGGAGGCCGACAGGACGATCCGCGAGCTGCTGCGCGCCGACAACGAGCGGCGCGACCCCGCGCAAGCCGCGGCCACGGCCCTCGCCGTACGCCCCCGTCTGCGGGAGATCCGGGCCCGCCTCGACGAACTGGCCGGCCGGCTCGGCGGTGACGCTGCCGAACAGATGCGTGAGGCCCGGGTCCCCGACCGCGCCGGAGCGGCCGAATGGCAGGAACTGCGCGCCGAGTGGCACCAGATCTTCTGGGAGAGCCAGGGTGCCCTCCGCCACAACGTGATCCTCGGTCAACTGCCGAACCTCTACGAGTGCTTCAACCAGGCGGACGTCCTCATCAGCGACGTGTCCTCGGTGGTCGCCGACTTCGTGGCCAGCCTCAAGCCGTACGTCCTCACCAATGCGCGCGACCTGCCCGACGACGAGTTCCGGGCCGCGTACACCACCGCGGGCGGTGCCTACCTCCTCGACCGCGACTGCACCCGTCTCCCGGAGATCCTCGATTCGGTGCGCGCTCCGCACACCGACCCGATGGTCCTCGACCGCCGGACCCTGAAGGAGTACGTCCTGGGCGCCGACCGCCCTACCTCCATGGAGCGCTTCAACGCCGCCACCAACGCCCTGGCCGCGAAGGGAGCGGCGGAACAGGCCGAAGCCGCGGGGACGGCGGACCAGGGAGTCTCCGCGGCGGCGCTGTAGCGGGCCGGGCCCGGGCGGGGCGGCCGACGACACGGCTCCGCCCGGGTCCGGGAGGCCGATGGACTCGGGGGTCGGCACCCCCTGCAGAGGGACGCGTCGAGCACCATCGGCACTCCGACGACGATCGGCAGCAGGAAGCTGCCGCCGGACTCGACGCGACCGTCCGCCGGGCACGCCAGGAAGTACAGGAAGCCGCTGCCGCGCCAGGGGAAGACACCGATGATCCAGACGGTCAGCGTTCTGGCACGGATCCGGCACGCGGCGAGTGAGCACGGTGGGTAGCAAAAAGGCCCGGGTCGGTGACCTGGGCCTTGTCCATGGAGCGGGTGACGAGAATCGAACTCGCACTCTCAGCTTGGGAAACTGAGGTGATCTGGGGGTTACTCCGAGGCTGACCTGTTGCTGAGTGCTGTCGGTGTCTGGTGTGAGGCCAGTTGGTTCACCGGTGTTCCCCGTGCGATCTGGCACACGTCTGGCACGGCCTCTTCGTCCCGGGACAAGCGCAGGCGGGCTTGCCGCCTTGGGCTGGATTCAGGTGAGAGGTCCGGGCATCCGCGTCATTGCTCGCGCTGTCCCCACCCGGTAAGGTGCCGATCTTCGGCCGGCGGAAGCCGTACGGAGTTCTCGAAGGCCGGGCACATCATGCATCTCGCCGACCATCCCGCACGCCGCCGCCTCGGTGCCGCGCTGGACAACCTCGCCATCACCTTCCGGGGTATGACCGCGCGTCCGGACGAGCACAACTGCGAATGCCACTGGGGCAGTTCGGAAGAACTCTCCCTGCTGAAGACTCCGGACGTGGAGCTGGAGCCGGACCTCCTGCGCCGGACCTGGCAGTCCTGGTCCTGGACCGATCACGCGGCCGTGCTGCGCCGCATCCTGCCGCAGTTCGCCACAGCACTGGTCGCCGGTTGCGTGGAGCCCCGGTTCGGCCTGGAAGAGGCCGGGTACTGCCTCGCCCGCGGCTGCTGGCAGCAGTGGCCCGACGATCAGGCCGGTCCGGTACGCGAGTTCTTGCACGCCTGGTGGGTGCAGAGCCTCACCGACCCGGATGCGGTCGTCCCGGCGCACCGGGTCTTCGCGATGTGCGCCGAGGCTTCCGGAACGCTCGGGCCCTGGCTCGCCGACTGGGAGGAACAGACCGGTCCCCTCAGCGACCGCCGTCTTGCCGAGGCGGCGGCGGAATGGGAGCGCGACCTCCTGGGCGACAGTCTGCCGTGGAGCTTGAGCTGGTACGAGCACGACGAGGAGGAGATGCGCGCCGAACTGGTCGCGTGGCTCCTCGGACACGCTGCGGCACGGCTCCGCGAGTCGGGCGCTTCGACGGATCTGCAGCACCGGATACGGCTGCTCGGTCTCACCGGGCCGGACCGCTGGACGGATCCGCACTGGCCCGATCACAGCTACTGACAACCAGCCGACGCGACCACTTCGCCGCGAAGCGTCGGTCGCAGTGATCTGATCAGTAGCCGAAGAAGTTCGGGACCGGGTCTCCGACCTGCACCCCTGCAATCGCCCAACGCTGCGACCTGCGACTTGGCCGTCGACGGTTGTCAGCGTTGGTCGTTGTTGAGCACCCTCGGACGGCCCAGGGACGGCCCGGCGGGTGCTCAACACCATGCCGGACGAAGCCCCTCGACGCCAGAGCCCCACTGAGAGAGATACATCGCTCCGGTGCGCTTGCTGCACGCCGAGTCAGGGCTAGCAGAGCCGAGTCAGGGCTAGCAGAACTGCGGCGGACCGATGACGGTCTGGCCCACTTGCTCGGCCAGCCAGGACGCGTGGCGCTCCTCGTATCCGTCTCCGAGCCCGCGGCGGCGGACGTGCACGAGGACAGTGTGCCCGTCGATGCGCTCGTCCAGGTCACGTGTGGCGGCGTTGAACAGCACGGACACCTCGGCGTGCTTGAAGTCCGCGTACAGGCCGGCTTCCGGAACCTCCGGCCATCCGAGAAGGTCCCAGTTGATCTCTGCCATATTCCTGGCTGCGAAAGCTGTGAACCTGTCATCAATGCTTTCCATCGGCAGTTTCCACACCGATGCCCAGAGCGGAAGTTGTGCCGACCAGAAAGCGGGATCGGTGGAGAGCTGGGACGCCTGGATTGTGTGCTGCAGAGTCATCGGGTTGTTCGGATCACGGACCCAGTCCTCAAGGTCCTCCCTCCTGAACCAGGCGTCGGGCAGCACCTTTCTGGCGTGGAGTACGTCCTCGACCGTGCGGAGTTCGACGTCCACGTGTACCTGCGAGTACTGCTGAATACCCACCGCGAGTAGTCGGCGTGCTACTCGGAGCGCTGACGCGGGATCGTCGGTGCGGAAGACGGGATAGGCGACGTCGACGGACATGCGCGCACCCTGCCACACCGATTTCCGATCGCACTCGGAGGCCCCCTCGATGCGAACTATGGGCACGGCGGTCACTGGAGTTTGTCGGACACGTCAGACGGTCACGCAGGACCGATGGTGGTCGGGGCTGGTCACGAAGGTTGCGGTGCTTCGCTGCTGTACAGGCCGATCGCGTGGCCGGTAATTCAAATCGCGTCCCCTACCCTCTACGCCATGAGCGACTCGGAGGCCTTTCGCGCAGCGGTCAGGGCGTGTATCGCAGCCATGCTGGATAGCGATACTTCGCCGTACGAGTCGGCGTTGGAGGCTTTGGGCCTTGCCAGTAGGTTGCCGGTGGACGGTGGGGATGAAGCGCTCTACTGGCTCGCAAACATCTGGGGCGAGCTGACCGATTGGAACGAGCTTCGGCCCGCAGAATCGGATCAGGCCGAGGCGTACATGATCGCTGCCGCCCGCGAGTGGCTGACCGTCGAGGGTGACCGAGAAGCCGAAGCCCAGTATTTCGATCGTTGGCTCAACCTCCTTGGGCGTGAGCGTCCGGCTCCGTCCCAGACCTAGTCCACGGTCTTGAAAACCGTCGTGGCGCGAGTCACCGTGGGTTCAAATCCCACACCCACCGCAGATGAAAGGCCCCCGACCAGGTAACTCGGTCGGGGGTCGTTCACATGTCCACTCCCACGACCGACCGGTGTTCCCCGTGGTTCCCCGCTCGATCGGGCACGCGAGGGACACGGCTACGCTCCCGGCATGACTGACATAACGCCGACCGATCCTGAGAGCGAGCAGGCAGCCGGGCGGGTACCTCTGTGGCTCGACCCCGCTGACATCCGATGGATCTCCCGCCATTGCTGCTGCCCGCCCGATGCTTCGCAGGAAGAGCGGGACCGCTGTGGCCGTATCCGCTTCCGGGCCAGCAATGCGCTCTACAAGCACGGTCACGGACGCTGACAACGTCAGGTCGGTGGAGTCTCAATGACTCAGTAAAGCCAACGGATCACCAATGAGGGACTGACCCTCTCGATGCGAACTACGGGCGGGACGGTCGTTGAGGTCTCCTGGCCTGGCTAAGCGGTTACTTACGGACTCCGCCAGCCGCCAGGAGTTAGGGCGGTTGCTGTACTTCGCTGCTGTACCGCACAGAGCGCTGCAGGGGGCAGACTCCGAGAAGCTTGCCCCCGTTACTCGGTGGCTCCTCCTAGGGCGTGTATCGAAAGTGGATCTTGGGCTGTGAATGATCACGGCTCATGGGTCGGGGAGATCTCACGGACGAGCAGTGGGCGGTGCTGGAGC
>NZ_JBHYPZ010000023.1:46397-140361 GCF_042746485.1 Streptomyces sp. NPDC058751 | reverse complement strand
TTTTTTCTTTTTGTGGGGGGGGGGGGGCGCGCCCCATGCACTTGTTTTATTTTTCTCGCCGGGTTGGGCCCCGGGCGCCGCCCCCCGCGGGGGGGCGGGCGGGGGGGGCCGGGCCGCCGCCCCCCCGGCCCCCGCCGCCGGCGGGGCCGGCCCCCCGCCGCCGCGGCCGATCCGCCCGCGGACGTTCCCGGAATCATGCGATCCATGGCATGAGTCCGTATCAACTTCCGCACAGGGGTCGCGCGATGACCGGATTCGAGGCGACTCTTGACGGTATGGCCTTCCCGCCCGAACCGCCTCGGCCCCCACGGTCGCAGGGAGACGCGTACTCACCGGAGGGTGACGCCAGGGGCCCGAGTTCGGGGAGCTACGGCCCTCCGTCGTCGGGTGGCTACGGTCCTCCGCCGACCGGCGGCTACGGCCCCCCGTCGTCGGGTGGCTACGGCCCCCCGCCGTCCGGTGGTTTCGGCCCTCCACCGGACGGTTTCGGCCCTCCTTCCGGTGACTACGGCTCGCCGGCGCAAGGAGACGGTGTGCCTCCCGGACGGAGCGGCGGGGGACGGCCGCCGCCTCCCCCGTCCGGGCCCCCGCCCGGGTTTCCCTCCGGTCCCGGTGGTCACCGCGGAGGACGGCGGCGCAACAGCCTGCTCGTCGTCATCACGGTGATCGTCGCGGTCGGCGTCATCGCCGCCGTGGCCGTGGCGGTCATGGGCGGTGGGGGCGGAGGGAAGAAGTCCCCCACCGAGAGCACCGGTCGGTCCCCGGGTTCCTCGCCCGGTCTCCCGTCCGGCTTCCCGTTGCTTCCCACGAGCCTGCCCAGTGCCGTGCCGTCGTTCCCCTCGGACCTGCCCACCGGGCTGGCACCCAGTGACCTGCGTTCCCTCTTCCCGTCCCTCGCGGACGACGAGGTGCCCTACTACCTGCTCCGGAAGGGCGATTGTTTCGACACGGACGACGCCCTGCCCGGACAGGCCGCCAGACGCGAGTGCACCCAGCCTCACGACGCCGAGGTCGTGAAGGTCTCCGAGCTCGACGGCACCTACACGACGGAGGCGGCCCTCAGGAAGGCCGCCTCCGCGCTGTGCAAGGCTCCGCTGGAGCGGAAAGCGGCGAGCCAGGCGGCCGGCACGGTGCGGGAGACACTCGTGCAGTACCCGGACACCGGGAGCTACGAGACCGGCATCGACAAGGTCGCGTGCAGCCTGGCCGCGGACGTCGGCAAGGGCACCCACAAGCTCACCGCGCCGCTGAGATGAGCGGTACGCGTGCGTGGCCGCCGTCCGTCGTCCACGCACGCGTACCCCGTTGAAGTCTGCTTCCGGGATCAGATGCCGCGCGGCAGCCGCGCGTAGGTGACGGTCGTCTCGACACCGCTGTCCACGAGCCGGCCCTGCGCGTCGAAGGCACCCGTCCCGTCGGTCATCCCGAAGTCGTTGTCGTTGATGAGGGCGAGGGTGTGGTGGTCCACCAGCGCGACACCCTCGATCTTGCCGGGCACTCCCGTGACGGTACCCAGGTCTACGACCAGACGCTTCGCCAGCACCGGGACGCCGGCCGACGCGGGGTCGTCCAGCTGCTCCAGCGAGGGCGACGTGGTGTCACTGTCGTAGGGGCCGCCGAGGATGTTCGCGCTTCGCGTGAGCCGCACCGACTGCAGACGGGCCGCCTTGTCGGTGCGCTCCTCCACGAGCAGGCGGTCGCCGCCGACGGCCACCACGGAGGAGATCTTCAGCTCGGACGTGTCGTCCTCGCTCGGGTCGACCACACCGACCGCGTCGAAGCGGTACGCGTACTCGGCGGTCACCGCCTGCTTCCTCGGGGAGAAGCGCAGTAGCCGCGTGGTGCGCGAGGCGTCGCCCGCGTCCGCGTCGGGCAGCGGGAGGGGGCTCTGCAGTGCCATCACCAGATCACCGTCGGAGAGCTGGGCGAGCCCTTCGAGGCCGCGGTTGGTCTTGCGGTGGAGCAGGATGCCGGGCAGCGCCTCGACGACCGGATAGTCCGCACCGGTCAGCTCGAGACCCTCGGGAACGTAGCGCGTGAGGACCTTCCCGCGCGCGGAGACGTGGACCAGCGACGGACCGTACTCGTCGACGAGCCAGAACGAGCCGTCCTTGGTCCGCACGACCCCCTCGGTGTCCAGGCCGTTCGCGTTGTACGGGAGGGGGGTCCGGGCGTTGTAGGAGTACGGCGCCTCGTCGCGTCCCGCCTGGTTGGACAGTCCGGTGACCGGCTTGCCGGACGATGTGGTGAGCGGGATCGAGTCGATCACCTTCACGGTGTCACCGCATACCCGGATCTTCACGATCGCCGGGTCGAAGCCCGGGACCGGGAACGTCCGGCGCTTCGTGCCGTCCACCTTGATCTGGCCGTTGGGCCCCCGGTCGGTGACCGTCCAGAACTCGCCCTTGCGTCCGGCAGGGTAGATGTCGCTGCCGATGCCGCCGAGATCGACACCACGGTCGTCGTCCACCGTGCCGGGCAGCAGTCCGTTGCTGAACGTGCCGAGCGGGATGTCCCCGAGTGTTGCGGTGTGCGTCACGCGCGGCTGCACCGGTCCGGACGTCGCGTCCGCGGTGCCGGCCGTCACGAAGGCGGCCAGCACGGCGAGCGGCACGCCCAGGGCGACGGACCGGTGGATGTGCTGCTTGCCGGCGACATGCGGGGACATCAGGCCTCCTGAGGCACAAGTTCTTCGACAGCGGCCAGAGTTGGCCCCGACGCCGAACGGTTTGCGACGTGCGGGTGAACGCCGTGCGTCAGGCGGTCATCGGGTTTTCCTCGGTGGGTCTTCTCCGGTCGTGGCGAGGACGTTCTCAGGGTTGAGCAGGGGGCACGCGTCAGGGACGTATCAGGGTCGTGGTCCGGAACCGTGGGACGCGGGGAGCCGTTCTCAGGACAGAGAGCGGCAGCAGCCGCGGAGGAGGCGACACATGTCGAAGAACGCGAAGATCGCCGCAGGAGGTGTGGCGGTCGGCCTGATTCTGTGGATCTGGCTGCCCTGGTGGGCCGCCTTCCTGATCGTGCTGGGAGTTCCGGCGGCCGCGTATCTGGCGCTGGACCCCTCACAGCGGCGCAGGCTGCGCCGTGTCACCCGCAAGGAGCTCGGCCGCTGAGGAGCGACCTCCCGGCAGCGGTCCGCCCGTCGGCGGTCCCCCTCCGCTCACCGTGGCCGGTGAGAGCCGGAGGAACCGACGCGACGGACGCAGTGGACCGGTCGGGCCGCGTCACCGGGATTCCTTGTGACGCGGTCCCGGTCAGCTGGGGCGGACCGCCATCTTGTCCAGGGCTTCCAGGAGGCCGGGCAGCTCCGGCCCGCGCCCGACGGGCATGACCTCGCCGGGTTCCTCGTCGAGCAGGACGAAGGCGATGTCGTCGGTCCTTGCGACCAGCGACCAGCCGGGGCCGTCGGCGCGCAGGGTGCGGGCGTCGCCCGTGGCGAAGGACGACCGGACGCGGCCCAGCGGGGGAGGCGTGTCCACGTACGAGCGGGCCTCGGCGAGGACGCGGCGGATCCCGGCGCGGTTCACGCCCTTCTCCTCCTTGGCCTTCTCCTCGTCCTCGCCCTGAGGGTCCTGAGCGGGCTCGGCGTCGCCAGGGCCGCCGTCGGCCTCCTCGGACGGCGCGAACTCGCTGTCGTCGATCTGCTCGCGCCACATGGCCCACTGGAGCGCGATCTCGTCGGCGCCGAGGCGGCGCTGGGCCGGTCCCCAGACGGTGGTGTCCGGCGGGCTGAGCGGAGGCCGCTCCGTGAGTTCGGCCGCCGGATCGTGTGGAGCGGGCACCCCGGGGGCCGAGACGGCGACTTCGAGGGGCCAGCCGGGCAGCGCGGCGACGACCGTCCGCTCGTCCGGCGACAGCTCGTGCTCCATCCCGCAGTCCCAGGACGCGATGGCGACGGCGACCAGGGAGACGTCGTCGACGACGACGGTCCAGCGCGCGCCCTGTCCGTCCTGGCCGAGCACCAGCCCGTACCCCTCCGCGAGGGGTACGAGGTCGAGCGCCGCGCAGGCCTCCGGGTAGTCGTCACCGAGCACGCTGGGGAACTTCGCCGGTGTCAGCAACACCGCCGTCAGTACGTACAGCGCGTCGTCGTCCCCGGTGGCGACGGCGTCTTCGTCCGTCCCGGCCATTCCAGCCTCCCGATCGCTCCATCTGTCGGCGCACCCTAAGCGACGGGAAGGCGCTTGTCACGGCCCCGAAACCCGCGCGGAGCCGCAACTACCGGGCTGGACGGGGGCGAAACACCCCCGCGGGCCCGCACGGTCAGGCGGCGGGCAGTCCGAGCAGGGTGCGGGCGACCGCCTGCGGCGACTCGTCGCGTTCGCGGGCAAGGGCGACGACGGCCCGGCAGGCCAGCTCGTTGACACCGAACGACAGCGCCTCCGGCGACACCCAGGCGGCTGCTTCGTCGATCTGTTCCTGATCGTCCTCCGCGCACGCGGCCACGTACACCGCTGCCGCCTCGAACAGGTTGTATGTGCGCTTTCTCTCTTTCCGGGCCGTCTCCCGTGCGGGTCCGCCGGGTCCCTCGACCGTGGTCCTGCGTCCGATCGAGCGGAGCCTGCCGAATATGCCGGGCATCCGGTCACCATCCCCTGCGTGATCGCCGATCGTGCGTCTGCTGCTACTCAACGTAGAGATGGAGCTGCGGCGACAGAAGAGGGGCGGCCCGGTGAAGTCGGATCTCGTGTCAGCGGCCGGCCGCTTCGAGCGAGTCGAGGGTGGTCCGCAGCCAGGTCAGTTCGGCCTGGCTGGTGGCCCGCGCGATGGTCAGGACGCCGCGCCGGAAGGGGTCGTCCAGCTCCTCGGCGCGCAGCGGCCGGTCGCCGTCGTAGAAGAAGCTCGCGGGCTCCTCCAGGAAGGCGAGCCTGCGGCGCAGCACGGCGGCCTGCGCCTCGGGGTCCTGGAGATGCCTGAGGAAGGCGAGCACCGCGAACCAGCGGTTCTCGTCCGTGATGTCCCGTCGCGACGGTTCCGCGAGCCTGCGGCGCAGTTCGCGTCCGCCCTCCTCGGTGAGCGTCAGAACGTGCCGGGGGGCGGCGGCGGAGCCGGGCTGTGTGGTCCGTTCCAGGAACCGTGCGTCCTCCAGCCGCTTGATCGCGGGATACAGAGTGCTCTCCGCCACCGGCTTCACGTGCCCCGTCAGCGCGGTGATGCGCTTGCGCAGCTCGTAACCGTGCAGCGGGGCGTCGTACAGGAATCCGAGGATGGCCAGCTCCAGCATGTCCATATTCTGTCGCACCAGCGCTGTACATCGTTCCAGTCATACATCGGAACCGATGTATGCTCTTCGGGCAGGGGGAAGCGAAGGAACGGCGACAGGGGAGAGTGCTTTGCGGCAGGCGGAGTTCGACGGCAGGGGAAGCATGATCCGCTGGACCGAGGCGGCCGGCCGTGGACCCGCGCGCGTGTACGTGCACGGTCTGGGGTCGGCCTCGACGGTCTACAACGCCCACATCGCGGCCCGGCCCGAACTCGCGGGCCGCCGCACCCTGTTCGTCGACCTGCCCGGCCACGGCATCAGCGACCGGCCCGCAGACTTCGGCTACACCCTGGAGGACCACGCCACGGCTCTGGGGATGGCCCTGGACGCGGCGCACGTCGCCGGGGCGGAGCTCGTCGCACACAGCATGGGCGGTTCCGTCGCCGTCGTGCTCGCACATCGCCGCCCCGAGCTCGTCTCACGGCTCGTCCTCGTGGAGGCCAACCTCGATCCGCTGCCCCCGGTCACCGCGGGCAGCAGCGGTATCGCCTCCTACGAGGAGCACGACTACGTCGAGAACGGCGGTCACGCGCGCGTGCTCGAAAAGGTCGGCGGCATCTGGGCCGCGACCATGCGCCTCGCCGATCCGCGCGCCCTGCACCGCTCGGCGACGGGACTCGTCCGGGGCACCACCCCGACGATGCGTCAGATGCTCGTGGACCTGACGGCGGAGCGGGTGTTCCTCCAGGGCGAGCTCAGCGGCGAACTGCCGGGCGCCGCTGACCTGGAAGCGGCAGGGGTGCGTGTCGTGAACGTGCCGGGCGCCGGACACAACATCACGTTCGACAACCCCGACGCGTTCGCCGCGGCCCTCGCTGCCACGGCCTGACGGCCGATCGCCGGATCCGGCCGGCCCACCCCCGGCGAAGACCCGGCGGTCGTCCCCGGTGAGGACCGACGGTCATCGGCGTACGGCCAGGGCGAGGAAGCGGACGTCCTCGTCCACGTACGAGGTCATGTCCCACCCCGAACCGGCCAGCAACGGGCCGAGGTTGTGCTCGGCACGCAGGTCGTCCGGAGTGATCTGCCGACCCTGGCGGGCCGCGAGCGCGGCCCGGCCGATCGGGTGGAAGAGGGCGAGCGTGCCGCCAGGTCGTACCACCCGGGCCAACTCCACCAGATTCGCGGCCGGGTCCGGCAGGTGCGCGACGAGCCCGGCCGCGAACACCGCGTCCAGCGACTCCGTGCGCAGCGGCAGCGCGGTGACATCGGCCAGCAGCAACCGCCCCTCGCGGTCCCGTCCGGCCCGTACCGCGGCCTCCAGCATGGCCGGTGTCAGATCGGCTCCGACGACCACCCCGGTACCGCCCACGGCCGCTCGCAACGGGGGCAGGGCGCGCCCGGTACCGCAGCCCGCGTCGAGCACGCGGTCACCCGCGCGCAACCGCATGCGCGCAACCGCGTCCGCGTAGGCGGGCCCGTCGTCGGGGAAGCGGCTGTCCCAGTCGGCGGCGCGCGCGCCGAAGAACTCCTGGACGCGTGTGTGGTCGTCACTCATGTACCGCATGATCTCTCACCGCCACGAAGGACGACACGGTGCACATGTTCGAGCCTGCCGCGATCGCTCGGGGGCACCTCCTCGCCACTTTGCGGCAGCTTTCGAAACGCGCCCCAGTCGTGCGCCCCAGCGCGCACTAGCGTCCCGGAGCCATGGGACACCTGGACCACGCCGCCTTCGGCTGGCTGACCCCCGTACTGTCGTACGCGATGGCCTGCACAGGCTCCGCACTGGGGCTGCGCTGCACGGTCCGCGGACTCGACGCCACCGGACGGTCGCGCCGCAACTGGCTCCTCACGGCGGCCTCCGCGATCGGTACGGGCATCTGGACGATGCACTTCGTGGCGATGCTGGGCTTCGGTGTCACCGGAACGGAGATCCGCTACGACGTTCCTCTGACGATCTTCAGCCTGCTGGTCGCGATGACCGTCGTCGGCGCCGGCCTCTTCGCCGTCGGCTACGGCCGCGACCGGCGGCGCGCACTCGTCCTCGGCGGGCTCACCGCCGGGTTCGGCATCGCGAGCATGCACTACCTGGGCATGGCGGCCCTGAGGCTGCACGGCCAGGTGCACTACGACCCGGCACTCGTCGCCCTCTCCGTCGTGATCAGTGTGATCGCCGCGACCGCCGCCCTGTGGGCCGCGCTCTCCATCAGGTCTCCCGCGGCGGTCGCCGTCGCCTCCCTCGTCATGGCCGGTGCGGTGAGCAGCATGCACTACACCGGAATGGCGGCCGTCGGCGTACGGGTCAGCCCCTCGGGTGACGCGCTGCCGGGCGCCACGGCGATGCAGTTCATCTTCCCGCTCGCCGTCGGACTCGGTTCCTACCTCTTCCTGACGGCCGCGTTCGTCGCGCTGTCCCCGATGTCCGGCCGAACCGAACCGTCCGCGTCGCTCACGCGGCCGGTCGGGGGCGTCGCCCGCTGACGCCGGTACCGGAGCCGCGTGGCCCGGACGCCACGCCCCGAACCTCTCCGATCGAGGAGGCCATGCGTACATCCCGCAGGACCACCACAGCCGGTGGCCAGTCACCGCCCCCGCGGCGCGGCCGCCGTGCGCACGCCGGCCCGCCGGCGGACGAGGGGGACATCGGCGACCTCCTCACCGGCCCCTCGCCCGACGCGCCCACGCGCGTGGGACGCTGGCGCATCCGGCCCCGTACCGTCCGGGCCAAGATCGTCAGCCTGCTGATGGTGCCCATCGTCTCCCTGCTCGCCCTGTGGGCCTACGCCACCGTGAGCACGGCGCAGGACGTCGCGAGGCTGAGGCAGTCGCAGCGTGTGGACGCGACGGTCCGAGTCCCCGTCGACGCCGCGGTCGCCGCGCTCCAGGACGAACGGGCTGAAGCCGTCCGCTACGCGACCGACCCCGCCACGGTGCCGTCGGGCGACTTCGAGGATCTCTCCCGGCTCACCGACCGCGCCGTGGCGAAGCTCCGTCTGGGAGAGCGCAACACCGTCGCCGACGGCGCGGGTCTGCCGGCGGGAGTCACCGGACGCCTCGCCGCCTTCGTCGCCGACACGGAGCGACTGCGTTCCCTGCGCACCGGCGTACTGGAGCGCCGTACCGGATGGAAGGAGGCGTACGGCGAGTACACTCGGACCATCGCGACGGCGTTCGGCGTCGAAGGCGCGCTCACCGGAATCTCCGGCACGGCCATGCACACGGACACCCGTGTCCTCCTCGAACTCTCCCGGGCGGGTGAGGCGTTCGCGCAGGAGGACGCCGTGCTCGGCGGGGCCCGGCTCGCCGGAACCCTCGACGGCGAGCGGCTCCGGCTGTTCACGGGTGCCGTGGACACGCGCCGCACCCTGACGGACGCCGCGACGCCGGACCTCGGCGGCCCCGAACGAACCGCCTGGAACGACCTCGTGGAGGGGAGCGCGTACGACGACGTGCGCGCCGTCGAGGACGGTGTGCTCCTCTCACGGCCCGGGACCAAGGCCCTCGACGCCGCGCCGGAGGCCACCTGGAGCATCGCCCACGAGCGTGTGAGCGACGGAATGCGAACGATCGAGGCCGACGCGGACCGTGGTGCCGAGGAGGCGGCCGACCCGCTCGGGCACGCCCTGCTCACCCCGGCCGGCGCCGCGGTCCTCTTCGGCCTCGCCGCCGTCGTCGCCTCACTGATCATCTCCGTACGCATCGGACGCGACCTCGTCGTCGAACTCGTGGGACTGCGCGACGGCGCCCTGGACATCGCCCGCCGGAAACTCCCCGAGGCCATGCGCAGACTGCGCGCGGGCGAGCCGGTGGACGTGGACGACGAGGCCCCGCCGGGACGGCCTTCGGAGGACGAGACCGGACAGGTCGCCCAGGCGCTCAACACCGTGCACAGGGCCGCCCTGCGGGCCGCGGCCGAGCGCGCGGAGCTGGCCGGAGGCGTCTCCGGAGTCTTCGTCAACCTGGCCCGGCGCAGCCAGGTACTCCTGCACCGCCAGCTGAACCTCCTGGACGCCATGGAGCGCAGGTCCGAGGACCCGGACGAGCTGAGCGACCTGTTCCGACTCGACCACCTCACCACGCGGATGCGGCGTCACGCGGAGAGCCTCATCATCCTCTCCGGTGCCGCGCCCGGACGGGCGTGGCGAAAGCCCGTCTCGCTCACCAACGTGGTCCGGGCGGCGGTCTCCGAGATCGAGGACTACGCGCGCGTGGAGGTACGACAGCTCCCCGAAGCGGCCGTGGTGGGCGGAGCGGTCGCCGACCTCACCCATCTCCTGGCGGAACTCGTCGAGAACGCCGCCCAGTTCTCGCCCCCGCACACCCGCGTGCGGATCACCGGCGAACCGGTCGCCAACGGCTACGCGATCGAGGTCGAGGACCGGGGTCTCGGCATGGGCAAGGAGAGGATCGCCGAGGCCAATCTGCGCATCGAACGGTCCGAGGCCCTGGACCTCTACGACAGCGACCGGCTGGGCCTCTTCGTGGTCAGCCGGCTCTCGGCCCGGCACGGCATCAAGGTGCGCCTGCGGCCCTCTCCCTACGGAGGCACGACCGCGGTCGTGCTGCTGCCCATGGCACTGCTGCAGGACGGCCCGATGGAACGTTCCCTCCAGCAGGCCGACACGGACCGGCCGCCCGAGAGGGAGTACGCGCGCGTGCCGGTCGCCCCGGAGCCCGACGCCGTCCAGGCCGTCACCGAACGTCCCGTGCTGGTCCCACCGCTGCCGAAGGCCCCCGAGGAGCGGACGAACGGATCACCGGGAACACCGCCCCCGGTGAACGGCACGAAGCGGACCGTGCTTCCGGAAGGCGCGCCGCTCCGTCTGCACCGTCCCGAGGAGGGCTCCGCGGACTCCGGCGGACTTCCACGCCGGGTGCGCCAGGCGAACCTCGCCCCCCAACTGCGCGGACAGCGTTCCGAGGAACCTGCCGAAGCCCCGGATCCGTCGGCGGACGAGGAGCGCACACCCGAACTCGTACGGGCGCGCATGACCGCGTACCGGGCCGGCTGGGCACGCGGCGGCGGCCGGCTCCCCGGAACCGGCGCAATCCCAGGCCCCGGAGCGGGCAGCGACAGCAGCGAAGGAGACCCCGCATGATCCACGACCCGAGCACGGACAGCGTCCAGCGGTCCGGCGAACTCGACTGGCTGCTGGACGACATGGTGCTGCGCGTGACCGAGGTACGGCACGCGGTGGTGCTGTCGAACGACGGCCTGGCGGTGGGCGCGTCCACGGCCCTGCGGCGCGAGGACGCCGAGCACCTCGCGGCAGTCGCCTCCGGATTCCACAGTCTGGCCAAGGGGGCGGGCCGCCACTTCGGCGCGGGCGGGGTGCGCCAGACGATGGTGGAGATGGACGAGGGCTTCTTGTTCGTGGCCGCGGCGGGGGACGGTTCGTGCCTCGCCGTCCTGACCACCGTCACCGCCGACATCGGCCTCGTGGCGTACGAGATGGCGCTGCTGGTGAAGCGTGTCGGCGAGCACCTCCACGCCCCGCCCCGGGTCGGCGCGCAGCCGCCCGCGGCAGGATGACCGGGGACGGCCCGCACCGATGACCGAGGAAGTACCGGATACCCCGCCAAGGCCGGGCAGCGGCCAGTGGTACGACCAGGAGGCGGGCCCGCTCGTCCGCCCCTACGCCGTGACGGGCGGTCGCACCAAAGCCGGTCCGGCCGGGACGCACTTCGATCTGATCGCCCTCGTCACCTCCGGCAGGGCGGCGCGGGGAGCCGGTGAGGACGGCTCGCTCGGCCCGGAGCACCGGACCCTGATCGAGCTGTGCCGTTCCGAGACCCTGTCGGTCGCCGAGCTGGCCGCGGGCACCGGGCTTCCCGTGGGTGTGGTCAGGGTGCTTCTGGGCGATCTCCTGGAGCGCGGCTGTGTCATCGTCAGCCGCCCGGTACCGCCTGCGCACCTGCCCGACGAGCGCATCCTCCGCGAGGTGATCGAGGGGCTGCGGGCGCTCTAGATGATCCGTATCGGTCGGTATCAGGACTCTTGGCGTTCACTCCTGGACGTGGATCGGGCGCGTTCCGGTCGCTAAGGGCAATGTGCGGTCCAACCCTGCCCGATCGGACCGCAGTTGTCATGATGCTGGCTTCGCTCACCCCTACGCAGGCTTGACCCGCCCGTTCACAGGGCTCGATCCAGGCGTACGCGGGCCAGATCCGCCCGTACCGACGCCCGGCCCACCCGTGAAGACGCACCGACGCCGACGAGCGCCGGCACTCCCGAGAGAAGTGATCGATGGTCTCCGAGAACTCCGACGACATGAGCGGCGACCCGACCGCCCTGGCGCTGAAGATACTGGTCGCCGGCGGGTTCGGCGTCGGAAAGACCACCCTGGTGGGCGCCGTCAGTGAGATCCGGCCGCTGCGCACCGAGGAACTCCTGAGCGAGGCCGGCCGTTCCGTCGACGACACCGGCGGCGTGGGCCGGAAGATCACCACCACGGTCGCCATGGACTTCGGACGCATCACCATCCGGTCCGGGCTCTCGCTCTATCTCTTCGGAACACCCGGGCAGGACCGCTTCTGGTTCCTGTGGGACGAACTGTCGACGGGCGCTCTGGGCGCAGTCGTCCTCGCCGACACCCGGCGGCTCGAGGACTGCTTTCCGGCGGTGGACTACTTCGAGCACCGCCGCATCCCCTTCGTCGTTGCCGTCAACTGCTTCCCGGGCGCTCGCACGTACGGGACCCAGGACGTCTCCCGCGCCCTCGATCTCGACGGGGGCACACCGGTCGTCCTCTGCGACGCCCGCGACCGCGACTCCGGGAAGGAAGTGCTCATCCGGCTCGTGGAGTACGCCGGGAGGGTGCACACCGCCCGGCTGCTCGAATCGGTCGGCTGAGACCGTCGGCCATGCGCGCCGGAACCGTTCGGTGCCACGGCACCAGCGCACGGCTGCCCCCCCCCCTGGTACAGGTACGTGACTGCCCTCCCCGGCGTCGGCGCGCCCGCTCGTCGGCCATCTTCTCTGCCATGCCACCCATCCGCCTTGCCCGGACGGCGGCAGTGGGGAAGGCTTGCTGGTCGAATCCTCCTGCCTGGGGGAACGGCACACGGGGAGACCGGATCATGGAACAGAACACGGGACTCGGCTGGTTGCTGGACGACCTCACCGAGCGCGTCGAGCACGTTCGGCACGCGCTGGTGCTGTCCAACGACGGGCTCGTGACGGGCGCGAGCACGGGCCTCCGACGCGAGGACGCGGAACACCTGGCCGCGGTGTCGTCGGGACTGCACAGCCTGGCCAAGGGCTCCGGCCGCCATTTCGGCGCCGGGCAGGTGCGGCAGACGATGGTCGAGTTCGACGACGCGGTGCTCTTCGTCACGGCGGCCGGCACAGGCAGTTGTCTGTCCGTCCTCAGCGGGGCGGAGGCGGACATCGGCCAGGTCGCCTACGAGATGACGCTGCTGGTGAACCGCGTCGGCGAACACCTTCGCGTGGACGCGCGGCAACCCGAAGGCAAGCCCGCGTCAGACTTCTGACCTGCTGAAACGTCGTCGCGGTCGAGGTTTTCCACAGGCTCGCCACGATGTCCGACAAGCCGGATACGGTTTTTCCCGAGGCGAGCGCACACCGGCGCGAGCCTCCCAGACCACAGGGGAGACCGTCATGTCCGGGACCACCACCGCACAGTCCGCCACCGTCTCGCTCAGCCGGGCCGCACGAGAACTGGAGCTCAGGCGGGGCGAGTTCGACCTGGCCCTGCACCTCGGCTGTGTGCGCTCGGTTCCCGACGAGGGAGGCGGGGGACGCCGGATCACACGCACGGAGATCGACCGGGTACGAGCCGAGACCGGGTTCCCCGAGGTGCTGCGCGAACGGGTCAAGGCCGTCGGCACCACGGAGGGCGCCGCCCTCGTGGGCGTGACGACCACCCGGTTCACACGCCTCGCCCGCCTGGGAGTGGTGGTGCCGGTCAAGTTCTACCTCAACCGTTACAGGGTGGTCGTCTGGCTCTACCTCGCCGAGGAACTACGGCGGTTCGCGGCCGACGAGCAGAACGCGCCGCTGCTGAGCGGCCGCACACCGGAAGGGCTCCGGGACCAGCTCGGCGAGGGACTCGACCTTCGTCCCCGCAACTGGCGTGGCCGTCACCTGGGGTTCCTGCTGAGGCAGACCGAGGATCCCTGGGCCCGTGCCGCGGCTGTGGCCTCCCTGCTCGATCCTCTCCATGTGGCCGAGATCGTCAAGGACCCCTACGAGCGCGCCCATCTCGACCGCCTCCGCCCCGCGCCCGTCTCACGGGCCGCGCCGGACTCACCCGGCACCCGGATCTCCGAACGCATCACGACGGCGCAGGACCCGGACGAGATCGGCTGGTTGAGGGCCGACCTGGGGCAGAGCGTTCTGGAAGCCAGGGAAGAGCGCCCTGTGCCCCGCCCGGCAGTGGACGCCCCGCCGGTGACCGCCCGGCACTCACCGACCGGTGCTCCCCGCGCCGTGCGACAACGCCTCGCCGCCGGGGAAGCCCCGCTCACCCCGCCAGGGTCCGCGCGGTCGCGGAGGCTCCTCGCATGGCTGTGCCGCAGAAGCCCGGACGGGTCCGGCTACAGGGCCCTGAACAGCCCCTCCTGCACGACCGATACCAGCAGCCGTCCTTCGAGGTCGTAGATGCGCCCGCGGGCCAGACCGCGGCCACCCGTCGCGATCGGTGACTCCTGGTCGTACAGGAACCACTCGTCCGCGCGGAACGGCCGGTGGAACCACATCGCGTGGTCAAGCGACGCCATGTCGAACCCGCGCCGGCCCCACAGCGGTTCCACCGGGATGCGGACGGCGTCCAGGAGGGTCATGTCGCTGGCGTAGGTGAGCGCGCAGGTGTGCACGAGCGGGTCGTCGCCCAGAGGCCCGACGGCACGCATCCACACGGCGCTGCGCGGCTCGGCGTCCTTGATCTCCTCGGGCGTCCAGCGCAGCCGGTCCGCATAGCGGATGTCGAACGGCTGGCGCCGGGCCATGCGCTCCAGCGTTTCCGGCAGAGCGCCCAGGTGCTCCTTGATCTCCTGCGTCACCGTCGGCAGGGACTCGGGGTCCGGCACCTCGCGGGCCGGCGGCAGCTGGTGCTCGAAGCTCCCTTCCTCGGGCTTGTGAAAGGAGGCGGTCAGATTGAAGATCGTGCGGCCCTGCTGCACGGCGGTGACGCGGCGTGTGGTGAACGACCGCCCGTCCCGCACCCGTTCGACCTGGTACACGATCGGGACGCCCGGCCGGCCCGGACGCAGGAAGTACGCGTGCAGCGAGTGCACCGGCCGGTCGCCCTCCGTGGTGCGGCCGGCGGCGACCAGTGCCTGGCCCGCCACCTGGCCGCCGAAGACTCGCTGCAGCGACTCCTCCGGACTGCGTCCGCGGAAGATGTTGACCTCGATCTGTTCCAGGTCGAGCAGGTCGACGAGCCTCTCGGCTGGGTTCGTCATCGGTGGGATTCTCCTGTGCTCACAGCTGTCCGACATCGGTGACCTTGACGACGGCACGGCCCTCGGCGTCCGAGGCCGTGAGGTCGACCTCCGCGCTGATGCCCCAGTCGTGGTCGCCGTTCGGGTCCGCGAAGGTCTGCCGGACGCGCCACAGACCGTTCTGCGGTTCCTCCACGATCGAGAGCAGCTTGGGGCCGCGGGCGTCGGGACCGGTGCCGAGGTCCTCGTACTCGTCCCAGTACTTGTCCATCGCCTCGCCCCACGCGTCGGCGTCCCAGCCGGATTCGCCGTCCATCTCGCCGAGTTCGTCGACGTTGTCCAGAGCGGCCAGCTCGACCCTGCGGAACATCGCGTTGCGGACGAGGACACGGAAGGCGCGGGCGTTCGAGGTGACCGGCTTGACCTGATCGGCCTTCTCCTGGGCCTCCTCGGCCGTCATCACCTCGGGGTTGGCGAGCTGTTCCCACTCGTCGAGCAGGCTGGAGTCGACCTGTCGCACCATCTCGCCCAGCCAGGCGATCAGGTCCTCCAGGTCCTCGGACTTGAGGTCGTCCGGGACGGTGTGCTCCAGGGCCTTGTAGGCGCTGGCCAGGTAGCGCAGGACGATGCCCTCGGTGCGGGCGAGCTCGTAGAAGGAGACGAACTCCGTGAAGGACATGGCCCGTTCGTACATGTCACGGATGACGGACTTCGGCGACAACGGGTGGTCGCCGACCCACGGGTGGCTCTTGCGGTAGGTGTTGTACGCGTGGAAGAGCAGTTCCTCCAGCGGCTTGGGGTACGACACTTCCTGGAGCCGTTCCATGCGCTCCTCGTACTCGACGCCGTCGGACTTCATCGCGGCCACGGCCTCGCCACGGGCCTTGTTCTGTTGCGCCGCGAGGATCTGCCGGGGTTCGTCCAGCGTCGACTCCACCACGGACACCATGTCCAGGGCGTACGACGGGGAGTCGGGGTCCAGCAGGTCGAAGGCGGCGAGCGCGAACGTCGACAGGGGCTGGTTGAGCGCGAAGTCCTGCTGGAGGTCGACGGTCAGCCGCACGATGCGGCCCGTCGGGTCGGGCTCGTCGAGCTTCTCCACGATGCCGCCGTCGATCAGCGATCGGTAGATCGCGATCGCCCGGCGGATGTGCCGCAACTGCTGCTTGCGCGGCTCGTGGTTGTCCTCCAGCAGATGCCGCATCGCCTCGAAAGCGTTGCCCGGCCGTGCGATCACCGAGAGCAGCATCGTGTGCGTCACACGGAAACGCGAGGTCAGCGGCTCGGGATCGGAGGCGATCAGCTTCTCGAAGGTGTTGTCCGTCCAGCCCACGAAGCCCTCGGGAGCCTTCTTGCGCACCACCTTGCGGCGCTTCTTCGGGTCGTCGCCCGCCTTGGCGAGGGACTTCTCGTTCTCGATGACGTGCTCAGGGGCCTGAGCGACGACGTAGCCCGCCGTGTCGAAGCCCGCGCGTCCGGCCCGGCCGGCGATCTGGTGGAACTCACGGGCGCGCAGCGTGCGCACCCGCGTCCCGTCGTACTTCGTCAGCGCGGTGAACAGCACCGTGCGAATGGGGACGTTGACGCCGACACCGAGCGTGTCCGTGCCGCAGATGACCTTCAGGAGACCGGCCTGGGCGAGCTTCTCCACCAGCCGCCGGTACTTGGGCAGCATGCCTGCGTGGTGCACACCGATCCCATGACGTACGTAACGGGAGAGGTTGCGGCCGAACTTGGTGGTGAACCGGAAGTTGCCGATGAGCTCGGCGATCTGGTCCTTCTCCTCGCGCGAGCACATGTTGATGCTCATCAGCGCCTGCGCCCGCTCCACGGCCTGCGCCTGGGTGAAGTGCACGATGTAGACCGGAGCCTGCTTGGTGGCGAGCAGCTCGGTGAGGGTCTCCGTCAGGGGGGTGAGCACGTACTCGTACGAGAGCGGCACGGGCCGGGTCGCCGAGCGGACCACCGCGGTGGGGCGGCCGGTGCGGCGCGTGAGGTCCTTCTCGAACATCGAGACGTCGCCGAGCGTCGCCGACATCAGGATGAACTGCGCCTGGGGAAGTTCCAGGATCGGAATCTGCCAGGCCCAGCCACGGTCGCCCTCGGCGTAGAAGTGGAACTCGTCCATGACGACCTGACCGACGTCGGCGTGCTTGCCGTCCCGCAGGGCGATGGACGCGAGGACCTCGGCGGTGCAGCAGATGACGGGAGCGTCGGCGTTCACCGAGGCGTCGCCGGTGAGCATGCCGACGTTCTCGGTGCCGAACAGCTTGCACAGCTCGAAGAACTTCTCCGAGACGAGCGCCTTGATCGGCGCCGTGTAGAAGGTGACCTCGTCCCGGGCGAGCGCGGCGAAGTGCGCGCCCGCGGCGATCATGCTCTTGCCCGAGCCGGTGGGCGTCGAGACGATCACGTTCGCACCCGAGACGACCTCGATCAGCGCCTCCTCCTGGTGGGGGTAGAGGGTGAGACCGCGCTCCCCGGCCCACGACTCGAAGGCTTCGTAGAGGGCGTCGGGGTCTGCGGTCTGCGGCAGCTGATCGATAAGGGTCACGCCCCCATCTTGCCTGCCGATACACGTGATGGGGGAATCGGATGTTCACCGGAAGATCACGACCGTTACGCTGTGGCGCCGGTGACGCGTCAGCGGGCACGGGCAACTGGACAGCGTCGCAAGAGAAATGGGGCAGGGAACGGCCATGATGGGACCAGCACACTCACTGTCGGGGGCCGCGGCCTGGCTCGGTGTCGGAGCGGCGGCCGCCGCGGCCGGCCATCCCATGCCCTGGCCGGTCCTGCTCGTCGGCGCCCTGATCTGCGCAGGCGCCGCTCTCGCCCCGGACCTGGACCACAAGGCCGCCACCATCTCGAACGCCTTCGGACCGGTGTCGAAAAGGCTGTGCGAGATCGTCGACAAACTCTCCTACGCCGCCTACAAGAGCACCAGGAAGCCGGGCGACCCCCGGCGCAGCGGCGGTCACCGCACGCTGACGCACACCTGGGTGTGGGCGGTCGCGATCGGATCGGGCACGGCGGTGCTGGCGATCACCTGTGGTCGCTGGGGGGTCCTCGGCATCCTCTTCGTGCACATGGTGCTCGCCATCGAGGGCCTGCTGTGGCGGGCCGCCCGCGGTTCGAGCAGCAACGTCCTGGTCTGGCTGCTCGCCGCGACGAGTTCCTGGATCCTCGCGCAGACCCTGGACAAGCCGGGCAACGGCTCGGACTGGCTGTTCACGGCGCCGGGCCAGGAGTACCTGTGGCTGGGCCTGCCGATCATCCTCGGCGCCCTGGTGCACGACATCGGGGACGCGCTGACGGTGTCCGGCTGCCCGATCCTGTGGCCCATCCCGGTCGGCCGCAAGCGCTGGTACCCGATAGGCCCGCCCAAGGCGATGCGGTTCCGCGCGGGCAGCTGGGTCGAGATCAAGGTGCTGACGCCGGTGTTCATGGTGCTGGGCGCCGTGGGCTGCGCGGCCGCGTTGAACTTCATCTGAGTCCGGCGGCTACCGGGCCGGTCCGTCGTCGCGCGGCCCGTCCTCGGCCGTACCGGCGCCGGTGGCTCACGGCAGGGTGCCCGTCGCGGTCAGCCGGCGCTTCCCGCGCCGGACCCGCCGGATCCCTGCTCCCCGTCTCCGAAACGCCGTTCGAACCGGGCGATGCGGCCCTCGGAGTCCACCGTGCGGGCCTCGCCCGTGTAGAAGGGGTGGCTCTCCGAGGAGATCTCTACGTCCACCACGGGGTAGGTCTCGCCGTCGTCCCAGTCGATCGTCCGGTCGCTCGTGGCCGTGGAGCGTGTGAGGAAGGCGTAGCCGGCGGCACGGTCGCGGAACACCACGGGGCGGTATTCGGGCTGCTCGTCCTGTCGCATGGCGACTCCTCGGGGAAGAAGCGGGAGGCGTGCCGGTCAATCGGACACGGCTTCCTCGTCGACGATGTGCATCGCGGCCTCCTCCGCCGAGGCCGCGGCGCCGTCGATGCCGATGTCCGTGGCGACGAGCCCGCTCTCCTCGTCCTCGTGCGCGCCTTCGTTCGGGGCCACCAGACGGCCGGAGCGGAGGGCGCCCACCTCGTTGTCGAGGGGTTCTCCGTCGGTGCCCTCGCAGTCGCCGATGCCGTCCCCGTCGGATCCTGCGATGTCGGGCAGCTCGAGGGCGAGGCGCTGCTCCAGGGTCTCGCCCGCCCGGCGTTCCGAGGCGGTCACCCCGCGGTGCTCCACCGCCCACGGGCGATCGGGCGGGGACCAGCCGCGGTCCAGGGGGTCACTCACACCGTCCGCGACCAGTGTGTCCTCGGCGTCGAGCAGCCCCGCGTCGTCCTGTACCTCGGATCCGTCGGGCTGGTAGACGTCGTCTCCCCATCCGTCGGCGCTGTCCACGGGTACCTCCAGGGGGTGCGGACGGGACCGGAGCCGCCGTGTTCGACGGCGGGCGCGCGGACCCGGGGACACCGGCGTCGCTGCCCGCGAACAGGTTGGTTCCCGGGAGTCCCCCGAGCAGGTGTCCGTCTCCAGCCTTCCACCCCCCTTCGGCACCGCGCAACGCCACAGGGGCCGAGCAGCAGCGCCACACGGACCGGAGTCCGGGCCGCCCGGCCTCTCGTGGGGCGCGAGGAGGACGACCGTGCCCCCGTCCCCGGCCCACGGCGGGACCGCGGCGGACCGCGCCGGAGCGGGCCGGCACCCGGCTCACGGGCCGCGGGCGGGTGGTCCCGCCCGGCACCCGGCTCGTACCCGCGGGCCGGTGGCCCCGGCCGGGTGTCCCGCTCACCCGTGCCAGGACCTCCACAGCGCCGCGTACGCGCCGTCCGCCGCGACCAGTTGCTCGTGGCTGCCGAGTTCGCTGATGCGGCCCTTCTCGACGACGGCGATGACGTCCGCGTCATGGGCGGTGTGGAGGCGGTGGGCGATGGCGACGACGGTGCGGCCGTCGAGGACGCGGGCCAGCGAGCGTTCCAGATGGCGGGCCGCCCGCGGGTCCAGGAGCGAGGTGGCCTCGTCCAGGACCAGGGTGTGCGGGTCGGCGAGGACCAGCCGGGCCAGCGCGATCTGCTGGGCCTGGGCCGGGGTGAGCGCGAACCCGCCCGATCCGACCTCGGTGTCCAGACCGTCGTCCAGCGCCCGCGCCCAGCCGGTCGCGTCGACCGCGCCGAGAGCCGCCCACAGCCGGGCGTCGACGGAGGCGGCGTCCTCGCCTGGAGCCGTAGCCGTATCTGTAGCCGAACCCGAACCCGAACCCGGGGCCTGCTCCTCGTCCCGGTGCTGTCGCGAGCGGGGGACGGCGAGCAGCAGGTTGTCGCGCAGGGAGCCCACGAACACGTGGTGCTCCTGGTTGACCAGGGCCACGTGCGCCCGGACCTCCTCCGCGGGCATCCGGGACAGTTCGGCGCCGCCGAGGGTGATCCGGCCGTCCCGGGGTGCGTAGATCCCGGCGAGCAGCCTGCCGAGGGTGGACTTTCCCGCGCCGGACGGACCGACCAGGGCGAGCCGGGTGCCGGGCGGCACCGCCAGGGAGACCTCCCGCAGCACGTCCACCCCCGCGCGGTAGCCGAAGTGCACCCGGTCCGCGTGGACGTCGCGTCCCTCCGGCTTCACGGACGCGTCGCCCGCGTCCGGCTCGATGTCCCGGACACCCACCAGCCGCGCCAGCGAGACCTGGGCGACCTGCAGCTCGTCGTACCAGCGCAGGATCAGTCCCACCGGATCGACGAGCATCTGGGCGATCAGTGCACCCGTCGTCAGCTGGCCCACCCCGATCCAGCCCTGGAGGGCGAGCCACCCGCCGATCATCAGGACCGAGCAGAGGACGGTGACGTGCGTGATGTTGACGACCGGGAAGAGGACCGACCGCAGCCAGAGCGTGTAGCGCTCCCACGCCGTCCACTCCCGGACCCGGCGGTCCGACAGCTCGATGCGGCTCCTGTCCAGACGGTGCGCCTCGACGGTGCGCCCGGCGTCGACCGTCTCGGCGAGGACGGCGGCGACGGCGGCGTAGCCCGCCGCCTCCGAGCGGTAGGCGGCGGGGGCCCGCTTGAAGTACCAGCGGCAGCCCATCACCAGTACCGGAACGGCGACCAGCACGGCGGGAGCCAGCACCGGGGAGGTCACGGCGAGCCCGCCGAGCAGCAGTGCCGCCCACACCACACCGATGGCCAGCTGCGGGACGGCCTCACGCATCGCGTTGGCGAGCCGGTCGATGTCGGTGGTGATGCGGGACAGCAGGTCGCCCGTCCCGGCCCGCTCCAGGACGCCGGGCGGCAGGCCGACCGACCGCACGAGGAAGTCCTCGCGCAGATCGGCCAGCATCCGTTCGCCGAGCATGGCGCCGCGCAGCCGCACCTGCTGGACGAACACGGCCTGGACGACGAGCGCGACGAGGAAAAGGGCGGCGGTGGCCTCCAGATGGAGGTCGCGCGCGTGGTCGGAGACGCGCTCGACGAGCGAGCCCAGCAGATAGGGCCCGACCATCGAGGCGACGACGGCCACGGCGTTGACCGCGACCAGGAGCAGGAAGGCCCTGCGGTGCCGTCGGAACAGCTCGGTCACGTAGGCGCGTACGGTCGCGGGCGCGCCGACGGGCAAGGTGTTCGCCGTCGTCGGGGCGGCCGGGTCGTACGCCGGTGGCGCCACGCCGATCATGCGGTCTCCTCGATCTCTTCCAGGACGCCGTCGAGGACGGCCTTGTCGGTCGCTGTCACCGCGCCGAGAGCGGTCCGGTCCGCGGCCTCGGCGGCTGCCTCCTCCTCGGTCTCGCGGGTCACCACGGCCCGGTACCGCGGCTCGGCGCGCACCAGTTCGCGGTGCGCGCCGACCGCGACGACCTCGCCCTCGTGCACCAGGACGACCCGGTCCGCGTGGTCCAGGAGCAGTGGGGAGGAGGTGAAGACCACGGTCGTGCGCCCGGCGCGCAGGGAGCGCACCCCGTCGGCGATCCGGGCCTCGGTGTGCGAGTCGACCGCGGAGGTCGGCTCGTCCAGGACGAGTACCTCCGGGTCCGTGATCAGGGACCGGGCCAGTGCGAGCCGCTGGCGCTGGCCCCCGGACAGGGAGCGCCCGCGTTCCGTGACGCGCGCGTCCATCGGGTCCTCGGCGCCGAGCGAGCCCTGCGTGAGCGCGTCCAGCACGTCGCCGCACTGGGCCGCGGACAGGGCGGCCTCGGCGCTCACGAGACCCGACGCGGGCACGTCGAACAGGTCGCGCAGGGAGCCCGACAGCAGCACCGGGTCCTTGTCCTGCACGAGGACGGCGGTCCGGGCGCAGTCCAGGGGCAGTTCGTCCAGCGGTACGCCCCCGAGGACCACCGACGCGTTCTTCGGCCCGTCCTCGGTGCGGTCCTTCCCGCCCGGCTCGGAGGCATGGCCGCCGAGCCGCTCGGCCAGCAGCCCGGCCGCGTCGGGGTCCCCGCACACCACGGCGGTGAACCGGCCGGCGGGAGCGAGCAGACCGGTCACCGGGTCGTACAGATCGCCGCCCGGTACCTCCGCGGCGCGTGAGCCGCCGCTGTCCACGGCCCGTTCCAGGGACAGCACCCGGGCCGCCCGCCTGGCAGCCGGACGCGAGAAGGAGTAGGCCATGGCGATCTCCTCGAAATGCCGCAAAGGGTACGAAAGCAGCATTACGGCGCTGTACACGGTGACCAGTTCACCGACCGTGATCCGGCCCTCCCCGGCCAGCTGCACACCGCGCCAGACCACGGCGATCATCAGCAGACCCGGCAGCAGGACCTGGATCGCCGAGATCACCGACCACATGCGCGCGCTGCGCACGGCGGCCCGGCGCACCTCCTGGGAGGCGCGGCGGTAACGGTCGAGGAAGAGTTCCTCGCCGCCGATGCCGCGCAGCACCCGCAGGCCCGCAACGGTGTCGGAGGCCAGCTCGGTGGCGCGGCCCGCCCTCTCCCGCTGGAAGTCGGCGCGCCGGGTGGCGCGGGGCAGCAGCGGCAGCACGGCCACCGCCAGCACGGGCACGCCCACGGCGACGATCACCCCCAGGGCCGGCTGGTAGGCGACCAGGGTCACGCACACCACCACGACCGTCACGGCGGCGGCCGAGAACCGGGACACGCCCTCCACGAACCAGCCGATCCTCTCGACGTCACCGGTGGAGACCGAGACGATCTCGCCCGCCGCGACGCGCCGCGTCAGCGCGGAGCCCAGCAGCGCGGTTTTGCGGGCCAGTAGTTGCTGGACGCGTGCGGCCGCGGTGATCCAGTTGGTGACCGCGGTGCGGTGCAGCATGAGTTCGCCGAGCGCGATGCCCGCGCCGCACACCGCCATCAGCGCGCCGGCCAGGGCGAGCCGGGTGCCGGAGCGGTCGACGACGGCTTGCACGGCCAGGCCGACGCAGAAGGGCAGTGCGGAGACGGTCAGGAAGTGCAGCAGCCCCCAGGCCAGGGACTTGAACTGTCCGCCGAGCTGGTTCCGCCCGAGCCACCACAGGAATCGGGGGCCTGAGCGCGCGTCGGGCACACCCGGGTCGGGATACGGAAGATCTTGGATCTGCATGACGTCCCAGTGGCTCGTGTCAGGAGAGGAAGGGTGCTCCGGAATGCGGTGGCCGTCCGGCCCGGGGCCGGCAGCAAACCGTGAAAGGTTCGCGTCGCGGCGTGATCGAAAGCAAACGGTTTTCCGTCCTTCCGCAAGGAACCGGACCGGTTCCGCCGCGGTCGGCCGGGGCGGGAGGAAGAGGGGCGATTCACCCGATACGCGGTGCGAGTATGGACGGCATGCGAAAGAACGGTGCGACGCGCGGGGGGCTCGTGGCCACGGTCTGCGGGGCCCTCGCGGTCACCCTCTCGGCCTGCGGCGGAGCGGGAAGCGGAAGCGGTGACGGAGCCGAGAGCCACGCGGGAGTGCGCGGCGGGGGCACCCGTACGAGTGCGGCCGCGGCCGACCCGACGCGCATCCCCGGCGTGGGTGACCGGCTCCAGCGGCAGATCCCCGCCGACTCGCGTCAGGTCCTGGCGGTGTACGGCGAGGGCGAGGACTCCGCGGACTCCACGGCCGTGCTGTACACGAAGTCCGGTACGGCCTGGAAGAAGACGCGCGGCTGGGACGCGCACAACGGGAGGAAGGGCTGGACCACCGACCACCACGAGGACGACAGACGCAGCCCCGTCGGTGTGTTCACGCTCAGCGACGCCGGGGGCGTGCTCGACGACCCGGGCAGCCGGTTGCCGTACACGCAGTCGGAGACGTTCCAGGCTCCGCACGGCTGGCCGAAGAGGTACTGGCACGACTTCGACTACGTCATCGCCATCGACTACAACCGCATCAAGGGAAACCCGCCGAACGATCCGGCCCGGCCCTGGGGCGACCACAGGGGCGGGGGCATCTGGCTGCACATGGACCACGGCAGCGGCACCTCGGCGTGCGTGAGCCTGTCCAGGGCGGCCATGGAATACCTCCTGCGGACACTCGACCCGGAACGGCACCCCGTGGTCGTGATGGGGGACAGGGCGAACCTGAGGGCTTAGCGCACCGCGCCCTCGGGCCGGGAACAGGGCCGGGAACGGGGGTGGGCGCGGACCGGCCGGGTCACGGGAACCGGGCGGGCCGTCCGGCGCCGGGGCGGGTCGCGTGCTCCAGCGCCAGGAGGACGGAGCAGTAGTCGCGGCCCGTCGCGTGGTCCATGCCCACCTCGCACATGCGGTTGGCCGACAGATGCGCGTCGAAGTCGCGCGAGGTCACGTACGCCGCCTCGGCGCGGGTGGCCGATTCGGTGAGTTCCCTGTGGAGCATGCCGCGGTCGCCCGCGAAGCCGCAGCACCCGGCGTCGTCGGGCACCACCACCTCGTCCGCGCACGCCTCGGCAACCGCGCGCAGGTGCGCCTCGTCGCCCAGGTGCCGCATGGAACAGGTCGGGTGGAGGACCGCGGAGCCGAGGGCGCGGCGCACGGTGAGGCGGGGGAGGAGTTCCTCCGCCGCCCACACCAGGGAGTCCACGACCCGCAGTTCGGCGTGCAGCTCCCGGTTGTCCGGGGTCAGATGCGGTACGACCTCGCGCGCGATGCCGAGCGCGCACGACGAGGCGTCCACGACGAGCGGCAGTCTGCCGCCGGCGGTCCAGCCCCAGGCCGCCTCGACGACGCGGTTGGCCATGACGGCGTTGCCCGCGTCGTACCCCTTGGAGTGCCAGATCGTCGCGCAGCACGTCCCGCGCACGTCGTCCGGAATCCATACCTGCTTTCCCGCGCGTGCGGAGACCGCGACGACGGCCCGCGCGAGCGACACGTCCCCCGGTCCGCCGAAGACGCGGTTCACGCAGGCCGGGTAGTAGACGGCGGCGGCACCCACGCGCGCGGTGCGGGGCACGGCGGAGGGGGCGGCTCCGGGCATCCGGGGCAGCCACTCGGGCACGAGATCGGGGCGTACGGCCTTGCGGACCGCCCGCGTCAGGGCGTTCACCCGCCGGTCGCCGATCCGGTCGGCGGCCGCCACGGCCAGCCGCGCGGAGACCTCCAGCACGCGGAAGTGCCGCGCGGCCAGCGCGGCCGCCCTCTCCTCGCGCGGTGTGTGCCGGGCGTGCCGGAACGCCCTCATCAGGGCACCCGTGTCGATGCCGACAGGGCACGCCAGCCCGCACGTCGAGTCGCCCGCGCAGGTGTCCACGGCGTCGTGTCCGTACGCCTCCAGGAGCCCGTTCTCGACGGGGGAGCCCTCGGGCTGGCGCATCATCTCGCGGCGCAGCACGATCCGCTGGCGCGGTGTCGTCGTCACGTCCTGGCTGGGGCACGTCGGTTCGCAGAAGCCGCACTCGATGCAGGGGTCGGCGATCGCCTCGATGCGCGGGATCGTCTTCAGGCCACGCACGTGTGCGCGAGGATCGCGGTCGAGCACGACGCGCGGAGCGAGCAGGCCGTCCGGGTCGATCAGGCGTTTCGTGCGCCACATCAACTCCGTCGCCATGGGCCCCCATTCGAGCTCCAGGAAGGGCGCGATGTTGCGCCCGGTGGCGTGCTCGGCCTTGAGCGAGCCGTCGAAGCGTTCGACGGTGATCCGGCAGAACGCGTCCATGAAGGCCGCGTAGCGCTCCACGTCGGCGGGCCTGGAGGCGTCGAACGCCAGCAGGAAGTGCAGGTTGCCGTGGGCGGCGTGGCCCGCGACGGCGGCGTCGAAGCCGTGGCGGGTCTGGAGTTCCAGCAACGCCTCGCAGGCCTCGGCGAGCCGTTCGGGCGGTACCGCGAAGTCCTCCGTGATCAGTGTCGTGCCGGACGGACGCGCTCCGCCGACCGCCGTCACGAATGCCTTGCGGGCCTTCCAGTAGCCGGCGACGGTCCGCCGGTCACGGGTGAGGGAGTTCGTCACCGAGGGGACGGGCGACACCAGGGGAAGCCCCTCCAGGACCGCGCGGGCCCTCTCCTCGTACACCTCCTGCGCCGCCTCGTCCGGGGCGCGGAACTCGACGAGCAGGGCGGTCGTCGGACCCGGCAGACCGGCCCAGTCCCCGGGCACCCCCTCGACAGCCACCGAGGCGCGCAGGGTGTTGCCGTCCATCAGCTCGACGGCCGATGCGCCCGCGGCGGTGAACAGGGGCACGGCGGCGGCCGCGGCCGGCAGCGAGCCGAAGAAGAGCAGCGCCGCGGAGACCCGGCGGTCCAGCGGCAGGGTGTCGAAGACGACCTCCGAGACGAAGCCGAGGGTGCCCTGCGAGCCGACCATCAGACCGCGCAGGATCGAGACGGGCGTCGAGCCGTCGAGGAACGCGTCCAGGCGGTAGCCGTTGGTGTTCTTGATCGCGTACTTGGCGCGGACGCGGTCGACCAGCGCGGAGTCCGCCTCGATCTCCGCCTTGAGCTCCATGAGCCCGGCACACAGGGCCGGTTCCGCCCGCGCCAGCCGCTCGTCGGCGTCCGGCTCGGCCGTGTCCACGATCGTGCCGGACGGCAGTACGAACGTGAGCGAGGCGAGCGTGACGTAGGCGTTGCGGGTGGTGCCCGCCGTCATCCCGGAGGCGTTGTTCGCGACCACTCCGCCGACCGTGCAGGCGGCCGCGCTCGCGGGATCGGGGCCGAGCACGCGCCCGTGCCGGGCGAGCGCGGCGTTGACACGGGCGACGGTCGTGCCCGGGGCGATCCGTACCCGCGCCCCGCCGTCGAGGACCTCCACGCCCTTCCAGTGCCGGCGGACGTCGACGAGGATGTCCTCGCCCTGCGCCTGGCCGTTGAGCGAGGTGCCGGCCGCCCGGAACACCACCTCGCGGCCGTTGCCACGGGCGTACGAGAGCACCGCCGAGACGTCGTCGACGTCCTCGGGGACCACGACGGCCCGCGGCACGAAGCGGTAGGGGCTGGCGTCGGAGGCGTAGCGCACGAGGTCGGAGATCCCGGTCAGGACCTTGTCGGCGCCGAGCAGGGCGGTCAGGTCCCCGCGCAACGGCTCGGGGGTGCCCCCGGCCCGGTCCTCGGGAACCCGGTCGGACGCCGGGCCCTCGGGGCGCGCGCCGGGACGCAGTGTGCCGGGATCGGGCTCCAGCAGAGGCATCGGGGACCACTCCTCACGTGCTCGGCCGACCGGCGGCGGCGCGGTGCGCCCTGCCCGGCCGGTCCGGGGCGACCGCTCCGGACCGGGTCGCCTCAGCGGCGGCGCACCGTCCCGGACCCGCTCAGCACGGGCGTTCCGCCCTCGGCATCCCGTCCACCAAGGTGTCCAGCAGCCCGCCGAGCACCTCGCGCTGCTCGTCCGTCAATGGAGCCAGGATCTCCTCCGCGGCGCCACGGCGCGCGGCGCGCAGCTCGCGCAGCGCCTTGCGCCCCTCGTCCGTGACCTCGATACGGATCACCCGGCGGTTGGTGGGATCGGGTGCCCGGCGGACCTTGCCGCTCGCCTCCAGACCGTCGACCAGCGTGGTCACGGCGCGAGGCACCACTTCGAGGCGCTCCGCGAGATCGGCCATGCGGGGTGGTGAGGCGTAGTGCGCGAGGGTGCGCAGAAGCCGGGACTGGGCGGGGGTGATGCCCAGCTCGCGCTGCTCCAGATGGCGCTTCTGGATGCGGTGCACACGGCGCGTCAGACGCAGCAACTGCTCGGCGAGCAGGCCGTCGGCATCGGGGGTGGTCATGCGGGAACAATATCAGGATGCCGTTCATTGTGAGTATAGGTAACAATGAGCCGGGGTCCGTCGGTCGTCGGATCCCCGCCGATGTCCCCGTCGTCATCGGCATCCCCGTCGTCCCGTTTCCCTAGGAGTCCATTGCGACCCGAACAGCCCGCCTGGAGCCCGCCACCCGCCGACAGGCAACAGCCACGGCAGGTGCGCCGCATCCTGAGTCTCTTCCGGCCCTACCGCGGCCGTCTCGCGATCGTCGGCCTGCTGGTCGGCGCCGCGTCCCTCGTGGGCGTCGCCACGCCCTTCCTGCTGAAGGCGATCCTGGACACCGCGATCCCCGAGGGGCGTACGGGCCTGCTGACCCTGCTCGCCTTCGGCATGATCGTGAGCGCGGTCCTGGGCGGTGTCTTCGGTGTCCTGCAGACGCTGATCTCCACGACCGTCGGCCAGCGCGTGATGCACGACCTGCGCACGGCGGTCTACGACCGTCTCCAGCGCATGTCGCTCGCCTTCTTCACCAGGACGCGCACGGGCGAGGTCCAGTCCCGCATCGCCAACGACATCGGCGGCATGCAGGCGACCGTCACCTCCACCGCCACCTCGCTGGTCTCCAACCTCACGAGCGTGGTCGCCACGATCGTCGCGATGGTGGCCCTCGACTGGCGCCTCACCGTCGTCTCCCTGCTCCTGCTGCCGGTCTTCGTGTGGATCAGCCGCCGCGTCGGCGACGAACGCAAGAAGATCACCACCCAGCGCCAGAAACAGATGGCGGCGATGGCCGCCACCGTCACCGAATCGCTCTCCGTCAGCGGCATCCTGCTCGGACGCACCATGGGCCGGGCCGACTCGCTGACGAAGTCCTTCGCGGAGGAGTCCGAGGGCCTCGTCGACCTCGAGGTGAGGTCGAACATGGCGGGGCGCTGGCGCATGTCCGTCATCGGCATCGTCATGGCCGGCATGCCCGCCTTCATCTACTGGACCGCGGGCGTGGCTCTCCAGCTCGGCGGCGCGTCCATTTCGATCGGCACGCTCGTCGCCTTCGTCTCGCTCCAGCAGGGGCTGTTCCGGCCGACGGTCAGCCTGCTGTCCACGGGCGTGCAGATCCAGACCTCGCTCGCGCTGTTCCAGCGCATCTTCGAGTACCTGGACCTGCCCATCGACATCACCGAGCCCGCGGACCCCGTCCACCTCGACCAGGTCAAGGGCGAGATCCGCTTCGAGGGCGTCGAGTTCCGCTACGACGACGAGGGCACCCCGATCCTCGACGGCATCGACATCACCGTCCCCGCCGGCGGCAGTCTCGCCGTCGTCGGTGCGACCGGCTCCGGCAAGTCGACGCTCAGCTGTCTGGTGCCCCGGCTGTACGACGTCACGGGCGGACGGGTGACCCTCGACGGGGTCGACGTCCGGGACCTCGACTTCGACACCCTCGCGCGCGCGATCGGCGTCGTCTCCCAGGAGACGTACCTCTTCCACGCGTCGGTCGCGGAGAACCTGCGCTTCGCCAAACCGGACGCCACCGACGAGGAACTGCACGCGGCGGCGCGGGCGGCCCAGATCCACGACCACATAGCGTCGCTGCCCGACGGGTACGACACGGTCGTCGGCGAGCGCGGTCACCGGTTCTCCGGCGGCGAGAAGCAGCGGCTCGCCATCGCCCGCACGATCCTGCGCGATCCCCCCGTCCTCATCCTGGACGAGGCGACCAGTGCCCTGGACACCCGCACGGAGCGCGCCGTCCAGGAGGCCGTCGACGCCCTGTCGGCCGACCGCACCACGCTCACCATCGCGCACCGGCTGTCCACGATCCGCGGTGCCGACCAGATCGTCGTCCTCGACTCCGGACGGGCGGTGGAGCGCGGTACGCACGAGGAGTTGCTGGCGGAGGAGGGGCGCTATGCCGCGCTCGTCCATCGGGACGCCCGACTTGAGCCGACAAGGTGACGATATGCCAGGTTTGCGGGCAATAGAGCGTTACCGTGCCCGTTATGCAGATGAACACTCCGCCACGGAGCACGATCCGACTGACGCGCCGGGGCCGGGTCGCCCTCATCGCGACCGGCGCCGTCGTCGCGGCCACCGCCGTGACGGTGCCGCTGCTGAGCGAGGGGGACGACACCCGCCCGACATCGCTCGTCGTTCCGGAGGGCTGGCGCTCCGGACAGGTCTACGCGGCCGTCGACAAGGCTCTCCGGGTTCCCGCGGGGACCACCAAGAAGTCCCTGGCGAAGGCCCGCCTCAGACTTCCGCACGACGCCAGGGGCAACCCCGAGGGCTATCTCTTCCCGGCGACGTACCCGATCGGCGAGAAGGCGACTCCGGAGTCCCTGCTGCGGTTCATGGTCGACACCGCGAACAAGAAGTTCAACGGGGCGCCGGTCGCCGCGGGCGCGCAGCGCGGCGGCATGAACGTCTATCAGGCGGTCACCGTCGCGAGCATCGTCCAGGCGGAGGCGGCGACCGTGGCGGACATGGGCAAGGTGGCCAGGGTCGTCCGCAACCGCCTGGAGCGCGGTATGCCGCTGCAGATGGACTCCACCATCAACTACGCGCTGAACCGCTCCACCCTGAGCACCAGCGAGGCGGACACCAGGCTCGACAGCCCGTACAACTCGTACCGGCGGATGGGCCTGCCGCCCACGCCGATCGCCAACCCCGGCGAGGAGGCGATGCGCGCCGCGCTCAACCCGGCCCCGGGCGACTGGCTGTACTTCGTCACGGTCAAGCCGGGCGACACACGCTTCACCGCGGACCACGAGGAGCACCAGCGCAACGTGGCCGAGTTCAACCGGCGGCACCACAGGAGCGGGTCCCCCACGGCCGCCCCGTCGGCGCTCCCCCGGACGGTCTCTCCCGCGGTCACGTCCGAGGCCTCCCCGGCAGTCCCTCCCGTGGTCCCTCCCGCGGTCACGTCCGAGGTCCCACCCGCCGTCACCCCCGTGGCTTCGGCCGCGGTCACCCCCACCCTCGCGCCCCCGGACACCTCCGCGGTGACCCCCACGGTCATTCCCACGAGCTGACAGGCGCACGGGGGATCACGCGGCGACCGGCACGTCCTCCTCCGCCAGCAACCGCCTGATGTCCCGTACGGCTGCCCGGCCGGCCCGGTTGGCGCCGATCGTGCTCGCGGAGGGCCCGTAGCCGACCAGATGGATCCGGGGATCGGCGACCGCGCGCGTTCCCCCGACCCGGATGCCGCCGCCCCGCTCGCGCAGCCGCAGCGGCGCCAGATGGCCGATGGAGGCCCGGAAGCCGGTCGCCCACAGGATCACGTCCGCCTCCACGCGCGTCCCGTCCGCCCACTCCACGCCGTCCGGGGTGATCCGGTCGAACATCGGCCGCCGGTCCAGCACGCCGTCGGCGAGCGCCCGGCGGATCGCGTCGTTCAGCGGCAGCCAGGTGACGGCTTATTGACAACATCGACGGAGAGTGACCGTGACGGTGACTCGTTGTCTATCTCTCATTACGCTGTGACGTTGAGAGTGTCCTGGGTGCAGACCTCTCATCAGGGACCCGGGGGTAATGCATCGGGAACACGTTCGTATGAACCGCCGGAGTACTGCCCTTCGATCCTGTACGGGTTTCAGAGGCCCTGTAAAGCCCTGTGAGAGTTCACGAAACCCCTTGGTGGACTGGGCGGCTTAAGAGAGTGGTTAGGCCGCCAGAATGGCGCACAGAGCCTTTGGGGGGTTCGCATCGGAACCCTGTCGGCCCTGGCGGTACTGACCGGCCTTGGCGGGGTTCATCTCGTGTGGTCTACGTCTCTCTCTGGGCCCTTGGTGTCCGGTTCGAACTCAGAGGACACCTACATACTTAGTGAGGGCGGTTGGGTATACCCCAACCGCAGACTTACTTCAGTTGTTCTAGTAGTGAGTACTTAACCTCTAGTGGCATCCCCCCTCGAAGGGATGCCCTCTTGGTCTCTCAGTGTGTAGATGGGTCTAGATCTGACACGAGAGAAGAGGCAGGCCCCGGTCCCCACAGACCGGGGCCTTTTCTTGTCTCCACTGTCACCTATCAAGGAGCAACACCATGCCTGTTCGCTATGACGCAAACTTTGCCACTGAACCTCCGATAGACCTCCCCCTCTCTCCCAAGGTGAAGAGTCTCAGGAAGGCCTACCAGGACGCCAAGGCTTCCCATGAGAAGTACCTCCAGGAAAACTCTCGGTACCGCACCATGGATGTTACTGAGATCTGGGAGACCGAGTCTCGGTATAGCTCCCTTGCCCTGGAAGAGGCTAAGCGGGAACTGAGGGAACTTGAGATTGCCTCGGTAGAGGCTGGAAAGCCACTTCCTGATAAGGATGAGTTCTTGGCTCCGGCCAAGGCCAAGATGGATGAGTACGACCGCATGACATCGACTCTCCAGGCCTTGGCCAAAAAGGCTCAGGAAGCCTACTCCGATGCACTCTTCAGTGACCTGAAGGTTATGGGTCTCAAGCAGGCTGAAAAGGCTTATGTGGCACGTCTTGAGTGGGAGAAGGCTTACAGGGCTGCTGCTGCGGCCAGAGCAACTCTGGAGTTGCATGCAGGTCTTTTCTCTTGGTGTGTTTCTGTCGGTGACATGGATTCCCACCCAAGGAAGGGTCACAGCCAGGGAGAGAATCTGGAGTATTGGGAGCTGGCCGATGATGGCCGTCTGAAGTTTGAGGCAGCTAAGGCGCTCGAATACATCGATTACATGGTGAAGGTTGAAGGGCTTATCGAGCCTGACCCGAATCCACCCGCCCCTGTTGCCGAGGAATGGACCGTGAATCACATTCCGGCGCAGCACTACAGTAAGCCAGCATGGCACGAGAACGTCAATTACGCTGGAGAAGTTTACTGAGCCTGTGAAACATGACAGAAGCCCCCAGCGTCGAGCTGGGGGCCTATCTTTGTTTGGGGAAGATGTATCTGCCTGAGCAAGGGCAGAGGCCCCGGTCGTCGAACCGGGGCCTTTGTCATCCAGCTTTAGCCAAAGGGGTTGTGTTCCCTAGCCTTACGAGACTCCTCGATTCTCTCCAGTTCTTCCGGAGTGAGGGAGTCCCACTTGGCCTGTCGTTCCTCAGGACTGTCAGGCTCGGGGGAGAAGGTGAACGTCTTCTTTCCCACAAGGACTTTGTAACCAGAGTCAATGAGTTGCTTACGCCTGCCCTCGCGGTCGAGCCTTGGCCAGAGTTCCCCGAAGGTGACTCCCTGGTCTTCCTCGTGCCATCCAGCCTTGATGACAGGCTGAGACTCTAGTTCCCTCTTGCGGGCCTTGTAGTGGCCCATGCGGGCTCTATAGCCCTCCTGGTCATCGTCCCAGTCCCCTTCTTCGTCCTGCTTGCGCAGACGCTCCATGCGCTTGGAGATGTCGGCAATCTCCTTAGCGTTGTCCGATCCGGGTACCCACACCTTCTTCGTGACTCGCACAGGGCCGAACTTTTGGAGGAAGTGGATCTCGACCCACTCGTCTACTTCCTCGGCGCGCATGACGATTTCTCGACAGCGATCCTCCTTGGGGAATGCGCCACATTTGTAGTATCGATAAGTGATGTCGCCACGGGTGAACGTCTTCTGTACGGCCTTAGCGCCACACTCGGCGCAGAAGGTGACTCCGTACAGAGGGTTAGTTCCGTTAACCCTTCGAACCTTCGTCATCATCCTTCGGGCTACCGCAGCCTGAAGAGACTCCCATTCATCCTGGGTGAATACCGGATCTGCCAGCATGACGGGCTTACCGTCCATGCCATAGATGATCTCCCGCTTATGCTTTTTCAGGCCCTGGGTGGATTCGCTGGTAAGAACGTTCTTTACGGTGGTTTCAGACCATTTTTCTTGAGTTCCTTCGGTGCCCCGGCTCTTCACTGGCTTTCCTTTGCGGATCCGTGCCCTGTCTCTGGCCGTGAGGATGCCTTCGGCATTCAGGTACTTAGCCACTCCCAGGAAGGATTGCCCGTCGATGATCTGGCGCCGCATCTCGTGCAGGACGCTGACCATGTCTTCATCGAGTTCTAGGAATGCCGCTGTCTTTCCATCTACGTACCTGCTGACGGGGCGGTAGCCAAAGGGTGGAAACCCACCGTGCCACCGATCCGTGAAGCGTCGCCGATCATGACTTTCCTGAGCGCGCACCTTGATGCGCTCAAGTTCCTTGGCAGGGCCGAGAGCCTTGGCGTGAAGGATGAGCCGTCCCTCAGCCGTATGCATCTGCTCATTGAACTGAGGGTCATCCAAGACGATGACCGACTTCCCCCACTCGATGACCTTGAAGACGAAAGCCATGAAGTGGATGTCATCGCGGCTCAGTCGGTCCTGAGTGGTGACCCAAAGTTCATCCCACTCTTCACGTCCCTGAGGGGTGAGCCACGTTCCCAGCTTGGGTCGGACGAACATGTCAACGTCCCCAGAGACTGAGAGGTCGACGGCTGCGCCGACGATGGACACGTCCCCCTCGATGACGGCCCTGGTCCTCAGCTTCAGATCTTGGTCCTCGATGGACTCCGAGCGCTCCCCCTTGTCATCGGAGATCCGCTCTGCCAGTAGCACCCTGCGCATGGTCTGTCCCTCCCCTGATGCAGCTTGCTTGCTGCACCCTGCCTGCCTGCTCTCCGTGTCGTTCTTGCTGGTCAGCAGTCTAGCGTATTTTTGTCAATCACTCGTCACCCGAAGCCCGGTGACCGAGACCACGCTCCGCGGCGGCAGCCCCTGCCGGACCCGCTCCTCCACGAGAGCGACGGCGGCCCGCCCGAACTCCTCGGTGAACGGCCCCTCGCGGAAGACCGGGGGACGCCGGGTGACCCAGGTGGTCCCTGCCGCGTGAGAGGCGATCTCCATCAGATGCTGGGTTCCGGAGGCGCCACCGCCGACGACGACCACGCGCCGCCCGGCGAACCACTCGGGGCCCGGGTACTGCGCCGTGTGCAACTGCCGCCCGCGGAAGGTCTCCTGGCCCGGAAGGCGGGGCCAGAAGGGGCGGTCCCAGGTCCCCGTCGCGTTGACCAGAGTCCGCGCCGACCACGTACGGTCGCCGGTTTCCACGAGCAGTCGCCCGTCGGGCCCCTCCCGGACCGCCCTGACGTCGACCGGCCTGTGCACCGGCAGGCCGAAGGCGCTCTCGTACGCGGCGAAGTACTCCGGGATCACCTCGGAGGACGGACGGTCCGGGTCGGCGTCCGTGAGGTCCATGCCCGGCAGGGAGTGCATCCCGTGCACCTTCCCGTACGTCAGCGACGGCCAGCGGAACTGCCAGGCGCCGCCCGGACGCGGCGCGCGGTCGAGCACGACGAAGTCCCGCTCGGGCTCGAAGCCGGTGCGCCGCAGGTGGTAGGCGGCGGACAGACCGGCCTGACCGGCTCCGACGACGATCACATCGACCTCACGCGTACTCACCCCGGTGTCGTTCACGCCTCTGCGAACCGGACCGGGTCCCCGGATCTTCCCGACGGGCGCCCCGCTGTGATCCGCCAGACGGACAGACGGACGGACCGTGCCGGAGGCCGCCGCCGGACGGCCGTCCGGGACCGGCCGACGGGCGCTGTCGTCACAGGCCGCGAGCCCGCGCATGGGAGAGGATTGAGGCATGTCCGATGCCTTCACCACGCAGGTCCTGAACATCTCCTCCGGTTCGTCGGAGACGGTCGTCGACCTCACCCGCGACTGCGAGGCCTTCCTCCGCGAGGTCGCCGCGGGACGCGACGGTCTCCTGAACGTCTTCGTCCCGCACGCCACCGCCGGAATCGCGATCATCGAGACCGGTGCCGGCAGCGACGACGACCTCCTGACCGCGCTGCACTCCCTGCTTCCCGCGGACGACCGCTGGCAGCACCGGCACGGCAGCCCCGGGCACGGCCGTGACCACGTCCTCCCCGCCATCGTCCCGCCGCACGCGACCCTGCCGGTGGTGGACGGGGCCCTGGAGCTGGGGACCTGGCAGTCGGTGTGCCTCGTGGACACCAACCGGGACAACCCGGACCGCCAAGTGCGCCTGAGCTTCCTCGGCTGAGGGCTTCCCCGGCCGAGCGGCCGGCCCGACGCGCCGTGGACCCGGGCCCCGTGCGCCACGGCCGCGGGCTCCGGACTCAGGCCTCGTAGGCCACGAGCGCCATCATCCCGGCCTCGCTGTGGTAGGCGTTGTGGCAGTGCAGCATCCACTGCCCGGGGTTGTCGGCGTCGAAGACGACGGACACCTTCGACTTGGGCAGCACGACGGTCGTGTCCTTGCGCGGGCCGGTGTCGCCGAGCTGGTACGTGTGGCCGTGCAGGTGCATCGGATGCCACATGTTCGTGGTGTTGATGAAGTCCAGCCGGACCCGCTGGCCCTCCCGGACCAGCAGGGGGTCCGAGGCCGGGGCGGCCATGTCGAACCGCTTGCCGTTGATGCCCCAGTCGTAGGTGCCCATGTCGCCGGTGAGCCTGACGCGGAGAACCTGGTCGGGATCCTTCGCCTCCAGCCGTACGGCGTCGCTCGCGCGGAGCTCGCCGGCGGTCACCGTGCGGCCGTTCAGCTCGGGCGGCCGCACCGCGGGATCGGGCAGTCCTCCCGACCCGGTCCGCACGAGAGCCATGCCGGTGACGTCCTTGCCCTCGGCGAGCGCGACGAACGGGAAGACGCCGTCATCGAGGGTGACCAGCGCGTCGTACCGCTCACCCATGGCGACCAGCAGCGCGTCGACCTCCTGGTGATCGACGGGGAAGCCGTCGGTGTGGGTGACGGTCAGCTTGTGGCCGCCGAGCGCCACCCGGTACGCGGTGTCGGCACCCGCGTTGATGATCCTGAGGCGGACCCGTCTGCGGGGCGTGCCGTCGTAGACGGCCGGGTCGGTCGGCACACGTCCGTTGATCAGGTGGTACGGGTAGTTCACGTCCCCGGCGTCACGGCCGAGGAGGGGGCTGGCGGAGCCGCCGAGCCTGAACCGCGGTGACGTGCCGTCGGCGGAGGAGGCGGACGGGGACGGGGAAGCGGACGCCGACGGGTGCCGCGAGGATTCCGGACGGCTCGAATCCGTGCCCTTCATGTCCATTCCGGGCATGGAGTGGCCGAGTTCGGTGAAGACGTCGTCGGGCGTGCCGGTCACGCCGTCGAGCCAGTCGTCGAGGACGACGACCCACTCGTCGTCGTACGACAGCGGCTCCTTGGGGTCCTCGACGATCAGCGGCGCGTACAGGGCGCGGTCGGTCTGCAGGCCCACGTGCGGGTGGAAGAAGTACGTGCCGGGTTCGTCGGCGACGAAGCGGTACGTGAAGCTGGATCCGGCCCGCACCGGGTCCTGCGTGATCGGCGGTACGCCGTCCATGTCGCTGCGCAGCGAGATGCCGTGCCAGTGGATGGACGTCGTGGTGGCGTCGGGCAGCTGGTTGGAGAGCTCGGCGTCGAGCGTGTCGCCGGCGGAGATGCGGATCTCCTTGCCGGGAACCTGGCCGCCGAAGGCCCAGGACCTGGTCAGCACACCGCCGCCCAGGTCGAGCGTGGCGGGCGCGGCGGTCACGTTGAGGCTCCGCACCCTGCCCGTGGCTCCGCGCTTCTTCTCCACGCGGGCGACCTGGGATCCGTGTGGGCTGAGGAGGGGCGGAGCGGTGTGGGCGTCCTTGCCGCAGGCGGCGAGCAGGCCGGTGCCTGCCGCTCCCAGTCCGGCGAGGAGGGTGCGACGGTTGATGCTGTTCACGAGGGGTCCTCTTCTCGATGCGCGACACGCGTTCCGGGACGGTCCACACACGGCCGGAGGGCGTCACGGGACGCGCGGAGCCGTGGGGACGCGGCCTATGTGCGCGGTGGGGAGAGGAACGGCGGGCCGGGCGGCGGCCGGTTCCGGCACGCTGTGCGGCGGAGCCGTCGAGGCCGTGCGGAAGGCCGTGCCGGGGAAGGGGAACTCGTGACGGAGCGGTGCGGCGGCCAGGGGGTGCGGTGCGACGACCGGACCGCGAACCCGGCGGGCGGCGCCGTCGAACCGGGCCCGGGGCAACGTTCGTACCGTCATCGGGAGCGTCCGCACTTCCTGCGAGCTGGGGCCTGTCCGGCGGATCATGCCGAAGACGCGGGCCCATACGGCATCGTGGGTTTCCTCCGGCCTGATCCGCCGGACGGGCCCCAGGACCGTCACCATAACCCGGCCGGGTGTGCGCGCCCGGGAACCGCCGGAGGGGAGTCGGCCGAACGCGGACCGGAGCTGCGGCGGGGAGGGGTGACGAGCCGGGCGCGGTCCTTGTCGCGGCTACTTCGCCGGGATCTTCTGCTCGAACCAGACGACCTTGCCGCTGCTCAGGCGTGTCGCGCCCCAGCGCAGGGCGAGTTGGTTGACCAGGAAGAGGCCGCGGCCGCTCTCGTCCCCGAAGCCGGCCTGCCGCATCCTGGGCACCTGGGGCGAGTCGTCGGTCACCTCGCAGCGCAGCACGTCGGTGCGCAGCAGCCGCAGCGAGAGGGGCCGTGAGGCGAACCGGACGGCGTTGGTGACGATCTCGCTGACCATGAGTTCCGTCGGGTCGACCAGGGACTCCAGGCCCCAGCGGCGCAGGGCCCTGCGGGTCAGCCGGCGCGCCTGACCCGCGGTCATCGGGTGCGGGGCCAGGTACCAGTAGCCGACGCTGTCCGGCGGGAAGCCCTCGAACCGGGCGGTGAGCAGGGCGATGTCGTCGTCCCGGGCTCCCGGTCCCAGGGTTCCCAGCACGTGGTCGCAGAGCACCTCCAGCGAGGCGAGGCCCCGGGCCGTGCTCTGGAGACGGATCCGCAGCGCCTCGACGCCGCTTCCGATGTCCGTGTCGCGGGACTCGACGAGTCCGTCCGTGTACAGCACCAGGGTGGCCCCCGGGGGCGCGGCCATCTCCACCGACTCGAAGACGACGCCGCCGACGCCGATCGGGGCACCCGGCGGAACCCCCAGCACCTCGGCGCGGCCGTCCTCGTGGAGCAGTACCGCGGGCGGGTGGCCCGCGTTCGCCATCAGCAGGCGGTGCGAGATCGGGTCGTAGATCGTGTAGAGGCAGGTCGCGATGTGGTCGCTGCCCAGCCGCTGGGCCTGCTCGTCGAGGTGGTGCAGCACCTCCTCGGGCGGCAGGTCGAGACCGGCGAGGGTCTGCACGATGGTGCGGAGCTGGCCCATGATCGCGGCGGAGGTCATCGAGTGGCCCATGACGTCGCCGACGATCAGCGCGATCCGGTTGCCGGGCAGCGGGATCGCGTCGTACCAGTCGCCGCCGACCTGGGCGGTCTTCGAGGCCGGCAGATAGCGGCTGGCCAGCCGGATGCCGGTGGGTTCGGGCAGTGACGAGGGGAGCATGGTGTGCTGGAGGGTGTCCGCCACGGCGGCCTCGTGGCCGTACATCACCGCCTTCTGGACCCCGAGCGCGGTGTGCGTGGCGAGCTGCGAGGCGACGAGCAGGTCGTCGTCGGTGAAGACCGGGCGGTCGGCGCCCCGGAGCAGGACGACCGTGCCCATGACGTGATGGCTGCCGCGCAGCGGCGCGATGATCAGGCGGTGGCCGGGCGGCAGCGCGCACGGCGGGCCGGTCCTCGTCGCGAGCAGTTCGGCGACGGCGGGCGCGTTGCCCGGCGCGTCACCGAACGCGGGACGGCCGTCCCGCAGGAGTTCCGCGAGGCGGCCGCCGCCGGACGGTTCCACGCGCGCGGCGGCCTCGGGGAGCGACGGTGACGGTGGAGCCTCACCGTCGCACGGGGCCTCGCCGGTGTGCGGCGGTGCCGGCCACGTCTGTTCGCAGCTGTGCAGGCGCAGGACGACGGGTGCCGTCGACCGCTCCGTGCCCACCGGCAGCGGATCGTCGAGGTGGATGAAGACCGCGTCCGCGAACGCCGGTACGGCGGCCTGCCGCAGTTCCCGGAGCGTCTCGTCGAGATCCATCCCGCGGGCGATCCGCCGCGTCGCCACGTCGAGGTACCGGAGACGGTCGGTCTGCGGCGGGCGGCCGTCCGTCACCGCGGAGGGCGGGAGGAGGCCCTGGGGCGGGGCGGCGCCCTCGTGGGGGGTGTGGTGCTCGGTCACGCGTTCTGTCCCGTCCGGTGGGTGGCGCGGTCCGCGGCTCGGACTTCGCCTCCTCAGTCGCACCGCCGGCAGCACAGGAACACCTGCTCCTCGGGCGGGACGTCGGTCACCGCGGGGGCGTAGGTGTACGAGGTCTGCTTGACGATCTCGAAGCCCGCCTCCTCGATGACCCTGTGCAGGTCCTCCCGGAGGTAGCCGGAGACCCTGATCGTGTTCCCGAGGAACGGGATCGCGAAGTCGTCCACGTCGGCCTCGACCATCGACAGGACGAACAGGCCGCCGGGCACCAGCAGATGACGGACCGTCTTCAGGGCGAGGGGAATCTCCGCGCGCGGCAGCATCAGCAGCGAGAAGAAGGCGGCGACGGCGTCGAAGCGGCCGAGGTCGCGGGGGCCGCCCGGACGCAGGTCGGCGATGTCCAGCTGGTGGAACGCCGCGTCGGGGACGTAGGCGCTCGCGAGCTTCACCATGCCGCCGGAGAGGTCGACGCCGACGACCTCGAACCCCGCGTCCGTCATCTGGCGTGCGGTCGGAACCCCCGTGCCGCAGCCGAGATCCAGGACCCGTGCCCCCTCGCCCAGCGATCCGATCAGCCACTCGCCCGCGGTGACCTGGCCTTCCTTGTGCGGGAAGGCCTCGTCGTAGCGGTCGCCGATGGCGTCGAACGCCTCGGCCTGGCCTGTGCGGTCGAGCAGGATGCTCTCGTAATCGGTCCCGTGACTGCTGTTGATCACGAAAGGAACCTTTCATGGGGGCTGTCGAAATGGTCCGCAATGCGGAGGAAAGCGGCACTGCCGGGATCTTTGAGCCTTGACGGTCGCTCAGGAGACGTCAATTCGAGACGATAGTCGTTCACCGCTCGATGGGATGCCCGACTGACCGAAACCGTTCGGCCGGCGGAACGGCTCCCGCGGAGGTTGCCCTGCCGCTGACGGCACCCGAACTCCTCGTGAACGGAAGCGGGTTGCCCTGCCCGGGGGAACCGACACGGCTGGAATTCGTCCGTGGGCGACGGAGGGCCGGAGGGCGGCCGTGGCGACAACTCCCGCCCGCCACGGGCTACATGGGGAAGTAGCCCTGCTGTGCGTGGAGTTGAGTCCGGAACTCCGCGTCGGTGTCCGGGACGGACCTGCTCGTGCGGCGGCCGGCCCCCGTCGGCCGTCCGGGCGCGGTCAGCCCTGTGCCGTCCGCCCGATCGACTCCACCAGCGGCAGCAGCCGGTGCGGGACCCGTTCGCGCAGGGCCACCTCGGTCCGGGTGCGGACCACTCCGGGCAGGCTGATCAGGGCCTGGATCACATCCTCCAGGTGGGCGTTGTCGCGTGCCGCGACCCGGGTGAGCAGATCGCCGCCGCCGGTGATCGAGAACGCCTCGATGATCTCCGGCACGGCGGCGAGCGCGTCGCCCACGTCGTCCAGATGGCCCTGCGTGACCTCGATGTGCACGAACGCGAGCACGGGATGGCCGAGGGCCGCGGGGGACAGGGACGGGCCCGTTCCCGTGATCACCCCGTCCCGCTCCAGCCGGTCGAGGCGGGCCTGGAGCGTGCCGCGGGCGACACCGAGGACCCGGGCGTACTCGCGGACGCTGGTGCGCGGCTGCTCCAGCAGGAGCCGCAGGATGCGGGTGTCGAGCTCGTCCACGGGCATGGTCCGTTGGCCTCCTCGCGGCCGACAATGTTCTCCCTCGACTGTACCAATGGCCCAGTCGAAATGATGCCGGTTGAGCCAGTTCAGGGCTCCCGCGTACCTTGTCCGTATCGATGGCGCTGCGCAGCGCCGGACGGCAAGGACGCCGTACCGGACCCGCGGCGCCTTTCGCATGTGCGCCGCGCATGCCGAATCCGAGTTGAAACTGCGAAGTGGGGGCGGGACGCCCAAGGTGAAGAAGATGTTCATGGCGCCGGATCCGGGACTGTTCCGGCTGAGGGTGTCGATCCGGGCGGTCCTCGGCATCGGCCTCGCGGTCACCCTGTGCCAACTGGCCGGACTCTCGCTGTCCGCCTCGATCGCCGGCGGGCTCGCGGCGCTCCTCGCGATGTTCACGGTCGGCGACCCGACCGTGCGCGGCCAGGCCGGCACCACCGCGCTGCTGCCCGTGGCCGGTTTCCCGGTCCTCGCGGTGGCGACCACCCTGCACGGGGCGCCGCTGGTGCGGGACGCGCTCTGGCTCGCCGTGGTCTTCGCCGGGGTCTGGGCCCGCCGCTTCGGCCCGCGCGGGCACGCGCTCGGCATCTTCGCCTTCATGATGTTCTTCACGACCCAGTTCCTGCACGCCGTGCCCGGCCAGCTCCCGCAGCTGTACGCGGCCGTCGTCCTGTCGCTGGCGGCGACCTCCGCCGTACGGTTCGGCGCCTGGTGCATCGAGCGGCGCACCCCGCCGCCCGCCGCGCCGTCGCCGCTGGAAGGGCGCGGGCTGGCGCGCCCCGCCACCCGCCAGGCGTTCCAGGCGACCGCGGCCTGCGCCTTCGCGCTCACCGCGGGCCAGGTGCTCTCGCACGACCGCTGGTACTGGGCCGTCGGCACCGCGTGGTGGATCTTCGTCAACACGGCCTCGCGCGGTGAGACGCTGGTCCGCGGCTTCCGGCGGGTGATCGGGACGCTCACCGGGATCATGGCCGGACTCCTCGTCGCCGTACCGCTGCACGGCGCGCCCGCGCCCACCGCCGTCCTCGTCGCGGTCAGCGTCTTCGGGATCTTCTACACGGCCGCGCCCTCGTACAGCTGGATGATGTTCTTCGTCACCGTCATGGCGGGTCTGCTCTACGGGCTGCTCGGCGTCCTGCACCCGGGACTGCTGGGCCTCAGGCTCGCCGAGACCGGCGTCGGCGCGCTCGGTGCCGCGCTCGCGGTGGCGTTCGTCCTGCCGATCACCACGCACACGGTCACCGACCGCTGGATCGAGCGTGCCCTGCACGCCGTGCACGGCTGCACGTCGGCGGCCGCCCGTCGGCTCGCCGGCGACGCCGAGGCCGACCCGGCGCCGCTCGCGGGGCAGCTCGAGGCGCTTCTGGGACGCGTGCGGATGGCTCTCGCGCCCTTGGTGCACCCGCTCAACCCGATGCGGCAGCGCAAGGAGCGGGCCCGCGCGATCCTCGCCCTGCTGGACGACTGCGCCCGGGAGGTGCGCGGCCTCGCCGCCGTCGCCGCGGACCCGGACGCCTCGCACGACGCCCGCCTCACGGCCGCCTGCCGACGGGTCGAGACCGCGATGGAGTCCCTGGTCGGCGCCGTGCCGGGAGGCGCTCCCGTGGCCCACCACGGCGTTCCCGGCCACCACCCCGGCGCGGAGCAGGCGCTCGTGCACCTGCACGGCCTGGAGCGGGCGCTCGTCGACATGGAGGTACCGCTGCGCGGTCCCGTTTCCCGCTCGCGGCTCGTCGTCAGCGCCTGACGTCGGCGGCACGGTCCTTTCTCCGGCCCCCGGAGCGCCGTCCGGCGCTCCGGGGGCCGTTCTCCTTCCCGCCGGCCCGGACGGCAGCCCTGGCCCGCCCGGGGGCGGGACGCGGGCGGTCCTCGCCGATTCGGAGGCGAGGGACCGGGCGGGGGGCTCGGCGGCGTGAGTCACGGCCGGTCGCTCCGGTCCTGTTCACTTCTCCTCGAAAACGATCTCTTCGGGCTGGTGGGTCATCCTCACCGTGTTGCCGTCGGTGATCTCGACCACGTTCTGCAGGCCGATGATCCGCTTCGTGTCCGGCGGGATGCGGAACTCGTCCGCGCCTCCGGCCAGGTAGGAGGGGAAACAGGCCAGCGACGGGTCCATGGGGTCGAGGTCCAGGTACTCCTTCAGTCGGCGGAACAGCTTCGGGAGGACGACCGCCCCGTCGTCGGCCGTGAGTGAGGTCATTCCGGTGATCTTCACACCGGACCGCGTCACGTCCTCGGCCCACACGCCCAGCGGGGGTGTGGACTCCCGCGCCTGTCTGGCGGCGGTGGCGAGGACGTCGCGCAGGCGGACGGGAAAACCCTTGTAGAACGTCGGGTAGGCCAGGCCCAGCGAGAGCAGGTGGTGGTTGGCGGTCTTCTTCACCAGGGCCTCGTCGACGTCGATCTCGTAACCCGTGCATCCGGGCGGGGCGCCGCGGCCGACGAGGGCCACGCAGCGGCCGAAGACGTCGGTGCCCCGGGTGAGAATGAAGCCGGGCACGGCGGCCGGGGTGAGGGTGACGGTCTCGTCCGCCCCGCGGACGATGCCGGTGAAGCCGAGCCACTTCAGCAGCTCGTCCGCGGCCCGGTGCGCGAGGCCGATCGGCTGGTGCTGGTCCGGCCCGTAACTGCCCCCGTAGTGGGTCTCCAGCGCGTCGACGCCTTCCAGCCGGATGTTGGCGTGGCCGTCGGCCGCGGGCAGGATCCGCTTGCACCCGGGTACGAGCTTCCAGTCGGCCGGGTCGTCCGGGACGAACGGGACGGTGTCGCCGTCCGGCTTGGCCCTCTCCGATACCTTGAACGAGCCTTTGATGAGCAGCATGGGCATGGCGACTCCCGCCGCGTTCGTCACTTTGAGTACTTGACGATTACGCACGGTACCCACCTCGGCGGTGTGCCGCACCCGGGCCCGTGGGCGCCCGGCATCCGCACGGTTCCCGCCGGCGCGCACTCGGCACCCGCGTGGTTCCCGTCCGGCGCGCACCCGGTCGCACCCGGTCTCCCGTCCGTCGGAGGTCCGGCCGGCCGCCGTTCCGGGCGCCGGCCCGCGGTCCCCCCTTTGGTCTAGACCGCAGCGGAACGACTGCTAGCGTCGCCCCGACGACGCGGGACCGGGAGGGGACTGAAGTGACGCACGGCGGGATGCGGCGACAGCGGGCGTTCATCGGCTCGTTCACGGCGGCGGGAGGCCTCGGGGTGCTCACGGCGGACGTGGACCCGGACACCGGCGCGCTGACCGTGCTGAGCGCGGTCGACGACGTGCCCGACCCCTCGTACCTCGCCCTCGCCCCCGCGCACGACGTCCTGTACGCGGTCAGCGAGACCGTCGAGGGCGCGGTGGCCGCCTACCGGGTGGACGGCGACAAGCCGGAACTGACCGGCCCGCCGACCCGGACCGGTGACAGCCCCACCCACCTCGGCGTCCTCGACGGACACGTCCTGACCGCGGACTACGGTTCGGGCGGCGTCAGCGTGGTGCCCGTCCGGCCCGACGGCGGACTGGCGCCCGCCGTGTCCGGCGTGCTCCGGCACACCGGTTCCGGCCCGTACGCGCAGCGGCAGCGGGCCCCGCACGCCCACCAGGTGCAGTCCGATCCCACCGGCCGCTGGGCCGTCAGCGTGGACCTCGGCACGGACTCGGTCCGGGTGTGCGCCCTCGACGGCGGAACGCTCACCCTGCACCGAGAGACCGTCCTGCGTCCCGGCTCCGGGCCGCGCCATCTCGCCTTCCACCCGCGGGGCGGGCACGCCTACGTCCTCAACGAACTCGCCCCGACCCTCACCGTCTGCCGCTGGGACGCCGCGGAGGGCTCGCTGCGGCCCGTCGGCGAGACGCCGGTCCTGTCCGCCGCCCCGGACGGCGACGCGTACCCCTCGGGCATCGTCGTGTCGCCCGACGGCCGTTTCGTGTGGAGCGCCGTCCGGGGCCGGGACACCGTCTCCGTGTTCGCCGTCGGCGAGGCGGGCGAGCGGCTCACGCTCGTCACCGAGGTCCCCTGCGGCGGCGTCTGGCCCCGCGCGCTGGCCCTCGACCCCTCGGGGCGCTTCCTGTACGCGGCCAACGAGCGCTCCGGCGACGTGACCTGGTTCACCGTCGACCCGGACACCGGTGTCCCGCTCCGTGGCGGCTCGGTCGAGGCGCCCGCCGCGTCCTGCGTGGTCCTCGGCTGATCCGGCGGACCCGGCCGCCCCTCGGGGCCGACGCCGGGCGAGCGGCGCGCCCGGTGCGCGCCGTGCCCGTGGGAACGGGAAAGGGCCCCTCCTGGATCAGGAGCGGGCCCTTTCGATGTGCGGGCGGTACGGGTGGTGCGGGTGTGGCGGCCGGCTAGAAGGCCGGCGCTCCCTGGGTCTGCGGCGGCGCGATACCCAGCGCCGTCGTGTACTGGGAGAGCGCGAGCTTGCCGATCGCCGGGTACGGGCCGAGGGCCTCGGCGGCGCTGCAGCCGGCCTCCTTGGCGGCGGCGTCGAGCAGACCCGCGTCGAGCTCCGGGCCGATCAGGTACGGGGCGAGCGCGAGCTGCTGCGAACCGGAGGCACGCAGCTCCTCGGCGATGGCCGCGATGGAACCCTCCTGGTCGAGGGCCGCCGCCATGACCGGCACGGCGAGCCGCGCGGCGAGCAGCATGCCGGTGATGCCGGCCGCCTGCACCGCGTCCTCACCGCCGACGGTGGCGAGCACGATGCCGTCCGCGGCGGTCGCCACGGTGAACAGCCGGGCGCGGTCGGCGCGGGCCAGACCGGCCTCGGAGAGGCGCACGTGCAGCGCCTCGGCGAGCAGCGGGTGCGGACCGAGGACGTCCGTCAGTTCGGCCGCGACACGGCTTTCCATGACCGCCTGGCGGATGCGGCGCAGCAGGGCGTTGTCCGGACCGGCGAGCAGCGGGACAACGATGCCGACGGGGCCGTCGGGCTCGGAGACGTCGGCGCCGGCGGCGCGGGCCTGCTCGAAGCGCGCGGTGCGCTCCTCGGCGGCGTGGGCCAGCACGGACTGCAGCGTGGGGAACTCGTCGTCCCCGTCCAGGTAACCGATGCGGGCATCGAGGCCGGGGAGCTCGGAGCGGGCGATGCTCACGACCTCCTCGGCGAGGCTGCGCGTGGCGGCGCTGGGGGTGCCCGGCACCGCGAGGACGAGCGCGGGCGCGCCCTCAGGAGCCGCCAGGGGTTCCGGACGGCGGTGCCGCCCGGCTTGGCGGGGTCGCGGCATTCGTACTGGCAGGCCGGACGCGGGCCCAGTGGGGGAGCTCATGGCGCCGCATGTTACTGGTTTATCGGGTTCCCCTGTTCGGGGAGGGTGCAGGTGAGCGGTATCCGTCCGCTTTTGTCTGATGAGTTACGTACGGATCGGAAGCGATCGGTAATTGTCGACTTGTCGGCCCTACGGTGAATTCGTGTCATGGGTTTCCCGGTACGGCTTTTCGGTCACCACGCACAACATCCGCTCGTCCGCGGGCAGCGCGAGCCGGCCGTCCGCCAGGTCGGCCGCGATCCGGAGCGCGCCGTCGAGCGGATCGCCCGCGGCCGGGACGTGCCGGGCGTGCGGCAGCCGCTCGGCCAACTCCCGTGTCAGGGGCCCGAGGAGCGCGGCGCCCATGGTGAACACGCCTCCGGTCAGGGCCAGACGGGGCTCGCCGTCGGCGGGGCACACCGCGGCGGCCGCCTCGGCCATGTGCCGGGCCGCGGTCCGCAGGATGCGCGAGGACACGGGGTCGTCGGCGCAGAGGCCGGCCACCTCGGGGGCGAAGGAGGCCAGCACGGCGGCCCGGTCGGTCCGCGGGTACAGCAGGCCGGGGAGTTCCGGCGGGGGCCCGAACACCGCCTCGGCCCGGGCCAGCAGCGGGGCCGAACCGCCCGCGCGCCCGTCGAACGCGCGCAGGGCCGCCTCCAGTCCCGCGCGGCCGATCCACGCTCCGCCGCCGCAGTCGCCGAGCAGATGGCCCCATCCGTCGGCCCTGCGCCACGACGTGAGGTCGGTACCGGTCGCGATCATGCCGGTGCCCGCCGCGATCACGACGCCCGGCCGGGCACCCAGGGCGCCCGTGTACGCGGTCACGGCGTCGGCCGCCAGGGCGAGCCGCCGTACGCCCAGTTCGCGTTCCAGGGCGGCCGGCAGTTCGTCCCGCAGTTCGTCGCCGAGCGTGGCCAGGCCGGCCGCGCCGACGGCGACGGCCCCGAGCCGTTCGGCGCCCGCCTCGGCCATCAAGCGCCGTGCCATCGGCAGGAGCTGGTCCAGCAGATGCCGGGACGAGATCCCGCGCGGACCGGTACGGACCGGCTCCTCGGAGGTCAGCGGCCCGCCGAGCCGGGCCGGGGGTGCCGCGTCCTCCCGGTGTACGGGAACGACGGCGTCGCCCGCCACCCCGTGCGCGCCGAGGGCCACGCGCAGTCCCGAGCCCCCGGAGTCCACGGCGAGCACCACGGAGGGGCCCGGTCCGTGCGCCGGGGCGCGGACCTGGTCGCCGTGGGTGCCGTCCGGTGTCACGGCAGGCGCCAGTCCACCGGTTCCGCTCCCTGCCGCGCCAGCAGGTCGTTGGCGCGGCTGAAGGGGCGCGAGCCGAAGAAACCGCCGTCGGCCGACCTGGGTGAAGGGTGTACGGACTCGACCGCCGGAAGATTGCCGAGCAGGGGGCGCAGATTGCGCGCGTCGCGGCCCCACAGGATGGACACCAGTGGTCGGCCGCGCGCGGCCAGTGCCCGTATGGCCTGTTCCGTGACCTCCTCCCAGCCCTTGCCCTGGTGCGCGTTGCTCCTGCGGGGGGCCGTGGTGAGCGTCTTGTTGAGCAGCAGCACGCCCTGCTTTGTCCAGGGGGTGAGGTCGCCGGTGGACGGCTGGGGAGCGCCGGTGTCGGTGTTCAGCTCGCGGAAGATGTTGATCAGGCTGGGCGGCAGCGGACGCACCTCCGGGGCCACCGAGAACGACAGGCCCACCGCGTGTCCCGGGGTCGGGTAGGGGTCCTGCCCGACGATGAGGACGCGTACCTCGTCGAAGGGCTGCTGGAAGGCCCGCAGGACATTCGCCCCGGACGGTAGGTAGGTGCGTCCCGCGGCGATCTCCGCGCGCAGGAAGTCGCCCATCTGGGCGATCCGTCCGGCCACGGGTTCGAGGGCTTTCGCCCAGCCCGGTTCGACGATCTCATGCAACGGTCGTGGTGCCACGGGCGTCACCCTACTGCCGTACACATGGCCGAGATCAAACCGGTGGCCGTCCCGCGACCGGGGATGACCGATTCGTTGCCGAATCGGATGTCTCCGGGTTCAAAGTGCTTGCCACGGTGGGGCGTTGGGCCCGCCCTGGGCGGCGATTTCCGCGAGCGGCCGCGCGGGCGGGGCCGCGGTGGTGCCGGGGCGGACCGGGCCGACCCACTCGTTTGAAACGTCGACGGAAATTCAGCCACCCGCCGGACGGAGCGGGCGGGATTGGCGCGCGTGGAATTGCGAGAAGTTTTCTTGCGGGCCGGGCATTCCTGGTATAGGAAATGACCGACGAGGTGCGGGGCCTCGTGGGGGTGAGGGATGCTGCGGATTCATTTCACGAACGAAGATCTCTTGAAAATCCGGGTGATCTCGTCGCCGGATCCCATGTGGGAACTGGTATTGAGCGTCTTCCGATTACGCAGACGGTTGGCCGTGGCCCGGTACGAACCGTGGTATCAGCAGGTCAGGGCGGAGGCGGCCCGCAGTGATCTGTTGCAGCGCATTCGGCTCATGCTGATGCCCATGATTCCGGCCTCGGGATATTTTCCGGACTTTCTGACCCCGCAGAACCGGCAGTACGGAGGGATCGAATCGATCATCGAGTCGGTGGCCGGAAGTCCCGAAAACGTCCTGCGCAGTCAACTCGACCTCCTCGACCGGGGCCGGGGATCCGCCTGGCTGGAGCGATTGTACGAAGCGGACCTTACGGCCCGGGAAGACTTACGCAAACTCCTGCGGGACTATCACCGTGTCGCCCTCGCCCCTTACTGGAACGCGATCCGTAACAGCGTCGAGGCGGATCGGGCCATTCGCACCCGCGCCCTGCTCGACGGCGGAGTCCACGGGTTGCTGCACAGCTACCTGCCGCTGATGCGGTGGACGCCCCCTGTCCTGCACGTCCGGTACTCCGTCGACCAGACACTCCGTCTGAACGGACGAGGACTGCTCCTGGCCCCGTCGCACTTCGGCCAGGGACCCGCGAACTCGCTCGCCGATCCCGCCCTGCCGCCCGTCCTCGTCTATCCCGCCGGGTACGACAGGACGGCGGCACCCGTGACGGTCCGGGCTCTGGGCCGGCTCATGGGCGGCACCCGCGCCTCCATCCTGATCGCCACCGAGACCGCGGCCACGTCCGGGGAACTCGCCCGCCGGGTGGGGGTGTCCGCCGCGACGGTGAGCCATCATCTGTCCGCACTGCGCGCGGCCGGTCTTCTGAGCACCCTGCGGCAGGGCGAGCTCATCCTGCACACCCGGACCTCCACCGGGTCCGCCCTGGTCAACGCGGCTCGCCCCCCGGGCACTTGAGATCGGAGACGTGACGAGGCAGCCGGTCACCTGCGCATTTCGACCGCGATGGAAAGGGGTGTCCCCCGGCCGAACGCGCTCGCGAGTATGGCTGGCAGCTCGCATCCGTACCGGAAGGGACACGAGACACCGTGAAGAACGTACGTCGCTCGGCAGCCGTCGCGGCCGTCCTGGCCGCCGGTGCCACCGCCCTCACCATCAGTCCCGCGTCAGCCGCCGACACGACCTGCTCCAGCGGCTACGCCTGCCTGTACTACCACCCCAACTACCAGGGGGCCTTCTTCAAGCAGTTCCCCAACATCCCCAACTACTCCGGCTACACCTTCACCGCCAGCGCCAACGGCAGTGCCGGCGCGGGCCAGGGAGTCCGGAACAACGCGGCCTCGGTGGACAACTGGGACTTCAACAACGCCTTCACCGTGTACTACCACGTCAACTACACCGGGGCGAGCCAGCGCTTCGCCGCCGGCGGGGGCGGGAACTTCAACACCACGCTGCGCAACGAGAACGCTTCCGGCAAGTTCGGCTGATCCGGCGGGACGTTCCGACCGGCCGAGGTCTGCTCACCGCAGCCTCGCGCAGGGGGCGCCCCGCCCCGAAGACACCGGGCGGGGCGCCCCCCCCGCGCCCCGGCCGCACGCTCGGCCGTCCTTGTGTACCCACCCACCGCATCGAGGACACACCGGCCCATGAACTCGTCCCCCGCCCCCGGCCGTCCGAAAGCCGCCGTCGTCCTGGCGACGGCGGCCGTGCTGATGGCCGGGGGCTGCTCCTCGTCCTCGCCGTCACCGTCGTCCTCCGGGCCTTCCCGGCCGCAGGACGCGGCCGTCGTCATGCCGGAGGTCTCCTCCGTGCCGAGGCTGATCACGGCCGCCGACCGGGAACTGCCGATCGCCCCCTACCTCCTGAGCGACAAGCAGTCGGACGAACTGACCGCGGCGCAGGCGGAGTTGACCGAACAATGCATGGCCCGGTTCGGGTTCCGCTACACCTCTCCCGCCCCGGCCGCGGTGTTCAGGCCGAGGACCCCCACCCAGTTCCGGTACGGCGTGACCGATCCCGAGGCGGCGGCGGTCGACGGATTCGCTCCGCCCGGCAGCAGGACCGCCCCGACGGCCGTCGAACCCGCGGCGCTGTCCGCGGAGACGACCCTCGTCCTGACGGGAACGAACGACCCGCACGTCAAGCCCGGTTCCACCGCGGCCGGCGGGCAGGTCCACAAGGGCCGGAAGATCCCTGTCGGCGGCTGTGTCGGTGAGGCCCGGACGCGACTGCTCTCCGAAGGGCCGGAGGCCGGCGGCGACGCGCAGCTCCCCAACGACATCAACATCGACAGCTTCGAGTCCTCGCGGAAGCACCCCCTGGTCAGAGCCGTGTTCGCCAAGTGGTCGCAGTGCATGGAGGCCCGTGGCCTCTCCTACCCGGACCCGCTCGCGGCCGGCGGCGACAGCGCCTGGCGCACGGGGACCGCGTCGGCGAAGGAGAAGGCGGCGGCCCGCGCCGACGCGGACTGCAAGACGCGGAACAACGTCGTCGGCGTCTGGTACGCCGTCGACTCCGCCCTGCAGCGGCAGGCGATCGCGAGGAACAGCGCGGCCCTGGCCGAGATCAAGAAGTCGATCCGTGCCCGGGTGAAGCTCGCGACCGCCGTGCTCGCGGGATGACGGGCCCCTGCCTCAGACCAGGACCGCCGCGCGGACGCACAGGACGTCCGGGAGGTGCGAGGCGAGCTGCTGCCAGCTGTCGCCGTCGTCCGCCGACGCGTACACCTCGCCGTTGCGGTTGCCGAAGTACACGCCCGCCGGGTCCGCGTCGTCCGTGCACAGCGCGTCGCGCAGCACCGTGCCGTAGTGGTCCTCGGAGGGCAGGCCCGCCGTCAACGGTTCCCAGGTCCTGCCGGCGTCGTCCGTACGGAAGACCCGGCAGCGCCGGTCGGCCGGGACCCGGTCCGCGTCGGCGTTGATCGGGAAAACGTAGGCCGTGTCCCCGCGGTGCGGATGCGCCGCCACCGTGAACCCGAACGTCGACGGCAGGTCCGCGCCGATGTCGGTCCACTGCCCGGCCCCGTCGTCACTGCGGTACACACCCCAGTGGTTCTGGAGGTAGAGCCGGTCCGGGTTCGCCGCGTCGCGCGCGACCTTGTGCACGCACTGCCCGAACTCGGGGTTCGGATCGGGCAGGAACACGGCGGAGACACCGGAGTTGGCGGGTTCCCAGCTCGCGCCGCCGTCGGCGGTGCGGAAGACCCCGGCCGTGGACACGGCCACTGTCACGGCCCGCGCGTCGCGTTCGTCGGTGAGGATGGTGTGCAGCCCCTCGCCGCCGCCTCCGGGGACCCACTTCGAGCGCGTGGGGTGTTCCCACAGGGGGCGGACGAGCTCGAAGGACTCGCCCCGGTCCTCCGAGCGGTACAACGCGGCCGGTTCCGTCCCCGCGTACACGACGTCCGGTTCGGCGGCCGCCGGGTGCAGCTGCCACACCCGCTCCAGCGAGGCACCCGTCTCCTTGGGGAACTTGACCGCGGGCCGCGAGGGTTCGGTCCACGTACGGCCCAGGTCGTCGGAGTGGAACACGGACGGGCCCCAGTGCGCGCTGTCCCCGCCTGCCAGCAGCCGCGGCTTCCCGCCCCGGGAGTCGATCGCGACCGAGTACACGGCCTGCGCGTTGAAATACGGACTCTCGTCGAACTCCCAGGCGCCACCGCGCCGTCGCCCGATGAAGAGACCCTTGCGGGTGCCTACCGTGAGCAGTACGTCGGCCATGACCGGCCACCTCCGCGACGTCGTTGTCTGCGCTACGGGCCAGTCTGCACCCCGGCACTGACAGTCACCTTTCGTCCTGGTGTTTGTGCAGGTCGGACTGGGTGTGGCGGCGGACTCCGAGGGCTCGCGGCGCTGCTCGCCGGGTCTCTCGGGGGGAGGGGTCGGCGGCCCCCGGCGCCCGTGCCGGACGAGCCGGCGGCCACGGGGCGTGAGCATCGTGCGGCGCGCACACGTATGGGAGGGGGATGTTCCGTGTCCGTGCGGTCGTGAGGAGGATGCCCCTGATGGCGGCGTTCCGTGGTCCGAGGGTCTGGCTGTGGAGGTGGCGGCGCAACCCGCTGCGGCGGCGAAGCGATGTCCTGGAGGCCTGGATCATGCTTGCGGCCGGGGTGTTCACGGTGCTGGGCGGTGTGGTCGCGGGCCTGGTGACCGTCGGCGTCGTGGAGAACGGCCTCGCGAGGGAGCGCGCGGAGTCGCGCACCGTCACCGCCCAGCTGTTCGAGGACGCGCCGGAGGCGACCGGGCCCGCCGGCCGTGTCGTGTGGACGAGGGTCCGCTGGACGGGGCCGGACGGCACCGCCCGCTCCGGCCAGGTACGGGTCGCGGCGGGCACTGCGGCGGACACGCCGGTCCTGGTGTGGACCGATCCCGACGGGCACCTCGTCGACCGGCCGACCACCGTCACCGTGGCCCGGCTGCGGGCCTGGCTGATCGGCATCTTCGCGGGCGGGGGAGCGGCGGCCGTCCCCTTCGTCGCCGGCCGTCGTCTCCGTGGCCGCCTGGAACGCCTGCGGGTGGACCGGTGGGACGAGGAGTGGGCCCGGATCGGACCGCTGTGGGGCCGCATGGCGAGCTGACCGTCCGCCGAAGCGGTGATCCCACCCGCCTCGCCTCGACGTCGTCCGCCACGTAGGCGCCCGGCTCTCCGGCACCGTCCGCCACCCCCGAGCACCTTCCGGCACCGCCCGCCGCGCAGGTGCCCCGCCTTCCGGCGCCGCCCGCCATGCACGCGCGGCCGTTCCCCGACGCCCCACGCGGCTCGAACGCGGTCGCCTTTTCCGGCGCCCTACGCCGTTCGAGCCCCATCCGTCCCTCCCGGCACACCCACGCACAGGCCCTCCCGCAGGTCTCCGCACCGCTCGAACACGGTCGTCTTCCCGGCGTCCCGCCCCGTGCCCGCCTTCCGGTGCCCCGGCCCCGCACGTACAAGCCCTCCCGCCGCGGGCCGTGCGAGCGCGCACGTGGTCGTCCCCGGCGCCCCATGCGGTTCCGCCGGCCCTGCCGCTCCGGACAGCCCCGGCCTCCGGTCTCGGTACCCTCGACGTCTTGCGGCGACCCGCCACCGCAGCCCCCGGGAGGCTCGTCACGCGGCCTCCAGTGCCGCCCGACAGTCCCGCAGGAGCAGTTCGTCCTCGAGCACGTCGTGGCTGCCGTGGCCGTCGGAGCGGGCACGGTGGCGCCGCGGCGAGGCCAGCTCCGTACGCACCAGGTCGTGGACGGGCGCGCCCGCGCCGCCCATCCGGACGAGGCACGCGGCGATGGTGCCCCGCGTGTACGGGTTGCGCCGCCAGGCTTCGCGGAACACCGGCAGGACAGGTCCCGGATCTCCGGCGATCTCCCACAGGGCACAGGCCCCGGCCGTCCGCTCCCACACGTCGGCGGAGTCCGTCAGACGACGGAGCCCGGGGAGCGCGGGCACGGCTGCTGCCCCGACACGGCCGAGGGCCTCGGCCGCCGCCCGGCGGTCTCCCGCCCTCCGCTCCGGGGCCAGCGCCCCGAGCAGTGCCGGAAGGACCGTTTCCGCGTTCCCCTCCACGGACCGGAGCGCGTCGGCCGCCGCCACGGCGTTCTCGCCCGTCAGCAGCCCCCGCAGCACCGGTACGGCCCCACGCGCCTCCGGTCCGAACGCTCCGAGCGTCCGGGCCAGCGCCTTCACCAGGGCGTCCCGGAGCCGCAGTTCGGGTGGCGTGCCGTGCAGCAGCCGCAGTACTTCCGGTACGGCAGCGGCGTACCGCAGCGCGCCGAGGCCGGACAGCAGCGGCGCGGCGCGGTCGTAGGTGTCCGGGGAGCCGAGCGGGACCTCGGCCAGGCGCTCGCGCAGCAGCGGCGCCAGCGGCGCCGCGGCCGGACCCAGATGCCCGATCGCGTACCCGGTCTCGTTCGGTACGACCGGGCGGCGCAGCACCTCGGCGAGGGCCGGCACCGCCCGCGCGTCCCCGCACCGGGCGAGGGCTTTCAGGGGACGGTCCAGCGTCGCCGCACCGGGCTCCCCGGAGTCCGTGCCCGACTCCACGAGAGCGGCGAGCCGGTCGGCCGCGGGAGCCGCCAGGGCGAACAGGAACTCCAGGACGGACACCGCGGCGCAGCGCAACCGCTCCTCGTCCGAGCCGAGTTGCTCCCCGATCAGCGCGACCGGCTCCTCGTACGCGGCACGCCATTCGCGGAACAGCCCCGCCGACATCCACACGGCGTTGCACCGGTCGGCCGTGTCCTGGCTGCTCAACTGTCCCTTGAGCAGGGCGATCCGGTCCGTGGTGCGGGCACCCAGCGCCTTGTGGAGCGTCCGGAGCAGCCGCGCGCCCTCCTCGTCCGCGGGGCGCATACGGCGCAGGCTGCCGATGAGGGTGTCGGAGGACGTCCGCACGGGGTCAGCGGACGGCCTCGTCCGCTGCGACCTGGTGTGGAGCAGTGCGACGACCGTGGGCACGAGGTCGGCGGGCAGCCGGCCGGGGGCGCACGAGGCGAGCTGTCCGAGCGCCGCGAGCCGCAGCCCCGGGTCGTACGGCGGGCCGCCCAGCGACACCAGACAGGCCACCGAGGGGGCCGCGGGGCCGCCGTACAGCCGGGCGAAGAGGCCGAGGCTCTCGACCAGTGCCAGCCGGACGCCGTCCTCCTGTTCGTCCCGCAGCCGTTCGCTCAACAGGGCGAGGACGCGCGGCGGTTCGCCGTGGAAGCGCACGAGTGCCGACAGCACGGCACGGCGCACCTCCGGGTCGTGGTCCGTGACGAGGTCCGGGAAGAGGGCGGCACCCGCCCGGACGGCCGCGCGCGCCATCGCGTGGTTGTCGTCCCCGGATTCCTCCGCTTCCCGGCCGCCGTCCTCGCCCGAGCCGTCCGCGCCTTCCCCGAAGGCGTCCCCGTCGTCCGGTCCGCCGATGCTGGCGAGCAGTTCCACGACCCCGCCCCGGTCGGGGAGTTCGGTGCGTCCGGCGAGCTCGAACAGGAAGGGGACGGACGCGAGCGTCGAGTCGTACACATCGCCCTGGTGGTGCACGGCTCCGTACATCCCGTCGAGGGCGGCCTCCCGCTCCTGGGGGAGCGGCGAGGCGAGTCCCCGCAGCAGCTCCGGCACGTCCGCGGCGCTTCCGTAGGCATGCTCCATCGAGGCCCAGTCGACCTCGTCGATCCCCCTGAACACGGTGTCCTCCCCGGGCGTACGGCCATTGATCGTGAGTGTGCACCACGGCACTGACAGTGACGCCCGGGAGCGGTTCCGTCGACGGCGCCGGTCCGGCCAACCACGGGGCGCACGGCCGCTTTCCGACGGTCGACCGGGAGCGGTCCCGCCGACGGGTCGTCCGGTCAGGGGGAGAAGGGGAGCCAGGGGGCGGCGGAGCCGGACGTCTCCGCGGCGGCGCCGCCCGTCGCGTATCTCTCAGCGGTGGGGTGAAGTGCCGCGGTCGCGGCCCGGGGTCCCGAAGGGGCCGCCCGGGCGCGGCTTCCCGCTGTCGCCGAGCGGGCGGTCGCGCGTGCTCGCCCGCCACAGGAGGTCACCGAGCGCCGCGCCCGCCGAAACCAGGGCCGCGATCACCCCGGCCATGGTCAGTCCGTCGCCGAGGTGCGGGCGTCCGTGCACGGCGTGCAGGTCGAACCCGCACAGGTGGTACACGCCCAGCGCGGCGATTCCGAGACTCGGCACGAGCAGCGCCAGCACGGACGCCGGTCCGCGTGCCGCGCGTCCGGTGTCACGTTCCTTCACGGGCTCCCCCTGCCGTACGAAGTTCACCGCCGGGACCCTGCAGTACGTAGGGTCGCCCTGTCCTGGCCGCGTTCCCACGGCACTGGGGCGGCTACCCCGGACGACGGCGGCCATGCGGGGCCGGGGCGTCCGGACTCCGTGATCCGGGTCACGGGCGCGCCGGCGGCCCCCGGACCGTGCCCGCGCCTCACTCCTGCTCGTTCGCGCGGTCACTTCCCGGGGGCGTCCGCCGCGGTCCTAGGCGGAGCGGTGGTACTGGTCGGGCACGTGGACGCCGGCCCCCAGTTCGCGTGCCGCGAGCCGGGCGAAGGCCGGGGCCCCCGGACGAAGTGGAGCCACCGTGACGCCCGCCGCCGCCAGTGGCCGTGGTCTGCCGCACCCCGCGCGTGAGGAGATCCGGCTGGAGTCGGTGCTGCACGCGCCGTCCGACCCGATGCGGCTCCGGATCGTCCGCGAACTCGCCGCCGAGAGCAGTGAGCCGGCCTGCTCTGACTTCGTCCTGCCGGTCACCAGGTCCACGACGACGCACCACTTCCGGGTGCTCCGCGAGAGCGGGGTCGTCCGCCAGGTCTACCGCGGGACGGCGAAGATGAACGGCCTGCGCGCGGACGATCTCGACGCCCTCTTCCCCGGGCTCCTCGACCGCGTCCTGGAGGCCGCCGCCCGGCAGGCCGCGCGTCCGGAGCGGTGACGCCTCGCGGCGGCCGCCGGTGACGCTTCCGGGCCCCTGACGCGAGAAAAGGCAAGGGGAAAGCCGTCCCTTGCCACTCTCAACGTATAGCGCACCGGGGGGCTTGCGGCAAGGCCCCGGTCGTACCGCAGAATCGCTGGCCGAAGCCGGAACCTGCGGAAAAGGGAGACTCGCGAAGTGCGTGTGCTTTTGTCGGTCGATGGTGTGCGCGGTGAAGGCGTACCGGGGACGAGGCCCGCGCCGGGGCCGCGGATGCCCGAGGGCGGGGCGCGGGTGGACGCCCGGCCGGTGCGACGGACCTCCGCGGGTGCGACCCCGAACCGGAGCCGGTGACATGAACCCCTCGACCACCAGCGCGTTCCGCCTTCCCGGCCGGCTCTCCGCCAAAGCGGACCCGGTGCTGATCGCCGGGGACGAGCGGCACTTCGCGGCCGTCGCGGAGAGCCTCGAACGCTCGATCGCCGAACTGTCCGACCGCCTCGACGCCGAACGCAGGGCGCCCGGCGGCCTCGGCCGCGAGGCGATGGAGCGGGACCTGGAGATCCACAGGCTGACCGGCAGGCTGCGCGCGCTGCGCCGCTTCGGACTCGACCTGTGCCTCGGGCACGTCGTCGCCGCGGACGGCTCCGGACCCGTGTACATCGGGCGCCTCGGCCTCACCGACAGCGAGGGCCGCCGGCTGCTGACCGACTGGCGCTCTCCCGCCGCCGAGCCGTTCTTCGCCGCGACCCACGCCCGGCCCATGGGCCTGGCGAGCCGCCGCAGGTACCGCTGGACCGACGGCCGGATCAGTGACTACTGGGACGAGGTGTTCACCGCCGACGGGCTGGAACGGCACGCCGCGCTCGACGACCAGTCCGCCTTCATCGCCGGCCTGGGCGGCAGCCGGTCGAAGCGGATGAGGGACGTGCTCGCCACCATCCAGGCCGACCAGGACGCCGTCATCCGGGCGGGATCCCGCGGCGCCCTCGTCGTCGACGGCGGTCCCGGCACGGGCAAGACGGTCGTCGCGCTGCACCGTTCCGCCTACCTCCTCTACTCCGACCCCCGCCTCGGCCACCGACGCGGCGGTGTGCTGTTCGTCGGCCCGCACCAGCCCTATCTGGCCTACGTCGCCGACGTCCTGCCCAGCCTCGGGGAGGAGGGCGTGCAGACCTGCACCCTGCGCGACCTCGTCGCCGAGGGGGCCGGAGCCACGGCCGAGCGCGATCCGGACGTGGCCCGACTGAAGTCATCCGCGGACATGGTGAAGGCGGTCGAGACGGCCGTCAGGTTCTACGAGGACCCGCCCGCCCGGGGGATGACGGTCACGACGCCCTGGGCCGACGTCGACCTGAGCGCCGACGACTGGGCCGAGGCCTTCGAGGCGGTGGAACCGGGAACCCCGCACAACGAGGCGCGCGACCAGATCCTGGAGGCGCTGATCGCCGTCCTGACGGACAGGCACGACGAGGACGTCCCGCCCGAACGACTGCGCAGGGCGCTGCTGCGCGATCAGGAGCTGGCCGGGACCCTGGACCGCGCGTGGCCGCTGCTCGACGCGGCCGACCTCGTGGGCGACCTGTGGTCCGTACCCGCCTACCTGCGGCTGTGCGCGCCCTGGCTCGGACCCGACGACGTCCGCAGACTGCAGCGCCCGGACGCCCGGGCCTGGACGGTGTCCGACCTGCCCGTCCTGGACGCGGCACGGCAGCGGCTCGGCGACCCGGAGACGTCCCTGCGAAGGCGCCGCCACGAGGCGTCCGTGGCGGCCGAACGCGAGCGCATGGCCAGCGTCATCGACAACGTGCTCGCGGCCGACGACGACGGCGAGGGCGCGGTGACGATGCTGCGCGGCCGGGACCTGCAGGACACCCTGATCGACGGGAGCGGGCCGCCCGCCGCGCGACCGGACCCGCTCGCCGGGCCGTTCGCGCACGTCGTCGTCGACGAGGCCCAGGAACTGACCGACGCGGAATGGCAGATGCTGCTGCGACGCTGCCCGTCCCGGAGCCTCACCGTCGTCGGGGACCGCGCACAGGCCAGGCGCGGGTTCGCCGAGTCCTGGGAGGAACGGCTCGGACGGGTCGGGCTCGACCGGATCGACGTGGCCTCGCTGACCATCAACTACCGGACGCCCGAAGAGGTCATGGCGGAGGCCGAGTCCGTCATCCGGGCCGTGCTGCCGGACGCCAACGTGCCGACCTCCGTGCGCAGTTCCGGTGTCCCCGTCCTCCACGGTTCCGTCGCGGACCTGGAGCCGGTGCTCGACGCCTGGCTCCGCGAACACGACGAGGGGACCGCCTGCGTCATCGGCGATCCCGCGTTCCGGGCGACCTCCCGGATCCGCTCGCTGACACCGGAGCTGTCGAAGGGGCTCGAATTCGACCTGGTCGTCCTCGTCGATCCGCGGAACTTCGGAGAGGGCGTGGAAGGCACGGTCGACCGCTATGTCGCGATGACCCGGGCGACCCAGCGACTCGTCGTCCTCACGAGCCCCTGACGCCGACGGACACCTCGGGCCTGAGGGCACCTCGGGCCGCCGGAGGCGAGCCGCCGCGTGCTCGCCGGCACCCGCGCTCCGCGGTGGCCGGGAACCAGGCGTCCGCGTGGGGTTGCCGGGCCGGGGCCCGATGGTCGTCGGAGCCGAGTCCGACAGTTGTCGGGGCCGGGTCCGGGCCCCGTGATCGTCGGGGCCGGGTTCCGGCGGTTGCCGTGGCCGGGTTCCGGCGGTCGTCAAGGCGGGGTCGGCGGTCGTCGGGACGGGCCCGGAGCGTCAGGCCCCGCCCTCCGGGAGGGGACGTGAGGGAACCCGCGTCCGCGCGGTCGTCAGGAACCCGCCGTCCGGGCCGCCGTCCAGAGCGCGTCCCAGTCGGGCAGCTTGACCACCTCGCGCCCCAGCCTGGCTCCCAGCTCCGCCTCGGCCCGCTCGATCGCCCGCCACCCCGCCCATTCGACCGGCCGTGTCCCCCCGGCCCGCAGCGCCGCGAGCGGATCGTCGGAGACCTCCCGCCGTACGAGTCCGGGGGCGTCCTCCAGCAGCGAGGCCACCGTCTCCTTCGCGCACGGCCGATTGGTCCCGATGACACCGGTCGGGCCCCGCTTGATCCAGCCCGCGACGTACTCGCCCGGCGAGACCGTGCCGTCCCGCAGGACCCGTCCCGCCCGCTGCGGCACCGTGCCGCGACCGGCGTCGAACGGCAGTCCCTCCAGCGGCACCCCGCGATAGCCCACCGAGCGCAGCACCAACTGGGCCTCCACGTCCTCGAACCGGCCCGTCCCCCGCACCCCGCCCGTTCCGTCCGGGACGGTCCGCTCGAAGCGCACCGCGCCCACCCGGCCGCCGTCGGCGAGGAGTTCGACGGGCCGCAGGAAGAAGCGCGGCCGGATGAGACGCGGCCGGCCCAGCGGCCCGGCCGCCGCCCAGCCCCTCAGCACCTCCACGTTGCGGCGCCGCGCGGCGGGCAGCCCCGACGGATCGAGGTAGGCCGGATCGAGCGCCAGCTCCGCCTCGTCCACGCTGATGCCGACCTCCGCCAGGGCGCCCAGTTCGCGCAGCTCCTTCGTGGTGAAGCGGGCCTGCGACGGTCCGCGCCGCCCGACCATGCTGATCTCCGTGACCTCGCTGGCGGCCAGCGCGCCGAGCGCCGCCTGCGGAATGTCGGTGGGGCTCAGCTCGGGCGCGGTGCGGGCCAGGATCCGGGTCACGTCGACGGCGACGTTCCCGACCCCGATGACGACGGCCGAGCGCGCGCCGGTCACGAATGCGTGGGCCACGGAGTCGGGGTGCGCGCTGTACCAGGAGACGAACTCGGTGGCCGACCAACTGCCGGGCAGGTCCTCGCCGGGAACGCCGAGACGCCGGTCGGCCGCGGCGCCGACGCAGTACACGACCGCGTGGTACAGCTCCCGCAGCCGCGCCACCGGCACCCCGCCGGGCCCCACCTCGACGCCGCCGAGGAAACGCACCCGCTCGTCCTCCAGGACGCCGCGCAGATTGTTCTGGAGCGACTTGATCTTCTCGTGGTCGGGCGCCACGCCGTAGCGCACCAGGCCGTACGGGCAGGGCAGCCGGTCCAGGACGTCGACGCGGACGTCGGGGGGTCCGCTCCGCTGGACGAGCCCCTGCGCGCTGTAGACCCCGCTGGGCCCCGAACCTACGACGGCGACACGCAGCACGGCGGAACTCCTTACCCGAGGGATCAGGGAGATCGCTGACAGGACATCGCTGGTGCTCCCAGCATCGCACCACCGGATGCTCCGCTGACAGGGTGTGGCGCGCGCCGATCACGCGCGTGTCCGTTCTGATCGAATGTGATCATGCGGTTACTTTCCGTGTGTGTCAGACGCATCGTTTCTCAATCTGTCCGACCGCTGCCGCACGGACGGCGACGTGTCCGTGTGGCCCGCCTGGGAAGTGCGGGAGTCCGCGTCGGGCGTCACGTCCTGGTTCAACGTCCGGCTGGCCTTCCCGGACGGCGCCCGGGTCGACCTGCTCGCCGTGCTGTCGGAGGCGGCCCTGTCGATCGAGGACGTACGGGCCGAGCCGCCCCTCTCGCTGGACGACCTCGCCGTGGTCGCCGAGTGGATCGAGGAACCGCTGTCCGAGGCGTGCGGCGGCCGTCTCGGCTCCGGACGCGACCAGGACCGGGAGGGCCGGGCACGGCGTGCGCGGCCCGCCTGGCCGCGCGGCGCCGAGGGGTGTCTGCTGGTGGCGGAGGAGTACCGGGCGGCGCAGAGGGAAGGCGTGGACCCGGTGCTCGCCGTCATGAACGCCACCGGCCACAGCCGGCGCAAGTCCCTGAGGCTGATCGCGGGAGCCCGCGACGCGGGGTTCCTGACGCCCCGTCACGCCCGCCGCTGACCGGGGCCGTGCCCACCCGCCGGGGCCGCTCCGTCCGGTCCCGGCCTCCGGACCGGCGGCCCGCTGCGTCCGACGCCCTTGCGGGGCGGGCTACTTGGACCGGGTTTCCTCGGGCTCCGGATCGGTCGCGAAGAAGCGGGACAGATCCGTCTCGCGGGGGCAGGCCGGCGTCCCGGCGTCCGGCGGCACCCCCATCTCCCAGTCCAGCCGGTAGCGTTTGAAGAGTTCGGCGCGCAGCACCGGGACCTTCATCGGCACGCCCGGCACCAGGGCCGAGTAGACCGCGCCCATGAGCAGGGCGCGCAGCATCGGGTAGTCGGCCGAGACCTGCTGCGATCCGTACCGTGCCACGGTGTCCCCGAGCAGCTCGGAGAGCCGCACCTGTTCGGGGCACTGGACGAATCCCTCGGCCTGGAGCAGTCCGGCCATGTGCTGCCGCATCAGCACCGGCTGATCCCGCGTCAGGCCGAGGATCGCGTCGATGGCCCGCGCCATCCGCTCCCGGCCGTCCTCGCTGCGCGGCTCGCGTTCGAGGGCCTCCTCCAGCGTGCGGTGCATCAGCCGGTGCACGGCGGACTGCAGGAGCTGGCGTTTGCCGGGGAAGTAGTACGAGACGAGTCCGCGCGCCGATCCCGCGCGATCCGCGATGTCCCCGAGCGTCGTGGCCTCGTATCCCCGCTCGCTCACCAGCTCGACCGCGGCTTGCAGCAGACGTTCCCGGGAACGCCGCCGCAACTCTTCATTGACCGAGGCGCTTCGCGGGGACATGCTGTAACTCCTGCGTTGACTGGCTGCCAGCCAACTATACTCAACGCGTCCGGATCCAGACCCTTCGCGGGGTGGTTCCGGGCTGCCGCCGACCTGGGGCGACGCGGGGGATCGCCTCAGGTCGGACGCGCGGCGGCGGGCGCCGGGGAAGTGCCGTCCGCCCGGCTGCCGTCCTCGGGACTCATGGGCCGTCGGCCCGCGTCCCGGACGTCTCGCCCCGATGCGGGCCCCGGTGGACGGAGAGGTAGGCGCGGCGCCAGTTGGTGACGGCGTACCAGCCGACCGACAGGCTCAGCAGCGCGTTGCCGACGAGGGTCTCCCTGTCGTCGCTGCGCGCGGTGCCGAGGAGTGCCGCCCCGGTGACGCAGGTGAGGAAGCCGGCGAGGAGGATCCAGAGCGCTGTCTTCATGACGGACCTCGGGACTGTGTGACGGAGGCGCAAAACATAACCGCGCATCCCGAATCGCGAAGCGTTTGGCCCGTGTTGGCCGAAACGCGACCGCGTCGGCCTGCCCGTGGCCGGAAAACGTCGCCTCTGCGTCCGAATCCCGGGAACGGGTGATCCAGGAGAGGCGGACGGCCGCCTCCGGCTCCGGGAGTGCGTGACCGGTCTCCGCGAGCGCGGCGCGCGGCCGCGTGTCCTCGACGCGGCGGAAGGACCCGGCGGTACCGGGCTACCCCAGCGCCCGCAGGCCCGGTACGAATGCGACGAGGACCGGCACCACCGGCACCAGCGCGGCCGCCGCCGTCAGTTGCAGCCGACGGGCCGTCGTGAGCCGGTCCCGGGGCGCGAGGAGGCGGTCCACGCGCTGGGGGACGTGGGCGCCCGGTGCGGCCGGACCGGGTCCGAACACCCCCCGGTCCTCGTTGAGTTCGACCAGGGCGAGGGCGATCGTGAGCCGGCCGAAGCGGCGCGACGCCACGTCGTCGGCGGCGAGTTCGACCAGCCGGTGCATCTCGTCGCGGAACGCGGCGAACACGGGCACCCGTGGGAACCCGTTGGCCAGCGCGGCCGAGCAGTGCAGCAGCCAGTCGTGCCGGGCCCGCGCGTGCCCCTGCTCATGGGCGAGCACGGCATCGAGCTGACGTCCTTTGAGGCGGCTCAACGCTGCTGTGGTGATGACCAGTTGGGGAGCGGCGCCGGGCAGCCACCAGACGTCGGGGCGTTCGCCCTCCAGGACGACGAGGGGGCCGGCGCCGCCCTCCTCGCCGGGCAGCAGCGGGGCCCGCACCAGGAGTTCGGACCGGTTCTGCCGACGGCGCAGCCGTGCCCGTACGATCTCGCGCGCCAGCATCGCCGCGGTCCAGGCGCCGCCGCACGCGAGTGCCACGGCGGTGGCGGCGGCCCAGGGACCTCCCGCACCCGGCGCGTAGGCGTCCACGACCGGGGCCGGCGCGCCGCCGAAGACATGGCCGCGCACGGCCACCCAGGCGGCGGACGCGCTCAGTGTCATCGACAGGGCGCAGCACAGCAGGACGGCCGCCACCACGCATTGCCACACCCACAGGGCGACCACGGGTTCCCGGTCGGGCCAGTCGGCCCGTGCGAGCAGTCGCGGGGCGGCCACGGAGACAAGGGCGCCGAGCAGCAACAGTGCCGCGGGGACCATCATGGCCGAAGCCTATGAGCGGGGCCCGCCGCTGGAAACGGCCGACGGCCCCAAGTGACGTACGCCACGGGCCCCTGCCGTGCCGCGACCCCCTTCGGTGGCCCTGGATCCCGGAACGTGACCGCGCGTCAGGGCGCGGTCTCCGGGAGCCGGGGCGCGGCCGACGTCAGAGCGTGATCAGCATCGCGAGCATCGCGATCCCCATCGACAGGCGGCAGGCCTGGGAGAGTTCGGGGCGGTCGCCCCAGCCGACGGCGCCCGCCGCCGGGACCGGAGCGGTGGCGAGGGGCAGGAGGCGGACGCCGGAGCGGAGCACGTAGCCGGTGAAGTACAGCAGGAGCGCTCCCGTGAGGACGGGGACGCCGGTGCCGCCGTGGGCGTGGTGGGACGGTGCGGCGGTCATCGCCGCGGCCATGTAGGCCATCGCCACGGTGCCCATCAGATGGTGCACGTGGTGTCCGCCGCCGCGGGCCGTCCGCAGCGCGCGCAGCGCGGCGACGCCGGAGACGGCCGTGCAGGTGATCCAGGCCCAGCGCGGCGGGGTCGCCACGGCCGCCGGTACGGCCATCGCGGCCATGCCGAACGCCATGAGCGCCTCGGCGCCCGCGGTGCGGCGCTGTTCCTCGACCGGGCTGCGCATCCGCAGCAGGCAGTAGGCCCCGGTCGCCGCGCACAGCGCCACGAGCAGCCAGCCGGATGAAGCCGGTCCGTGCACCGCGTACCTCCCGCGAGACGACGTCGGACACGCGACGCGGCACACGCGATGCCCGGCGGACGGTGCCGGGCGGCGGTGCCGGACAGCGGACGGTCGGTCAGGGCATGCCCCGGGCGGCCGGTGCGCATACGAGCGCAGGGTTGTACACGGGGGAGCGTGCGGGAGCGAACCGCAGGCGGGGGCCACTCCAGGAAACTATTTTACAGATAAAACACTTGCTGAGGTTGTCGCCCTGAGCGTCGTCGTCGCGGCCGCCCCGCCGAATCTGACGCTGCTGGCACTCGGCCGGCTCGACCTGGCGACGTACACCATGGCCGGGTCGCTCTGCGCGCTCTACGCCCACGACCGTCCCTACGCCGCACGGGCCCGGGCCCTCGCGTGGGTGGTGGCCGGGATGCTCGGCGGACTCGGCGTCGCGCTCGTCACCGCCTCGCTCACCACGAACACCGTCGTCCTGGTCACCGTCGGCGCGCTGCTGGCCGCCGCGCAGAAGACCCTGTGCGACGCCACGCGCATCGGCCCGCCGGGACATGTCGTCCTCGCCTTCGTCACCTCGGCGTCCCTGTTTGCCCCGCAGCCCCTCGGCCAGGTGCCCGGCCACCTCGCGCTGGGCGCGGCGGCGGGAACCTGGGCCTGGGCCGTCGGCATGGCCCCCGGGCTCGTACGCCCGCACGGCCCGGAGCGGCGCGCCACCGCGCACGCGCTGAACGCCGCCGCCGTGTCCGCGGGCGACCCGGACGACACCCGCGCCCGCGCCGCCGCGGCCGCCGCCGTGCACGCCGCCCGGCAGTCGCTGCTGTCCGCGGGAGCCCGTTCCGCGCCCCGGCGTGCTCTCGAACGGCTCGTCGTACGGGCCGAGGTCGCGCTCGCCGCCCCCGTCGGCACCGACCCCGGACGGCTGCGCGGCTGGGCCCGCGAACTGTCCGGCACCGGACCCGTCCCGCGCCCCGACGGCCTCGGTGACGCCGCGGACGGACTCCTCGGCGTCGAGTCCGCCCCCGCCTTCGGGGAACCGCCCCTGCCCGCCCGTCTCGGCCCGCTCGCCCCCGTCGCCCTGCGCACCGCGCTCGGCTGCGCCCTCGCCGGCTACGCCTCGCTCGCGCTCGGCGTCGGCCGCCCTGCCTGGGCCCTGGTCACCGCGGCCTCCCTCTACCAGGCCGACGTCACCCTCACCTGGAGCCGCGGTGTCCAGCGCGTGACCGGCAACCTCCTCGGCGTGGCGGCCTTCGCCCTCCTCGTCCCGCTCGCCCACGCCGGCCGGGCGGCCCTCGTCCTGTGCTGCCTCGCCCTGAACTTCGGCGCCGAGGCGCTGATCGGCCGCAACTACTGGCTCGGCAGCGTCTGCGTGACCCCGATGGCCCTGCTGATCACCGAGTTCGCGCACGCCCAGCGGCCCGGGGAGCTGATGGCCGACCGGCTCCTCGACACCTTCGTGGGAGCGTCCGTCGGCTTCCTCGTGGCCGTCGTCGTGACCGACCGGCGGGCCGGCGACCGTGTCGAGGCGGCGCTCTTTGCGGTGGGACGGGCCCAGGAACACGCCACCGGACTGCTCGCCGGGGAACGGCCGGAGCCGGGTGCCCTGGAGTCGGCCCGGCGCGGTCTGTCCGCCGCCGTGGTGCACCTGCGCCGCGCCGCGGACACCGAGGCGGGCGAACGGCGGCGGCGCGCCCTGCCCGAGGAGCGGGTGATGCGGGCCGAACAGGCCGGACACCGTACGCTCGCGGCGACGGTACGACGCCAGGGACTGCACTGCCGGGAGGGCGCACAGGCATGACGACAGCGGACGGGCGGAGAGCGGCGGAGGGCGACCCGGTGCCGGGCCGGGGGACACCGGCGGACGGGGCGCCCTCCGCCACCGGGCCCGCGGACACGCCGTCTTACGGTGCCGGGCCCGCGGACACGGCATCCGCGAGCCCGGGGGCCGTCGGTACGGGGTCCGCCGAAGGGGCGGCGCGCGCCGGGTCCTCCGGGTCCGCCGGGGGAGAGTCTTTTGGCGCCGGGTCCGGCGACGCGGTGTTTTCCGGGAGTCCACCCGCCGAAGAGGCGTCCGCGCGTGCCGGGTCCTTCGGCGAAGAGCCTGCCGGTGCCGGTGCCGGTGCCGGTGCCGCCGGGCGGGCCTCCGGCCGCACGGTGCCCGCCGACACCGTGGCGGCCGTCGTGCGGCAGTGGGAGAACGCGCGGCCCGATCTCGACACCCGGCCCATGGAGGTCATCGGCCGGGTCAACCGCTGTGCCGCGCTCCTCCAGCAGGCCGAGGACGCGCCGCTGCGCCGGGCCGGACTCACCCGCCCCGAGTTCGACGTGCTCGGGACGCTGCGCCGTACCGGGCACGAGCTGACCCCCAGCGACATCGCCCGCGAGACCTTCTCCTCCGGCGCCGCCGTCACCAAGCGGCTCAAGCAGCTCACCGAACGCGGCCTCGTCGAGCGGCGCGGCGACACCCGTGACCGCCGTGTCGCACACGTCCGGCTGACCGACGCGGGACAGGACCTGGTCGACTCCGTCCTGCCCGACCAGCTCGCCTACGAGACCGGGGTCCTGTCCGGCATCGACCGCGCGCGCCAGCGTGAACTGGCCGGGCTCCTGGGCGAGCTGCTAGGCCAGCTCGAAGGCAGGCTGCGACCGCCCCGCGCCTGACACCGGCCGGGACGCCGGAAGCCTGACACCGGCCGGGACGCCGCGAGACCGCCCGGAACCGACCGCTCGCGCGCTCCGCCCGGCCCGGTCAGTCCTTCCCGCTCTCCGCGTAGATGCCGAAGGCCGCGCCCTGCCGGTCCCGGGCGACGGCCAGGCGCCGGCCTCCCGGCTGCGAGACGGGTTCCATGAGCAGGTGGCCGTCCGCCATGAGGACCGCGTTCGCGGTGGCGTCCACGTCCTCGACGGAGAAGTAGGGCAGCCAGTGGGAGGGGACCTCGTGCGGGAAGTTCTCGTCCATCGTCACCATGCCGCCGAAGTCGGCGCCGTCGACGCCCCACTGCGGGTAGTCCGCCGAGGGCCGCACGGTCCAGCCGAACACCGTCGTGTAGAACTCGGTCACCCGGGCCGGGGCCCGGGTCAGGAGCTCCACCCAGCCGAGCGTGCCGGGCGCGTTGAACAGTCCCGCGCCGGGGAAGGACCGCGCCTGCCACATCTGGAACGCGGCGCCGCCAGGGTCGAGGGCGACCGCGAAACGGCCCACGTCCAGCACGTCCGTCGGAGCGAGGGCGACGACGCCGCCGGCGGCCTGCACGGCCGCCACGGTCGCGTCCACGTCGGTGACGGCGAAGGACACGTTCCACGCGATGGGCTGGGACTCCTGGTAGACGGGGGAGATCGCGGCGACCGCCGCGTCCCCGAGGTGCGCGACGGTGTACCCGCCCGCCTCCTGGCGCGGGTCCGTCTCCGGGCGCCAGCCGAACAGATCGGCGTAGAAGCCCTTGGCGCCCTCCAGGTCGTCGGTGCCGAGCTCCGTCCAGCAGGGTCCGCCGGTCACCGGACTGTCGAGCTTCATGGCGTTCCTTCCGCAGCGGGCCCCCTCAGCACGCTAAGCCCGCCGTGGAGCACCGGCCATCCGGCCGCCTCCAGGGAGTCAGGGCCGGTGGCGCAGCGGATGGTCGGCCGGGACCTCGACGATCACGATCTCGGTCCCGTCCGGGTCCGCGATCCACATCTCGATCAGCCCCCACGGCTCCCGCACCGGCCCGCGCACCACCTCGACACCGGCGGCCGCCAGCTCCGCGTGCGCCGCCGTCATGTCCGCCACCTGGAGCCAGAGCTTCAGGGCGGGGGAGGCCGCTGTCCCGGAGCGTCCGGAGACCTCCAGGAAACCACCGCCGAGGAAGTACACGGTCCCGCGCTCGGGTCCCGTACCGAACTCGCGGTAGACGGCGAGGCCGAGCTGCTCCCCGTAGAAGACGCGTGAACGCTCCGGGTCGGTCGGACGCAGGAGGGTCCGGCTGCTCAGTACATGCACCATGCGCCCGGAGCCTAGTGCGCAGCACTGGTCCGGCGGCGCCTCTCCGGCGGCGGGTCCCGGGCAGGACCCTGCTCACGGTGAGCCGGCGTCCCCACCGCGGACGGCCGGACGGCCGGTTCCGGGGGAACGCTACGCTCGGGCGTGTCCAGCCGGGCCACCGATCGGAGAACCGCTGCCATGGAAACCGCCGCCGCCACCGGACTGACCTTCCGCGACGCCGTCGACAGCGATGTGGAGGCGCTGGTCGCGCTGGTCGAGTCGGCGTACCGAGGGGACTCCAGCCGATCCGGCTGGACCACCGAGGCGGACATCCTCGAAGGACAGCGGACCGACGCCGAGGGGGTCCGCGCGGTCGTCGAGGCGCCCGGCAGCCGGCTCCTGACCGTGGAGCGGGACGGCGTGCTCGTCGCCTGCTGCCAGCTCGAGCGCCGCGGTGACCACGCCTACTTCGGCATGTTCGCGGTCAGCCCCGTGCTCCAGGGCGGCGGGCTCGGCAAGGTGATCATCGCCGAGGCGGAGCGGACCGTCCGCGAGGTGTGGGGTGCCACGGAGATGCACATGACCGTGATCTCCGTGCGTGAGGAGCTCATCGCCTGGTACGAGCGGCGCGGTTACCGCCGTACGGGACGGATGACGCCCTTCCCGTACGGCGACGAGCGCTTCGGTGTGCCCCAGCGCGACGACCTGCGCTTCGAACTGCTGGTCAAGCCGCTCGTCGAGCCGCTCGTCTGAACCGTCCGGCCCGGCACCGGGCCGCGGCTCCGGCCGCGGCGGTTGCCGGGCCGCCCGGCGCGTCCTCGCCGGGCGGCCCGTGCGCGCCGCCCCGGACGGCGCGGCCCGCTCCGTCCGGCTACGCCGTGAAGCGGCCCGTGCGCTTGATCTCGGGGTAGTCGGTCGTGGCGCCGTCCAGCTCCAGGGCGCGTACCAGACGCAGGTGCTCCTGCGTGTTCACCACCCAGCCGACGATCTTCAGGTCGGCCTTGCGGGCGTGTTCGACGACCTCCAGGCTCAGCCTGCGGATGTTGAGGCAGACGGTCGCGGCACCGGCCTCGACGGCGCGGTCCACCACGTCGGTCCCGTAGCGGCTGGCGATCAGCGCGGTGCGGACCCCCGGCACCAGCCGGGCGATCTCGGCGATCGCCTCGTCGTGGAACGACGACACCTCGACCCGCCCGACCAGGTCCTTGCGGTGCATCACCTCGGCCAGCGCCCTGGCCGCCGCGACATCCTTGATCTCGGCCTGCAGCGGCGTCCTGACCGTTTCCAGGACCTCCTCGAACACGGGCACGCGCTCGCCCTGTCCCGCGTCCAGCGTGCGCAGTTCCGCGAGTGTCTTGTCGGCGATCGGGCCCGTGCCGTCGGTCGTACGGTCCACGTCGGCGTCGTGCATGACGACGAGGGCGCCGTCCTTGCTCAGGTGCAGATCGAGTTCGATGAGGTCGAGGCCCGCGTTCTGGGCGGCGACGAAGGAACGGAGGGTGTTCTCCGGCTCGACACCCATCACTCCGCGGTGACCGATGGTGAGGAAGTTCAAGATTCGACTCGCTTCCGTCGACGGCGGCTCGGCTCGCGCGTGGTTCCGGCGCTGCGGTCACGCGGCAGGCCGCAGCCTAATGGCCTGGCTGTGCTGTGTACCCGTTCCGACGCCGGGCAATGGGAGTGTCGGATTCACACGGCGCGGCGGGAGTGCCGGGGCGGGCGGCGCACCGCGTGCGCGGACGGGAGGAGAGGCCCCGTCGGCCCGATCGTGATCTCCACCCTGACGGACCACACGGTCTCCACCTCGGCGAGGGCCACGCGTACGCCGTCGGGCCGAGGTGCGCCGCCGAGGCGGGCGGCCGAGGCGGGCCGGAGCCGGCGCGCGGGCCGACGCAGCCTCAACTCGGCGTGTCCCACGGGCACTTCAGCTTCCCGGAGCTTCCGGCGGACGTCCGCGCCGTTTCGGGAAGCTGTGGCGTATGTCATCGCATGGACGGCGTCAGACAGGAAAAAGAGCGGTGAATGCGGGGGGTGCGCAGGATAATTTCCCGGACCTCCTCTTGCGTAACGGAACCTCGCGTACATACGGTGTCCATACGTAAGTTTTTCCTGTGGAGGATGGGACATGGCGGAAGTTCTTGTGCAGGTGGGTTCGGAGGAGCGGGTTCCTCCCGTGGCCAGGGTGGTGGATCACCCGGCATGGCCCGTCCTCAAGGCTGCCGTGGAGCAGATCCGCCCCTGGCAGTCGAAGGACGGCTCCATCGACTTCGAGGCGGACGGCGCCCCCGCCGCCGCCGACGCCGAAGCCGTCGTGCGCCGCGCGGCCGAGGCGATAGACGAGCTCTCCCCGCTGCTGCCCCACGACGTCGCGTACCACGAGGCGCTCGTGAAGGACCTGCGCCGCTGGGCCGAGGGCGGGTTCGAGGTCCCCGACTTCCTCGACTCGCTGCTGGCCTTCCACCCCGCCGCGAAGCGCGAGGACGGCCTCCAGCACCTGGTCGTCTTCCCGATGTACACGCAGAACGGCAACCCGGACCGCAACCTCGAGGCGGTCGTGCTGCGCATGGTGTGGCCCGAGTGGCTGGCCGAGCTGGAGGCGACCCGCTACGACAACCCGCTGTTCTGCGGCATCACCTTCGAGGACTTCACCGCCGGGTACGACACCAACTCGGCCGTCCTCTTCCCCGAGACGATCGCCGTGCGCGAGGCCCCCGAGCGCTTCACCTGGGGCGGCATCTTCTGCGACCGCGAGGCCGCCCGCTTCCGCGCCGTCACCGACGCCGCCGTCGACATCCTCGGCGTCGAACTGCCCGAGGACATCGCCGCCATGGTCCACGACCAGGAGCGCTGCGAGAAGGCCTTCGTGCTCTGGGACATGATCCACGACCGTGCCCACAGCCACGGCGACCTGCCGTTCGACCCCTTCATGATCAAGCAGCGCCAGCCGTTCTGGATGTACGGCCTGGAGGAGCTGCGCTGCGACCTCACCGCCTTCAAGGAGGCCGTGAAGCTGGAGTCCGAGGGCAACGAGCACGGCCGCGACGTGCAGTACGCCGTCCTCTTCGACCGGATGTTCCGCTTCCCCGTCTCCGGCGACCGCAACCGCAACTACGACGGTCTCGGCGGCCAGCTGCTCTTCGCCTACCTGCACAAGCACGACGTCGTCCGCTGGACCGACAACAAGCTGCACATCGACTGGCAGCGCGCCCCGCAGGTCACCAACCAGCTGTGCTCCGAGATCGAGGAGCTCTACCGCGCGGGCATCGACCGCCCCAAGCTCGTCCACTGGTTCAAGGCCTACGAGCTGGTCTCCACCTACCTCGCGCCGCACCCGGGCTCCCGCTGGGCCAAGGGCCCGGACGCGCTCGACCTGTCGCAGCCGCCCCGCAAGCTCGTGGACGACGTGCTTCCGGACGAGTTTCCCCTGAGCATGTTCTATGAGGCGCTCTCCAAGAAACTGAAGAACGTGATCGCCTCCACCAAGGGCATCACCGCGGCCGGCTCCGAGCGGGTCGCCGCGTGACCGACCGCGGTAGCGAGAACATTGCTCAGGAGGCGAAGACCATGGGGAACGGGGCTCTCAGCGGTGCGGTGATCGCGGTGGCGGGCGCGGGCGGACCCGCCGGCCGCGCGGCGCTGCTCAGGCTCGCCGAGGCGGGCGCGACCGTCATCGGAGCGGACAACGACGCGGAACGGCTGGCGGAGGCCGTCGACGCGGCGCGCTACGCGCACGGCGGCGCCACCGTCGTCGGCGACACCGTCGACCTGCTGGACCTCCAGTCGACCCGCGACTGGGCCGCGCGCATCCAGAAGGACTTCGGCCGGGTGGACGGGCTCGTCCACCTCGTCGGCGGCTGGCGCGGCAGCGAGACCTTCACCAAGACGGTCCTCGACGACTGGGACCTGCTCGAACTCCTGCTGATCCGCACGGTGCAGCACACCACGCTCGCCTTCCACGAGGCGCTGCAGGCCAGCGACCGCGGCCGGTACGTGCTGATCAGCGCCGCGGGCGCGAGCAACCCCACCGCGGGCAACGCCGCCTACTCCGCGGCCAAGGCCGCCGCCGAGGCCTGGACCCTGGCCATGGCGGACTACTTCCGCAAGGCCGGCATCGCCGAGGGGGCGGACGGGGCGACCTCCGCCGCTGCCATCCTGGTGGTGAAGGCGTTGGTGCACGACGCGATGCGCGCCGAGCGGCCGAACGCGAAGTTCGCGGGCTTCACGGACGTCACGGAACTGGCCGACTCCATCGTCGGCGTCTGGGACCGGCCCGCCGGAGAAGTGAACGGAAACCGTCTGTGGCTGACCGAGAAGCCGTGAACCTTCCGAAGACCGACGCCCGGCGTCATCACGACCCGGCCGTCCGCGGTTTCGCCAGTGACAACTACGCGGGGACCCACCCCGAGGTGCTCGCCGCCCTGGCCCTGGCCAACGGCGGGCACCAGGTCGCGTACGGCGAGGACGAGTACACCGAGAACCTCCAGACGATCATCCGCAGTCACTTCGGTGGCGGCGCGGAGGCCTTCCCGGTCTTCAACGGCACCGGCGCGAACGTGGTCGCGCTCCAGGCGGTCACCGACCGCTGGGGCGCGGTCATCTGCGCGGAGAGCGCGCACATCAACGTCGACGAGGGCGGCGCGCCCGAGCGCATGGGCGGCCTGAAGCTGCTCACGGTGCCCACGCCGGACGGCAAGCTCACGCCCGAACTGATCGACCGGCAGGCGTACGGCTGGGACGACGAGCACCGCGCGATGCCGCAGGTCGTCTCGATCACCCAGAGCACCGAGCTGGGGACGCTGTACACGCCCGGTGAGATCCGCGCGATCTGCGACCACGCCCACGCGCACGGCATGAAGGTGCACCTGGACGGGTCCCGGATATCCAACGCGGCCGCCTCCCTGAACGTTCCGATGCGGACGTTCACCAACGCGGTCGGCGTCGACATCCTGTCCCTGGGAGGCACGAAGAACGGTGCGCTGTTCGGCGAGGCGGTCGTCGTCCTCAACCGGGACGCCGTCAGCCACATGAAGCACCTGCGCAAGCTGTCCATGCAGCTCGCCTCCAAGATGCGCTTCGTCTCGGTGCAGCTGGAGGCGCTGCTCGCCAAGGACCTGTGGCTGCGCAACGCCCGGCACGCCAACGGGATGGCCCAGCGGCTGGCCGAGGGCGTCCGCGCCGTGCACGGAGTGGAGATCCTCCACCCGGTCCAGGCCAACGCGGTCTTCGCCCGGCTCCCGCACGAGGTCACCCTGCGGCTGCAGAAGCGCTACCGCTTCTACTTCTGGGACGAGGCCGCGGGCGACGTCCGCTGGATGTGCGCCTTCGACACCACCGAGGACGACGTCGACGGTTTCGTGGCCGCGCTCAAGGAGGAGATGGCCCAGCAGTAACAGGGCCGGCACCGACACCGCATGTGATGCATAAATATGCGACCGCTCGAAAAGTTATTGACTCTCGGGCGGTCGCATTCCTATGCTCTACGGGCATGGAGCTGATCCAGAGAACAAGTGACCTGTCCGCTTATCTGGCCGCCGACGAGGTTGTCGACCACCACCACCCGCTCGTCCGCGAGACGGCCGCACGGATCGCCAGGGAATCCGCCGACTCGTATGCCTATGCGCGGTCGGCGTTCGAGTTCGTGCGAGACACCATCCCGCACTCGGCCGATTCCCGCGATCCGAGGGTCACCTGGCGCGCCTCCGACGTACTGGAACAGCGCACGGGCATCTGCCACGCCAAGGCCCACGCGCTCGCCGCGCTCCTGCGGGCCGAGGACATCCCCACCGCGTTCTGCTACCAGAAGTTCGAGGTGCTGCACGGTCTGGTCGCCGTACGCCTCGACGGCGCCTGGCACCGGCAGGACCCCCGGGGCAACAAGCCCGGTGTGGACGCCCGGTTCTCCCTCGAGGGCGAACGGCTCGCCTTCACGCCCGATCCGGACCTCGACGAGCTGGACTATCCGGGACTGTACGCCGAACCGCACCCGGCCGTGATCGGTGCCATGAGGGCCGCCCCGGGCAGGGTGTCGCTGCTGCGGACGCTTCCCCTCGCGCTGTGAGGCCGCGCCGAAGGCGCCTGCCGCGCCCACGGGTGCGGAGCCCGGGTCCGGCGGCAGGGTCCCGGGGCGCGGATCACCGTCCACCCCCCGGCGGGCGGGGTGTCGTACGGGAGGGGTCAGCGGGCCTCGGCCGCGCGGACCTCCTCGGGCGTCGGCGCGGTACCGCCGAGGTGGGCGGGCATCCACCAGGTGTCGTCCGGACCCTTGGGGCGTACGGGATAGGCGCGCTGGGCCGATTCGAGCAGTTCCTGGACCCGCCCGCGCAGCCGCCGCGTGATGGCGCCCGCGTACTGGTCCTTCGGGGCCTCCACCGGCTCGCCGACGCGGATGGTGATCGGGGTGTGGCTGCGCTTGAAGTTGCGCGGGTGGCCCTTGGTCCACAGCCGCTGCGTGCCCCACACGGCCATGGGGATCAGCGGCACGCCGGCCTCCTGGGCCATGCGCGCGGCGCCGGACTTGAAGCTCTTCAGCGTGAAGGACTGCGAGATGGTCGCCTCGGGGAAGACGCCGACGATCTCACCGGAACGCAGCGAATCCAGCGCGTGCTGGTAGGCCGTCTCGCCCTGCGCGCGGTCCACCGGGATGTGCCGCATGCCCCGCATCAGCGGTCCGGAGATCTTGTGCCGGAAGACCGAATCCTTCGCCATGAAACGCACCAGGCGCTTCTGCGGCAGGGCGGCCAGGCCGTCGAAGATGAAGTCCAGGTAGCTGATGTGGTTGCTGACCAGCACGGCGCCGCCCGAGCGCGGAATGTTCTCCGACCCCTTGCAGTCGATCTTGAGGTCCCACACCTTGAAGAGCGTTTGGGCGAGGCCGACGGCGGGGCGGTAGACAAGCTCTGCCATGGACGGGGTGGACCCTTCTCTCTGCCTGGGAAGGGGTCTCCCGGCGGGAAAGTTACGCTGCCGTAGGTTTACGGCAATGCGCAGATCGTGCCCGAAGAACGGACGGGTGGCCAGTCCTGGTGCCGGGTAACGGCGAGATCCTCGTCACGTCGCCCCTTGATCCACCTCGGGGTTTTAAGCCGCCTTTACTGTGCACGTACTGTCACGCGCCGTACAACCAGGTACATCTCGCATCCGAGGCAGTACCCGAACGCGGCATTGAGAAACGCCGCCGCGAGGGCGCACGCGGTCGCCGCCGGTCCCAGCCAGGCGGGTCCCGCGGTCCAGCCGATCAGACCGGTCGCCGCGAAGACGAGTCCCACCGCCTGCGCGAACCGCGGGGGCTCCGGCGCCTCGAACTCCGCCGGCGGGCCCAGCCGCGGCCGTACGGCCCTCCTGAAGACCCAGCCGTACGGCGAGCGCGCCGCGCCGCCCGCGGCCCCCAGGGCGAACGCCAGCGTCTGCCACGCCAGCAGCCAGACGCTCCCGGTGATCAGCGTGGCCGCCAGCACGACGGCCGTCACCGCCGCGCCGAACCGCGGCCCTCTCGCATCGATGTCCATGAATCAAGCATTCCGCACGAAGGGCGCCACCCGGCCCCGGGAATCTTTGCGGTCTCGTGAATGCTTGTGCGGGTGATGAGCGGACTTCTGGTGTGCGTGGCGGTGCTCGCGGCGGCGAGCGTCCACGGAGTGCTGCACCGGCGGCGGAGCGGGAGGGTGCGGGTGAGCGGGCGCGACGGCGGAAGGCGGCTCGGCGCGGCGGAGCTGGGCGGGGCCCTCGGGGAGCGGGCCACGCTCGTGCAGTTCTCCAGCGCCTTCTGCGCCCCCTGCCGGGCGACCCGGCGGATCCTGGGCGAGGTGGCCGGCATGGTCCCCGGCGTGTCCCACGTGGAGATCGACGCCGAGGACCGCCTGGACCTCGTACGCGATCTCGGCATCCTCAAGACGCCCACCGTGCTCGTGCTCGACGCCGGCGGGCGGATCGTGCGGCGGGCGACGGGACAGCCGCGCAAGGCGGACGTCATCGCGGCGCTCGGAGAGGCCGTCTGACCGGCGGCGATCATGGTGAGCCATCTCCCACATGCCGGTACGCCCTTGACTGCGCCCGCCGCCTCTCGTCAGCCTGACCGTATGTCACCGCACCACCTTCTCCCCGAGTTCGCCGACACGGACCAGCCCCGTCCCGCGGGTGCGCCGGGTCCCGGCTGTTGACCGGCCGAGGACCCTCTCCCGCCCCCGGTTCCGCCCGAGCGGCGGGAACCCCGCCCCGGCTCTCGCAGAAGGACAGCTCCATGACGGCCACGTCCGGCCTCGGCACCCCACGGCCCGCCTCGCCCGACCTGCTGCGCTCGGTGTTCCGGCGGCACGCGGCCGGTGTGGCGGTGATCACCGCCCCGGGTGTCCGCGGTCCCGTCGGTTTCACCGCCACCTCGCTCACCTCGGTCTCGGCCGAGCCCCCGGTCGTCTCGTTCGGCATCGGCACCGGCGCCTCCAGCTGGCCCGCGATATCCGAGGCCGGCCACGTCGGCGTCCACGTGCTCGGCGAACACCAGCGGGAGCTGGCCGCCACCTTCGCCCGCAGCGGCGCCGACCGGTTCGGCGCGCCCACCCGATGGCGTAAGGGGCCCGAGGGAGTTCCCGTGCTCGACGACGTCCTGGCCTGGCTGGTGTGCCGTGTCGTGGCGCGGGTCCCCGCGGGCGACCACCGCATCGTCCTGGCCGAGGTCGTGCTGGGCGACCACTCGGGCGCGGGCGGTCCCCTCCTGTACCACCAGGGCCGGTTCAACGGCCTGCGCGACTGAACCCGCAGGTCGGGGGCGGCGGCTTCGCTACTCACCGGTTCTACTCGCCGGTTACACAGCGTTGCGAAGGTCACAGTCCAAAGCGCTTGCTTAGTGGGCGTCCACTGGGTGTACTGGTGAGTAATATTTCGTTCGGAGCGCGGGCCGCCCCGACGGGGACCGGCCGCTTCAGGCGCCTATGCTGCCTGAGAGAAGGCAGCCCGGAAATGACGATGCAGTAGGAGAGCCGGCGTGAGCTTGAGGATCGTTGTCACTGTGAAGTACGTGCCCGACGCCACTGGCGACCGGCACTTCGCCGATGACCTGACCGTCGACCGTGACGACGTGGACGGCCTGCTGTCCGAACTCGACGAGTACGCCGTCGAGCAGGCGCTGCAGATCGCCGATGACGCGGACGACGCCGAGATCACCGTGCTGACCGTCGGCCCCGAGGACGCCAAGGACGCGCTGCGCAAGGCGCTGTCCATGGGTGCCGACAAGGCCATCCACGTCGAGGACGACGACCTGCACGGCACCGACGCCGTCGGTACCTCGCTGGTGCTGGCCAAGGCGATCGAGAAGGCCGGCTTCGACCTGGTGATCTCCGGCATGGCCTCCACCGACGGCACGGCGGGCATCGTCCCGGCGCTGCTGGCCGAGCGCCTCGGTGTCCCGCAGGTCACCCTGCTCTCCGAGGTCTCCGTCGAGGACGGCGTGGTCAAGGGCCGTCGCGACGGCGACACCGCCTCCGAGCAGCTCGAGGCGTCCCTCCCCGCGGTCGTGTCGGTGACCGACCAGTCGGGCGAGGCGCGTTACCCGTCCTTCAAGGGCATCATGGCGGCCAAGAAGAAGCCGGTGCAGTCCTGGGACCTGTCCGACCTCGACATCGAGGCGGAGGAGGTCGGTCTCGAGGGTGCCTGGACCAAGGTCGACTCCGCCGCCGAGCGTCCGGCGCGCACCGCCGGAACGATCGTCAAGGACGAGGGCGAGGGCGGCAAGCAGCTCGCCGAGTTCCTCGCGGGCCAGAAGTTCATCTAGCCGCCGAGGGTCCGGGGGAAAGCCCCGGACCGTCGCAGCGGCCAAGGTCCACCCCGCTCACCGCCCCTCAGACTTCGCAATCCGCAGGAGATCGTTCTCATGGCTGAAGTTCTCGTCTACGTCGACCACGTGGACGGCGCCGTCCGCAAGCCCACCCTCGAACTGCTGACGCTGGCCCGCCGCATCGGCGAGCCCGTCGCCGTCGCCCTCGGCGCCGGTGCCGAGAACACCGCCGCCGCGCTCGCCGAGCACGGCGCGGTGAAGGTCCTCACGCACGACGCCGCCGAGTACGCCGACTACCTCGTCGTGCCGAAGGTGGACGCCCTCCAGGCCGCGTACGACGCCGTCTCCCCGGCCGCCGTGCTCGTCCCGTCCTCCGCCGAGGGCAAGGAGATCGCGGCCCGCCTCGCGGTCCGCATCGGCTCGGGCATCATCACCGACGCCGTCGACCTGGAGGCCGGTGACGAGGGTCCGGTGGCCACGCAGTCCGCGTTCGCCGCCTCCTTCACCACCAAGTCCCGCGTCTCCAAGGGCACCCCGGTCATCACGGTCAAGCCGAACTCGGCCGCCGTGGAGGCCGCCCCGGCCGCCGGCGCCGTCGAGGCCCTCGCGGTCACCTTCTCCGAGAAGGCCACCGGCACCAAGGTCACCGCCCGCACGCCGCGCGAGTCGACCGGCCGCCCCGAGCTGACCGAGGCCGCGATCGTCGTCTCCGGCGGCCGTGGCGTCAACGGCGCCGAGAACTTCTCGATCATCGAGGGTCTCGCCGACTCGCTCGGTGCCGCCGTGGGCGCCTCGCGTGCCGCGGTCGACGCCGGCTGGTACCCGCACACCAACCAGGTGGGCCAGACCGGCAAGTCCGTCTCGCCGCAGCTCTACATCGCCTCCGGCATCTCCGGCGCCATCCAGCACCGCGCCGGCATGCAGACCTCGAAGACGATCGTGGCGATCAACAAGGACGCCGAGGCGCCGATCTTCGACCTGGTCGACTACGGAGTGGTCGGCGACCTCTTCGACGTCGTCCCGCAGCTCACCGAGGAGATCAACACCCGCAAGGGCTGATCCCGCGGCACCGACGAGGGCCCCCGCGACCGCACCGGTCGCGGGGGCCCTCGTTCATCCCAGGCTCAGCGAGACCCGTACGGGCAGGTGGTCGCTCGGGAACTGGCCGTGCAGCGAGAAGGTGTCGACCGAGGCCCGGTGCACCTCGACGCCGGGGCCGGCGAGGATCCAGTCGATGCGGTCGCCGTCCGGTACCAGCGGGGCGTAGTCGTGGAAGGTCGCGTAGAGCCTGCTCCGCGAGGCGGCCGTGTCCCAGGTGTCGGTGAGTCCGGCGCCCAGCAGGATGTCGTAGACCTCGTTCCGGTGCGCCGGCGCGTTGAAGTCGCCGGTCACCAGGCAGGGCAGGGAGGGATCGAACTCCGCGATCCGCTCGGCGAGGAGCGAGGCCGCCCGCACCCGCGCGTACTGGCTCGCGTGGTCCAGATGGGTGTTCAGGACGTGGAACTGCCGCCCGCCGTCCGCCAGGTCGCGGAAACGCACCCAGGTGGCTATGCGGGGGAGCCAGGCGCCCCAGGTGTTCGAGCCGATCACCCGGGGGGTGTCCGAGAGCCAGAACGTGTCGTGCTCCAGCGGGGCCAGCCGCCGGGTGTCGTAGAACAGCGCCACGGCCTCGTCGCGGTTGCCGCCCTCCCTGCCGGGGCCTATCCAGTCGTAGTGCGGCCCGAGGTCGGCCTCGATGTCCAGGAGCTGCTGGTAGAGGCCTTCCTGCGTGCCGATGACGTGGGGCGTCCCACGGTGCAGGAGCTCGCGCATCACCGGCCGGCGCAACGCCCAGCTGTTGGGTTCCACGCCGCTCGCGAAGCGCAGGTTGTAGGTCATGACGTCCAGACGGGAGCGGAGACGGGGACGGCGGGTGGCGGAGGCCCGTGCCGTGGTGAGCAGGGGCAGGGCGGCCGCGGCGGCGACCGCGTGCCTGAATCCCGTGCGGCGGGTCACTCCCCTGGAGTCGGGCACGTGTGCTCCTTCGTTCGCGAGTCGGGACAGGGTACGCGCCACCGGAGGGGGAAAGGACCGGGAGAGTCCGCCCCGGGCGGCCGGGACGGGGGTGAACGCGACGGAACCGTGGTGTGTCCCGTGGTCCAGGAGGGTGTTGACCCGCGGGGAGCGCCCCGGATAACTTCGTTCAACAGATTGTTGATTCCGTACTTCGGAAACCAGGAGGTCGCCGGATGGGGCAGGGTCAGCAGGAGACGGTGGCGACGAGCCTCCCGAGCGCCGTGACCGAAGCGGTCGGCGCCTCCCTCGCCCCCGTCGACGCCGAACTGGAGCGCCGCTATCCAGGAGACCCCGGCACCCGCCAGCCCGTCCACACCGTGTACGTCCCCGCCGACGCGTTCGCCGCCGACACCGTCCGCACCTGGGGTGAGCGCGCCCTCGCCGCCCTCGACGAACACGCCCCCGACGCCGCTTCCCTCGCCGCCGTCCTCGGCCTCGCCGACGAACTCGCCGGACCCGTGCACGACCGCGTCCGGGCCAAGCTGGAGCGCGAACCCGTCGAAGACCTGCGCGTCGACTTCGAGGACGGCTACGGCCCGCGCCCGGACGCCGAGGAGGACGCGGCGGCCGCCCGCGCGGCCCGGATCGTCGCCGAGGCGTACGGGAACGGCACCGCGGCCCCGTACATGGGCATCCGCATGAAATGCATGGAGGCGGCGGTCCGCGACCGGGGCATCCGCACCCTCGACGTCTTCCTGACGGGCCTGATGGAAGCGGGCGGCCTGCCCGACGGGCTCGTGCTCACCCTGCCCAAGGTGACGTACCCGGAACAGGTCACCGCGATGGTCAGGCTCCTGGCGGAGTTCGAGAAGGCCCGCGGCCTGGAACCGGGCCGGATCGGCTTCGAGATCCAGATCGAGACCAGTCAGGCCGTCCTGGCCACGGACGGCACGGCCACCGTCGCCCGCATGATCCAGGCCGCCGAGGGCCGCGCCACCGGACTGCACTACGGCACCTTCGACTACAGCGCCTGCCTAGGCGTCTCCGCCGCCCACCAGTCGAGCGACCACCCGGCCGCCGACCACGCCAAGGCGGTCATGCAGGTCGCGGCCGCCGGCACCGGAGTGCGCCTCTCGGACGGCTCCACCAACGTCCTGCCCGTCGGCTCCTCCGAGAAGGTCCACGACGCCTGGCGCCTGCACTACGGCCTCACCCGCCGCGCCCTGGCCCGCGCCTACTACCAGGGCTGGGACATGCACCCCGCCCACCTCCCCACCCGCTACGCCGCCGTCTTCGCCTTCTACCGCGAGGGCTTCGAACGGGCCGCCGCCCGACTCTCCCGCTACGCCGGCCACGCCCCCGGCGACACGCTGGACGAACCCGCCACGGCCAAGGCCCTCAGCGGCTACCTCCTGCGCGGTCTGGACTGCGGCGCCCTGGACCTGGCGGAGGTGGCCCGCGCCTCGGGTCTGACCCGCCACGAACTGGAGACCTTCGCACGGCCGCCACGGGGGGATCTCACCGGCTTCGGGCGGTAGAGGCACGGCCCTCGTTCAGCCCGCGGGCGGCAGTTCGCCCGAGCCGCGGGTGATCAGACGGGTCGGGAGTTCGACGCGCTCCGGGGCGACGAGGTTGCCGTCGAGCTGGCGGAAGAGGCGTTCGGCGGCGGTGCGGCCGAGGGCGGCGGCGTCCTGGGCGACGACGGTGACCCCGGGCTCCAGGAGGTCGGCGAGCTCGATGTCGTCGAAACCGACGAGGGCGACCGGGCGGCCGCGCTCGGCGATGACACGGACGACGGTCACGGTGACGCGGTTGTTGCCCGCGAAGACCGCGGTGACCGGAGAGGGGCCGGAGAGCATGTCCTCGGCCGCCTTGCGCACCCGCTGCGGATCGGTGACGCCGAGGGACATCCACTCGTCCTCGACCGGTATGCCCGCGTCCTCCATGGCGGCCCGGTAACCGCGCAGCCGCTCGGCGGCGGTGTGGATGCGGGGCATGTCGCCGATGAAGCCGATCCGGCGGTGGCCGTGGGCGATCAGGTGGGCGACGCCGTCCCGGGCGCCGCCGAAGCTGTCCGACAGGACGACGTCGGCGTCGATCCTCCCGGCCGGGCGGTCCACGAAGACCGTCGCGACGCCCGCCTTCATCTCCGGCTCCAGATAGCGGTGGTCGTCGCCGGCCGGGATCACGACCAGCCCGTCCACCCGGCGCGCGCAGAGCGCGAGGACCAGTTCCTGCTCGCGGTCCGGGTCCTCCGCGCTGGAACCGTTGATCAGCAGGGCCCCGTGCGCCCGGGCCACCTCCTCGACCGCGCGGCTCAGCGGCCCGTAGAACGGGTCCGCGAGGTCCTCCAGGACCAGCCCGATGCTCGCGGTGCGGCCCTTGCGCAGCACCCGGGCACTGTCGTTGCGGCGGAAGCCCAGCGCCTCGATGGCCTCCTGGACGCGCCGCTCCGTGTCCGGGGTGACCCCGGGCTCGCTGTTGACGACACGGGAGACCGTCTTGAGACCGACTCCCGCACGCGCCGCCACGTCCTTCATGGTCGGACGATTTCCGTAGCGGTTCTCGGAGCGGCGGGCGGTCTCGGCCACGATGTGCTGTCCTGTCCTGTCGTCCACGGGGATGCGTAGGTCCATGGGGTTGTATGAGGATGTGGCGTCGAGCATAGAGCCTGGACAACGTTGTCAGATGCGGGAGACACTGACCACCGCAATTCTCCGGCCTGCGTCTTCCCCAGGGCGCACGGTCCCCGTGGCCCGTCGGCGCACCTCGCGCGGCGTACGACGGGGCCCGATTCCGAACCGTTCCCGGCCGGGGACCCCGGGTCCGCGGCGCGGCGGACCCGTCACGACACCCCATGGGAGACCTGAAACTGATGCACACCGACCTCGTGGCCGCGCTCGACATCGGCGGCACCAAGATCGCCGGAGCGCTGGTGGACGGCCACGGCCGGATTCTCCTGCGTGCGCAGCGCCCGACGCCCGCACAGGAGGACGGCGAGACCGTGATGCGGGCCGTCGAGGACGTCCTCGGTGAGCTGACGGTCTCTCCGCTGTGGAGCGGGGCCGGGGCCCTGGGCATCGGCAGCGCGGGCCCGGTGGACGCCTCCGCCGGCACGGTGAGCCCGGTGAACGTCCCCGGCTGGCGGGGCTACCCGCTGGTCGAGCGGGCCTCCGAGGCCGTGGGCGGACTGCCCGTCGAACTGATCGGCGACGGCGTCGCGATCACCGCGGCCGAACACTGGCAGGGCGCGGCCCGGGGCCACGACAACGCGCTGTGCATGGTGGTGTCCACCGGCGTGGGCGGCGGGCTCGTCCTGGGTGGACAGCTCCACGCGGGTCCCACGGGCAACGCGGGCCACATCGGGCACATCAGTGTCGACCTGGACGGCGATCTCTGCCCCTGCGGCTCCCGGGGCTGCGTGGAGCGGATCGCCAGCGGCCCGAACATCGCCCGCCGCGCGCTGGAGGCGGGCTGGCGGCCCGGTCCCGACGGCGACACCTCGGCCGCGGCGGTCGCCGAGGCGGCCCGCGCCGGTGACCCCGTCGCCGTGGCCTCCTTCGAGCGTGCAGCGCAGGCCCTCGCGGCGGGCATCGCGGCCACCGCGACCCTGGTCGAGATCGACATCGCCGTGATCGGCGGGGGAGTGGGCAAGGCGGGCGACGTGCTCTTCGCGCCGCTGCGCCGGGCGCTGGCCGACTACGCGACGCTGTCCTTCGTCCGGCGGCTGACCGTGGTGCCCGCGCTGATGGGCACCGACGCCGGGCTGGTCGGCGCGGCCGCGGCGGCGCTCACCCGCAAGTCGCGAACGGCTGCGGCGCGCATCTGACCCGGGGGCCGGGGTTGTCGCGCGGGGGTCGGGCTCCGGGCTCGGCCCTGGGCTCCGGGTCTCGGTTTCGGGCTCTGGTTCCGGGCCTCGGCTTCGGTCCCGGGCCTGCTCCGGCTCCGGTTCCGGGCCCGCTCTGGTTCCGGGCCGTGGCTTCGGCTCCGGCCCCGCTCCGGCTTCGGCCCCGCTCCGGGCTCCGGGACCCGGTTCCGGGCTCAGGACGCCAGGTACCGGCGGCGCCGGGCTCATGGCCGTCGGGTACCGGGTGTCGGACCCGAGGCGCCGGGCGTCGGGCCCGAGAGACCGGGTGCCGGGCCCGAGGCGCTGAGCCTTGAGCCCGAGACGCCGGGCCCCGGCCCAGGGTGTCGGGCCCCGTACCCGGGGAAAGCCCTGGTCCCGGTGTGCCTCGGCACCCCGCCGGACAGGGGTGTGCCGGAGGAAGGCGGCCGGTCCACCCGTGACTCCCTCCGGACTTCGTAGTTGAACCGAGCATGAAGAAGCGCAGCATGCTCGCCATCGCCTCCCTCGCCACCGGGTTCGTCGTCGCGGCGGTCACCCCGTCCCACGCCCTGGGCGTGGACACCCTGAGCGACCTGAACGTCAACGACACGATCGGCGCGGTCGACCACACCGTCGGCACCGACGACCTGGCGGTCGCCGAAGCGGTCGCTGAAGGCGCCTTCGGCGGCCAGAACGGCTGAGGAACGCCCGGACCGCGCCGGTGTCCCCGTCACGGGGGCACCGGCGCCGCCGCGTCGGCGCCTTCATCAGCGGCTGGTTTCCGTGGCAGGGTGGAGCGGGCAAGCCTCAGGGGGCCACAGAAGAGGGGGAATCGTGATCGTCTGGATCAACGGTGCGTTCGGTGCGGGAAAGACCGCCACCGCACGGGAACTGATCGAGCTGATCCCGAACAGCACGCTCTTCGACCCCGAGGTCGTCGGGGCCGCACTCACACAACTGCTCCCCGCCAAACACCTCGCCGAGGTCGGTGACTTCCAGGACCTGCCGATCTGGCGGCGGCTCGTGGTCGACACCGCGGCCGCCATGCTCGCCGAGCTCGGCGGTGTCCTCGTCGTCCCCATGACCCTGCTGCGGCAGGAGTACCGCGACGAGATCTTCGGCGGGCTCGCCGCCCGCCGGATTCCCGTACGCCATGTGCTGCTCACCCCGGCGGAAACGATCCTGCGGGAGCGAATAGCCGGGCGTGAGGTGCCCCCGGACCTGCCCGACGGCGAGATGCGCGTGCGCCAGTGGTCCTACGACCACATCGAGCCCTACCGGGCCGCGCTCGCCTGGCTCACCGCCGACGCCCACCCCGTGGACACCAGCACGCTCACCCCGTACGACGCCGCCCTGCGCGTCGCCGAAGCCGTGCGCACCGGGGAAGCGCCCGTGTGCGACATCGTGCAGACCCCCGAACCCACCGCGGAGACGGTCGCCGCCGGAGTGCTCCTCTTCGACGAGGACGACCGGTTCCTGCTCGTCGACCCGACGTACAAGGCCGGATGGGAGTTCCCCGGCGGGGTCGTCGAGGCCGGCGAGGCCCCCGCCCGCGCCGGCATGCGCGAGGTCACCGAGGAGACCGGCATCACCCTCGACGAGGTGCCCACGCTGCTCGTCGTGGACTGGGAGTCGCCCACCGCACCGCCGGGCTACGGCGGTCTGCGGTTCCTCTTCGACGGCGGCCGTCTCGACGAGCAGGCCGTCCGGGGACTCCTGCTGCCGGGGCCGGAACTGCGCGGCTGGCGCTTCGTCACCGAGCAGGAGGCGGCCGATCTGCTGCCGCCCGTGCGCTACGAACGGCTCCGCTGGGCCCTGCGCGCCCGCGAGCGTGGCGCGGCGCTGTACCTGGAGGCCGGAGTGCCGCTCGGCTGACCCCGGTCCTGCCGCTCGGCCGGCCCGACCGGCTCTGAAGAAAGGTTCCCTCTCGCGGAACGATCCGGACACGACGAGGGCCCCCGCCGGGTGGCGAGGGCCCTTGCGCGTCCGGACGGCCGGCCTGCCGTCCCCGGCGGTCAGCTCGCCGCGTAGTTCCGCAGGAACAGCGCCTCCGCGACCGACAGCCGCTCCAGCTCGTCCGGCGACACGCTCTCGTTCACCGCGTGGATCTGCGCCTCGGGCTCACTCAGGCCGATGAGCAGGATCTCCGTGTCGGGGTACAGCGAGGCCAGCGTGTTGCACAGCGGGATCGAGCCGCCCATGCCCGCCGACTGCATCTCCTGGCCCGGGTAGGCGACCGCCATGGCCTCGGCCATCGACGCGTACGCGGGGCTGGAGGTGTCGGCGCGGAAGGCCTGGCCCTGTCCGATGCGCTCGGTGCTCACCCGCGCGCCCCACGGCGTGTGCGCCTCGACGTGCGCCTGGAGCAGCTTCGTCGCCTCGACCGCGTCGACGCCCGGCGGCACCCGCAGGCTGATCAGCGCACGGGCGCCCGCCTGCACCGACGGCGTCGCGCCGACGACCGGCGGGCAGTCGATGCCGAGCACCGTGACGGCCGGACGCGCCCAGACCCGGTCGGCGACCGTGCCGGAGCCGATGAGCTCCACCCCGTCGAGCACCTTGGCGTCCTCGCGGAACGCCTGCTCCTCGTACTGCAGGCCGTCCCACGCGGCCTCGCCCGCCAGGCCGTCCACGGTCGTCGAACCGTCCTTCGCCCGCAGCGAGTCCAGGACGCGGATCAGCGCCGCCAGCGCGTCGGGCGCCGCACCGCCGAACTGCCCGGAGTGCAGGTTCCCTTCGAGGGTGTCCACCTGCACCCGTACGAGGGTCATGCCGCGCAGGGTCGCGGTGACCGTCGGCAGGCCCGCCCGGAAGTTGCCGGCGTCGCCGATGACGATGGTGTCGGCGGTCAGCAGTTCCGGGTGCTGCTCGGCGTAGCGCTCCAGACCGCCGGTGCCCTGTTCCTCCGAGCCCTCGACGATGACCTTGACGTGCACCGGCACGCCGCCGTTCGCCTTCAGGGCGCGCAGCGCCAGCAGGTGCATGACGACACCGCCCTTGCAGTCGGCGCTGCCCCGCCCGTACCAGCGGCCGTCGCGCTCCACCAGCTCGAACGGAGGCGTCGTCCAGGCCGCTTCGTCCAGCGGCGGCTGCACGTCGTAGTGCGCGTACAGGAGGACCGTCTTCGCGCCCTCGGGGCCCGGGAGGTAGCCGTACACCGACTGCGTGCCGTCCGGGGTGTCGAGCAGTGCCACGTCCTGGAAGCCCTCGGAGCGCAGCGCGTCCGCGATCCAGTTCGCGGCGCCCTCGCTCTCGCTCCTCGGATACTGGTCGAAGTCCGCCACCGACTTGAAGGCCACCAGCTCGGCGAGCTCCGCCTTCGCCCGGGGCATGAGCGAGGCGACGGTCTCGACGACCGGATTCGACGACATGGGCACGCTCCTCGTAGGTGCGACGTTGTACTTCTGTGTACAGATGATCGAGTGATGCGGACTGGTGTGCAGGACGCATCCGTTGCAGATCCTCCCACAGCGGCCTGCGGTGACGCCCGCCGTAGGATGCGGGGGGACAGGTGCGGCAGACGGCTGGACTGGGAGCAGTAGACCAACGTGAGCAGCGAGAACTCTTCGGCGGACGACGAGCGGCGTGCGGCGGACGAACAGCGGGTGTGGGACGTCGTGGTCGTCGGCGCGGGGCCGGCGGGTGCCTCGGCCGCCTACGCGGCAGCGGTCGCGGGACGCAGCGTCCTGCTGCTGGAGAAAGCCGAACTGCCCCGCTACAAAACCTGCGGCGGCGGCATCATCGGTCCCTCGCGCGACGCCCTGCCCCCCGGATTCGAGCTGCCGTTCAGGGACCGGGTGCACGCGGTCACCTTCTCGATGGACGGCAGGTTCGCCCGTACCCGGCGGTCCCGGAACATGCTGTTCGGGCTGATCAACCGTCCGGAGTTCGACCAGCAGCTCGTCGAGTTCGCGCAGAAGGCGGGTGCTGAACTGCGCACGGGCGCCACGGTCTCGCGCGTCGAGCAGCACGGTTCGGCGGTCCCGGACCGGCGCACCGTCGCCGTGGTCCTCCAGGGCGGCGAGACCGTCCTGGCACGGGCCGTGGTCGGCGCCGACGGCAGTGCCAGCCGGATAGGAGCACACGTCGGCGTGAAGCTCGACCAGGTCGATCTCGGCCTGGAGGCCGAGATCCCGGTGCCGGAGACGGTCGCCGAGGACTGGCGGGGACGCGTTCTGATCGACTGGGGCCCCATGCCCGGCAGTTACGGCTGGGTCTTCCCCAAGGGGGACACGCTCACCGTCGGCGTGATCTCCGCGCGCGGCGAAGGAGCCGCCACCAAGCGGTACTTGGAGGACTTCATCGCCCGGCTCGGCCTCGCCGGCTTCGAACCGTCCATCTCCTCGGGCCACTTGACGCGCTGCCGGGCCGACGACTCGCCGCTGTCGCGCGGCCGGGTGCTCGTCTGCGGCGACGCGGCGGGCCTGCTCGAACCCTGGACCCGTGAGGGCATCTCGTTCGCCCTGCGCTCCGGGCGGCTCGCGGGAGAGTGGGCGGTCAGGATCGCCGAGGCGCACGACGCGGTGGACGCCCGCCGGCAGGCGCTGAACTACGCCTTCGCGATCAAGGCGGGGCTCGGTGTCGAGATGAGCGTCGGCAAGCGCCTGCTGGCGGCCTTCGAGCGTCGCCCCGGCATGTTCCACGCCGGGCTCACCGGTCTGCGCCCGGTGTGGAAGGCGTTCACGGGGATCACTCGAGGCTCCACCACGCTCGGGGAGATCATCCGGACACACCCGACGGTGGGACGTGCCCTGACGACCCTCGACCGCAGGTCCCCGGTGGCCGAGGTGGAGAAGGCGGCGGACTAGTGCCGCGGCAGGGTGCTGGAGGGTGGTGCCGGGGCGGTTCCCGTCCGCCCGGCCCACGTCGCCGCCGGCGCCCGGGAAGCGCGGGACCGGGGCCGGGAACCGGCCAGGGGGTGGTCTCCCCGACGCCGTCGAGACCGTTCACGAACGGATCCGAGTGAAGGGCGAGCCGCCCCGGGAAGGGTGACCTCCGGCGGGTGCGGGTGCGGGTGCGGGTGCGGGTGCGAGAGCGCCTGGGGCGAGTTCCGGCGGGGTGCGGCCCGACCCCGCCGTCCTTCCGGTGTCCGAGGGTTTCTCGGCATCATTCAGGGATGGCCCCAGTCCTTCCCCGCACCGTCCGAGCCGTCGACACCGCTCAACTCCTGGACCTGGCCCGAGAGGCGGCCACGTACGGCTTCAGCCAGCGCCTCCCGGTCGACTGGCTCCAGGAGCACCTCGCCGCAGAGGCGACGCACTACCTGTTCCCCGCGCTGGCGCACCGCCTCACGCACCGTCCCGAGGTGCCGCTGCAGTGGAGGTGCCAACAGCTGCTCACCGTCAGCACCGGCGAACGGATATGCGGTCTCCTCGACGTCCTTCCCGACACCTTCGACAAGATCCCGGAGACCTTGGACACGGCGTCCAAGAAGGGCATCGCCGGCCGCATCGAGCAGGCGGTGAGCGTGCGCGCATGGGCGGAACGGACGGCTGCCGACGCAGGCCGGTGACGCCACGGCAGCCGCGGCCCGCGGCAAGCTCTCGGCCGTGATCCGTCAGTTCTCGACCGTGATCAGGAAGACCGGGTGGTCGGGGGCGATGCGCCGCAGCTCCTCGTCGGAGGAGTCGGGACCGACGCCGCCGAAGAACACGCCGACCTCGGCCTTCCAGCGCTTGAGGTACGCGCGCAGGACCGCGACCTTGTCGTCGTCGGCCACCTCCACGGCGGTGAACGTGTCGACCTTCTTGCCGAGACGCAGCTCGCCCCCGCCGGCCGCCCGCATGTTGTGCGTCCACTGGACGTGACCGCGGGGTGCGACGAGGTACTGCCCGCCGTCCAAGGTGAGCGGATTGACCGGGGTCGTCCGCCACTCGCCGCTCTTGCGGCCCCGCACGGCCAGGACCCGTGAGCCCCGCAGGCTGAGGCCGCGCCTGGTGATCCAGGCGACGGCACGGTTGAGGACGTTGACGGTGAACCAGCCGGGCTTCTGGACGTGTGTGGACACGGTTACCTCTCGGGGGCGGGCGGGTGATGAGAGCGCTGATCTGTTTTGTGAGCACCGCTCTCGCTTGAGAAGAGTCTGCATCGGATCGGTGATCCATTGCAAGAGCAGTGCTCTCGTTTTTGTGCGCTGATCTCTTTTGTGGCTGCCGATCACGTGATGGATCGGCGCTTCATTTTCGGATCACCGCTCTCGTTTGTGTGCACTGCTCCGAAAACGTGGGACACTGCACCGCATGAGTACCGCGCGAGGGGCACGTGCCCGAGCCAGGACCGAGGTCACGGCGGCCATCAAGGACGAGGCGCGCAGACAGCTCGCCGCGGACGGCGCCGCCAAACTGTCGCTGCGGGCCGTGGCCCGCGAGCTCGGGATGGTCTCGTCCGCCCTCTACCGGTATTTCCCCAGCCGGGACGACCTGCTGACCGCACTCATCATCGACGCCTACGACTCCCTCGGCGAGGCGGCGGAGTCGGCGCACGCCGAGGTGGCCGCCGCCGGCCCCCGGGAGCGCTGGATCGCCGTGTGCGCGGCGGTGCGACGCTGGGCGCTCGAGCATCCGCACGAGTACGCGCTCATCTACGGTTCGCCCGTCCCCGGGTACGTCGCGCCGCAGGAGACCGTCCCGTCCGCCTCCCGGGTCGGCCTGCTGCTGATCGGGGTCGTCCGGGACGCCCACCGGGGCAAGGGCGTGGCCCGTACGCCGCTGTCACCCGGACTGGGGACGGAGGCGCGGCGGATGGCCGCCGACCTCGCGCCCGATCTGCCGCCCGAGGTGGTGGTGGCGCTGGTGGCCTCGTGGGCGCAGCTCTACGGGCTGATCGGGTTCGAGCTGTTCGGCCAGTTCAACCGGGTCGTGGAGGACCGGGAGCCGTTCTTCCGGCACGCGGTGGGGCGGCTCGCGCACGATGTGGGGCTGGTGTACCCGGAGCCGGACGAGACCACCGCGGGGCCTTCCCCGGCGTAGACCGGAGCTCCCCGGCGCGGGCCGGGGCCCGGTGACGTACTCCGTGGGGAGTACGGGTGATCACCTCGCCCGGCGGACGCCGTCGTCGTGGTCGGGCGTCTAGCGTGACGGCCATGGAAGAGCAGCACGCACCCGCGGCGCCCGCGGGCGGTCCGCCGCGCTGGTGGAACGGTCCGCCCGGGCGGGACCGCAGGGACGACGAGGGGCGCGGCACGCGGTGGCCGTGGCGTTCCACGCTGCTGCTGACCGCTTTCGTGTTCATCGGATCCAACTTCGCCGCCCACGCCCAGCACGACGAACGGCTCGCCCTGGACGCCTTCTCCCGGGCGCTTCTCCTGGTGGGCTCGGGCCTGCTGCTCTGGCGGCAGCGCCACCCCGTGCTCGTCGTGTCCGGCACGGCCGCGGTGGCCCTGGTCTACATCGCCGCCGGGTATCCCTACGGCCCGGTCTTCCTGCCCGTGGCGGTGGGCTGCTTCAGCGCGGTGGTCGCCGGGCACCGCCGAGCGGCCTGGACGGCGGTCGGCCTGTTGTGGGCGGGGCACCTCCTGATCGCCCACTGGCTCTACCGCCGGCTGCCCCCGGCGGGCGACCACTCTCCGTCCTGGATGCAGGAGATCGGCATCGCCACCTGGGTCGTGGCGGTGGTGGCCCTGGCGGAGCTGGTGCGGGTGCGCCGCGAGCAGTGGAGCCGCGAACGGGCCGAACGCGCGCAGGCGGCCCGGCGCCGTGCCGACGAGGAACGGCTGCGGATCGCCCGTGAACTGCACGACGTGCTGGCGCACAGCATCTCGGTGATCAACGTCCAGGCGGGTGTCGGCCTCGCGCTCCTCGACTCCGACCCCGAGCAGGCGCGTACGGCGCTCACCACCATCAAGGCGGCCAGCAAGGAGGCCCTCGGCGAGGTCCGGCAGGTGCTCGACACCCTGCGGGCGCCGGGGGAGGCGCCGCGCACGCCCGCCCCCGGCCTCGACCGGCTCCCCGAACTGGTCGAGCAGGCGGCGGGCGCCGGACTCACGGTCGAGATCGAGGGCGAGGTCCCGGCGCCGGCACCCGGCACCGACCTCGCCGCGTTCCGCATCGTCCAGGAGGCGCTCACCAATGTCGTACGGCATTCGGGGTCGCGCCGGGCCCGGGTGCGGTTCGATCACGAGGGGGGCGTACTGCGGCTGCGGATCGACGACGACGGTCCGGCCACCGGCGCGGACGCGGGCGGAAGCGGCAACGGGCTCGCGGGCATGCGGGAGCGGGCGGCGGCGCTGGGTGGCACGATCGAGGCCGGTCCGCGTGACGACGGAGGGTTCCGGGTGCTGGCCGTACTGCCGTGGAAGGCCAAGGAGGAGAACCGGTGATCCGCGTACTGCTCGCCGACGACCAGTCGTTGGTCAGAGCCGGATTCAGGGCGCTGCTCGACGCGCAGCCGGACATCGAGGTGGCCGGGGAGGCCGCCGACGGCGAGGAGGCGGTGCGCGCGGTCGGTGAACTGCGCCCGGACGTCGTCCTGATGGACATCCGGATGCCCGTGCTGGACGGCCTCGCCGCCACCCGCCGCATCACCGGCGACGAGGCACTCGGCGATGTGAAGGTGGTCATGCTCACCACCTTCGAGCTGGACGAGTACGTCTTCGAGGCCATTCGCTCCGGTGCCTCCGGCTTCCTGGTCAAGGACACCGAGCCCGATGAACTGCTGCGCGCGGTGCGGGCGGTGGTCGAGGGCGACGCGCTGCTCTCGCCCGGGGTGACGCGCCGGCTGATCTCCGAGTTCGCGGCGCGTTCCAAGGAGCCCGGGTCGGCCGTGGTCCTGGCCGAACTGACCGATCGGGAACGGGAGGTGATGGCTCTGGTGGGCATCGGCCTGTCGAACGACGAGATCGCCCGCCGCCTGGTCGTCAGCCCGCTCACGGCCAAGACCCACGTCAGCCGGACGATGGTGAAGCTCGGCGCCCGCGACCGTGCCCAACTGGTCGTGCTCGCCTACGAATCGGGCCTGGTCCGCCCGGGCTGGCTGGGCTGAGGAAGGCCGCCTTCCCGGTGGAAGCGGAACAGTACGGTGGCCACGCGCAGCGCGAACAGGACGCCGGCCAGGGTGCCGCCGACGGTGACGAGCGCGTGCACCGTGCCGGCCGACAGGTCCAGGAACAGCGCCGGCCCGGTGACGACCCCGAAGGCGACCGCCGCGACGAACGCCGCGCTGGCCAGGGCGTATCCGATCTCGACGGTCACGGCGTCGCGCTGTGCCTGGGTGCGCCGCGCCCGCGTCGCTCCCGTACCACCGCGGTGACCGCCGGTGTATTCCGCGTGGTTGCTCATGGTGCCGAGTCAACAGCCGTGCGCCCGGCGGGGCAAGGACCCCGCC
>NZ_JBHYPZ010000023.1:0-46387 GCF_042746485.1 Streptomyces sp. NPDC058751 | reverse complement strand
GCGGCGGGCGCCGGGCGGCGCCCCCCCCCCCCCCCCCCCCACGCCGGAGGGGGTCACCGGTCGTGGACGCCCACCCGCTCCGACTCCGGCTCCGTCGACGGTTCGCCGGACGGGGCGGACGGGTCGAGCCGGCCGGAGCCGGTGACGACGACCGACTCGCGCGGGCGCCGTGCGCGCAGGCCGGGCAGGGTGATCAGCAGGCCCGCCAGGGCGATGCCGGTCACCACCACCAGGCCGGTCCGGTAGCTGTCGAGGACGTCCTCGGGCGATGACCCACCGGAGGAGTTCGCGGTGACGACGGCCGTCACGACCGCGAGGAAGAGCGCGCCGCCGACCTGTACGGAGGTGTTGAGCAGGCCCGAGACCATGCCCTGCTCGTGGTCGTCGACGCCGTTGGTCGCCTGGATGTTGAGGGACGGGAAGACGAGGGCGCACGCGGCGCCGATCAGCAGCATGGTCGGCAGGACGAGCGTCACGTAGACCGGGTCGAGGTCGACGCGAAGGAACAGCGCGTACCCGGCGACCATCAGGGCGAAGCCCGTCGCGATGAGCCGGGGCGTGCCGAACCGGTCGACGACGGCCCCCACCTTCGTCGAGGACAGGGCGACCAGCGCGCCGGCCGGCAGGAAGGCGAGCGCGGTGTGCAGGGCCGACCAGCCGAGCAGCGACTGCATGTACAGCGTGACGAGGAACTGGAAGCCGACGTACGAGCCGAAGAACGCCATCGCGCCGAGCTGGGCCCGGACCTGACTGCCGGAGCGCAGCACGCCGAGCCGGATCAGAGGGCTCGGGCTGCGCCGCTCGACGGCGGTGAAGACGGCGAGCAGCACGGCGACGGCCAGGAAGGACAGCAGGGTCCGGGCCGATCCCCAGCCGGCTTCGGGAGCCTGGACGACGGTGAAGACGAGCAGCAGCATCGAGGCGGTGCCGATGACGGCGCCGGGGATGTCGTAACCGCCCTGGTTCTTCTCGCGCTCGCTGCGCGGGATGAGCCTCAGGCCCGCGAACAGGGCGATGACGGCGATGGGCGCGGGGAGCAGCATGGTCAGCCGCCAGCTCGCCTCGGTGAGCAGGCCGGACAGGACCAGTCCCATGGAGAATCCGGTGGCCGCGCAGGTGGTGTAGATCGAGAGGGCGCGATTGCGCAGCGGTCCCTCGGCGAACGTCGTGGTGATGATCGACAGGCCCGCGGGCGCGGTGAACGCTGCGCTGAGGCCCTTGATGAAGCGGCTGGCGATCAGCAGGGGGCCGGAGTCGACGAGACCGCCGAGCAGTGAGGCGAGCGCGAACACCGCGAGGGCCACCAGGAAGACCTGGCGGCGGCCGAGCAGGTCGGCGGTGCGACCGCCGAGGAGCAACAGCCCGCCGTACCCCAGGATGTAGCCGCTGACGATCCATTGGAGCGTCGAGGTGGAGAGGCCGAGGTCCGAGCCGATGGACGGCAGCGCCACGCCGACCATCGACACGTCCAGCGCGTCCAGGAACATGGCGGCGCAGAGCACGAGCAGGGTGCCCCACAGCCGGGGGGTCCAGCGTCCCGGCACGGGGTGGGTGAGCGGAGAGGTCATGCCGTCGACAGTACATGCGCATGCATTCAATGCAAATGCATTTAATTCCGATGCAACAAATTCGGTTCTTTGCTACGGTGCGTGCATGGCGGCCGAGAACGTGGAACGAGGGCTCGTTGACCAGTGGCGCGGCATCCTGGCGACGCATGCCCGCACCGTCTGCGAACTCGACCGCGAGCTGCATCCCCACGGCCTGGGAGCCAGTGACTTCGAGGTCCTCGACCTGCTGACGACGGGTACCGCGGCGGACGGCGGGGCCAGTTTCCGCGTCCAGGAGATCTCCGACCGGGTCCACCTCAGTCAGAGCGCCCTGTCCCGGCTGATCGGACGCCTGGAGAAGGAGGGTCTCGTGGCGCGCGGAATGTGCGCCGAGGACCGGCGGGGCGTGCGTGTGTGCGCCACGCCGAAGGGACGCCGACTGCACGGCGAGGTGCTGCCGTTGCAGCGCGCGGTCCTGGCCCGGATGCTGGCGGGGGATCCGGCGGCGTCAGGCGGTTGACCGGGCTCTCCGGCCGGCCGTGCCGGCCGCTCCGGAGCTCCCGGTGTCGAACGTGCTCCTCAGCTCCAGTTGATGCCGGACTTCTCCCGCCACAGGGCGGCGAGCGCGGTGTCGCCGGTCACGTCGGGGAAAGGGGCACGGTTCCACAGGGCCAGGTACAGCTGTTCGGCCGTTCCCGCCAACTCGCAGTCCGCGACCGGGCTCTCGGCGGTGCCCGGATCCCCGGCCCGTTCGCTGAGCGGTCGTTCCGACGACAGGCGCACGGTCCACACGGCGTCCGGGCGGTCCGTGGCGCGCACGCGCAGCACGCGGGGTTCTTCGGTGCGCACCCTGCTCTTGTCCCGCGCGTGGAACCCGCGCAGCAGCTCGTCGATCCCGTCGACCGCGAAGTCCGGGGCGACGGTGCCGGGTTCCCCGCCGAGCGCCGACTCGGCGTCGACCCGGTGCACGGTGGTCTCGTGGGCCTGTCGGCGCGCCCAGAAGGCCAGGGGCGAGGGGGCGGGCAGGAAGCTCCAGCACCGCACGTCGGGCGAGGCGCCGGCCAGTGTGTCCACGAGCCGGCGGTGCCCGTCGCGGAACCAGGTCAGCAGTTCGTCGTGGTCCAGATCCGGCAGGCCGCCGTCGGGGTGGTCCGATGTGTGTCCCTCGGCGACGAACGCGGTGGCCCAGCGGTGGACCATGCCCGTGTGCCGCACCAGATCCCTGATCCGCCAGCCGGGGCAGGTCGCGACCTCGGCGTCCACCCCGGCCTTCTCCGCGGCGGTGGCCAGTGCCTGGCCTTCCCGGTCCAGGGTTTCCGTGAATTCCCTCATCTCCATGCAGGGAAGTGTGCCCGACGCGGGTTCCCCGCACGGGTGCGAGGCGGCGGTGCGGGGGAGGGGAGGCCGCTTCGGCCCCTCCGGATGCGGGGGTCTGCCGGACGTGAGCCGTCCGCGCACCGCCCGTGGGCACCGGTGTGCGGGAGCGGCGGCAGGTCCCGCCGGTTCCTCTCCCGACGCCTCCGGTCCCCGTCAGCCCACGGCGGCGCGGCGGGTCGCGAATCCGATCACGGCGGCCACGGCCGCCAGCGCCGCGACGCTCGTGAGCGCCGTCGGCAGGGAGTACAGGTCGGCCATGAACCCGATCGCGGGCGGTCCGAGCAGCAGGCCTCCGTACCCGAGGGTGGAGGCGGCGGCGACCCCGTTCGCTCCGGCGAGCGCGCCGGCCCGCTCGACCGCCACGGGGAAGACGTTGGCGAGGCCGAGTCCGGTGACGGCGAAGCCGAGGAGCGCCGCCCAGACGGAGGGCGCGAGAGAACCGAGCAGCATGCCGAGCGAGGCCGTCGTGCCGCCGACGACCAACGTGCGGGTCCGGCCCAGCCGTTCGAGCAGCGCGGTCCCGCTCAGCCGGCCGATCGTCATGGCGAGGGCGAAGCAGGAGTACCCGGCGGCGGCGGTTCCCGGGTGCGCGCCCAGGTCCTGCTGCAGATGGAGCGCGCCCCAGTCCGCGAGCGCGCCCTCGCCGTACGCGGTGCACAGGGCGATCAGCCCGAAGACCACCACCAGGCCACGGGTGCGGGTGCCGGCGAGGGGGCGCCCCCCGGATGCGACGCCCTGCGGGCGGTCCGGCGGCACCGGGACGCTCTCGCGGAGCAGCGCGCGTCCCGCGACGCAGGTCACGAGCAGGCTGACGAGGGCGATGCCGAGCAGATGGCGCGTCGGTGACAGGTACCCGGCGACCAGCCCGCCGAGACCCGCTCCGAGCATGCCGCCGAGACTGTAGGCCCCGTGGAAACCGGGCATCAGGGGGCGCCGTAGCGCGGCCACGAGATCGACGGCCGCGCTGTTCATGGCGACGTTCATACCGCCGTATCCCACGCCGAAGACCAGCAGGAACAGCCCGAGGAGCGGGACCGAGCGGGCGAGCGGGGGCAGGACGATGCTCAGTGACAGCAGCACCGCGCAGGCCACGGTCACCGGGTGGCTGCCGAACCGCCGGCAGAGCCGTCCCGTCAGCGTCATGGTGATCACGGCTCCGGCGGAGACGCCGAGGAGGGCGAGCCCGAGGGTGCCGGCGGAGGCGCCGGTCTGGTGCTTGATGGCGGGGATGCGGACGACCCAGCCGGCGAAGACGAAGCCGTCGAGGGCGAAGAAGACGGTGAGGACGATGCGGAGTCGGGTGAGGGAACGATCGGGCACGACGGTGTGCGGACCGGTTTTGTTTATTAGCGGCACAAACTCACGGTAGGCGGTCGCCGTGCTCGGGGCAAGAGGGTGGCGGGCAGGGGCGGCGGCCCGGGACCCGAGGGGGCGCGGTGGGGTGAATGCGCTGGTGGGGACGGGTGGGGTCCGCCGGTGTGGAGCGTGTCCTCGGCAAAGACCGAGGGCCGCCGTCCGGATCACGGATGGCGGCCCTCGGTGTGGGTCGCGGCCCTCGGAGCGGGGCGCGGTTCTGGCTGTCGCACCGGTCAGGCGCTCGGTGCGACCGTCATGGTGTCCCCCGTCGGCTCAGGAGGAGGGGCGGGGGCGGGGCGGTTCTCAGGCCGCGGGAGCCGGGAAGGTCGGGTACTCCACCCCGGAGACGTGCTGGACGACGCGGATGACCTGGCAGGAGTAGCCGAACTCGTTGTCGTACCAGAGGTAGAGGATCGCGTTGTCGTCCTCGACCTTGGTGGCGCCGGCGTCGACGATCGAGGCGTGGCGCGAGCCGATGAAGTCGCTGGACACCGCGTCGGGAGCGCTGATGAAGTCGATCTGGCGCTTGAGCGGCGAGGTCAGCGAGACGTTGCGGAGGTAGTCGAGGACCTCCTCGCGGGTGGTCGCGCGGCCCAGGCGCAGGCTGAGGATCGCGATCGAGACGTCCGGGACCGGAACGCGGATCGAGCTTCCGGTGATGGGCGCCTTGAGGTCGGGCAGCGCCTTGGCGACCGCGGAGGCGGCACCCGTCTCGGTGATGACCATGTTGAGCGGCGCGGAGCGGCCCCGGCGGTCGGAGCTGTGGTAATTGTCCAGCAGGTTCTGGTCGTTGGTGAACGAGTGGACGGTCTCCACGTGGCCGCGCAGGACGCCGTACTCCTCGGCCATCGCCTTGAGCGGCGGCACGATCGCGTTGGTGGTGCAGGAGGCGCAGGACAGGATCTGCTCGTCCGGCTTGATCGTGTCGTGGTTGACGCCGTGCACGATGTTGGGGACGTCGCCCTTGCCCGGGGCGGTGAGGACGACCTTGTCGATCCCGGGGCGCAGATGCTTCGACAGGCCCGCGCGGTCGCGCCACTTGCCGGTGTTGTCGATGAGGATGGCGTCCTTGATGCCGTACGTGGTGTAGTCGATCTCGGACGGGTCGCCGGCGTAGATGACCTTGATCTCGTTGCCGTTGGCGATGATCGTGCTGTTCGCCTCGTCGACGGTGATCGTGCCCTGGAACTGGCCGTGGATCGAGTCGCGGCGCAGCAGCGAGGCGCGCTTGACGATGTCCTGCTCACCGCCCTGGCGCACGACGATGGCGCGCAGGCGCAGGCCGTTGCCGGAGCCGGTCTTCTCGATGAGCAGCCGGGCGAGCAGCCGGCCGATGCGGCCGAAGCCGTAGAGGACGACGTCACGCCCCTCGCGGCGCTCGGTCTTGTTCTCGCCGGTGGCACCGGAGACCGCCTCGGCGGTGAACTCCTCGACGGACAGGCCGCGGTCGTCGGCCCGGTACGTCGCGGCGAGCATGCCGATGTCGATCTGGGACGGGCCGAGATCCAGCGTGGTGAGCGTCTGGAGGAACGGCAGGGTGTCGGTGACCGAGAGCTCCTCCCCGGCGATCTGCCGGGCGAAACGGTGGGTCTTGAGGATGCTCACCACCGACTTGTTCACCAGGGAGCGGCTGTGCAGGAGAACGGTGACGTCCTGCTCCCGGTGCAGCCTCCCGATGATGGGGATCATCGACTCCGCGATCTCTTCGCGGGTCTTCCAGTTGGTGAACGCGTCGTCGTTGACAGTCACAGGAATCATCTTTCGAGCTAGGTGGCGCTCATATGGTAACCGGACCCTCGTTCTGACGTTCATGCGGTGTCCACCCAGGGGGTGGCCGGCGTCCGCCGGCGCGTCCGTGGCGTGGAGGGGGAAGTGGGGGCGGGGGCGGGCTGATGCCGCTCGTGGGGCCCGACGGGACGGGTGTGCGCCACTCGTGGAACCCGGTGGGACGGGTGGGGCGGGCGCTGCCCGTTCGACCCAACGGGCGGGAGGGTGCCGTCGGTTGAACCTGACGGGGGCGAGTGCTGTCTGCCGGGCTCGCGGGGCGGGCGGGCGCCGTGGCCGGGCTCGACGGGGCGGGCGGGCGCCGTCCGCCGAGTCCGAGGGGGGCGGGTGTCGTCCGCCGGGTCCTGGCGTTCAGGCGCGGGTGATCGTCCGGTGGGACTGCCGGAAGGTCATACGGCCATGACCTCGATCCCCGCCTCCCTGAACCGTGCGATCGTCTCGGGTCCTGCCGCCGCGTCCGTGACCAGCGTGTCCACCGACTCGGCCGCGCAGATGCGGGCGAACGCGCGCTGCCCCAGTTTGCTGGAGTCGGCGGCGACGATCACGCGCTCGGCCCGCTCGCACAGGAGACGGTTGATCGCCGCCTCCGCCTCGTCGTGGGCGGCGGCACCGTGCGTGGCGTCGAACGCGACCACGCCGAGCACCGCGACGTCCAGGGTGATCTGCTGGAGCACGGCGTCCGCCAGCGGCCCGATCAGCTCGTACGACTGCGGCCGGGCGACCCCGCCGGTCGCCACGATCTTGAACTGGGGGCGCACGGCGAGCTCGTTCGCGATGTTCAGCGCGTTCGTGACCACGGTCAGGGCGGGAGAGCCCGATGCCAGGTCCGGACGCACGGCGAGGGCGCGGGCCACCTCGGTCGTCGTGGTGCCGCCGGTGAGGCCCACCGCCTCGCCGGGCGCGACGAGGTCGGCGACGGCCTTCGCGACGCGCTGCTTCTCCGGAGCGTGCCGGGCGGTCTTGTAGCGCAGGGGGAGTTCGTAGGAGACGCCGTGCACGACCGCTCCGCCCCGGGTGCGTACGAGCATCTGCTGCTCGGCGAGCTGGTCGAAGTCGCGCCGGATCGTCGCCGCCGAGACCTCCAGCCGCACCGCGGCCTCCTCGACATCCAGCCGGCCCCGCTCCACGAGCAGTTCCAGCAGCGCCTTCCACCGGGCGTCCCGCGACATCAGCGCCCTCCATTCCTCGCTCCTCCGCGACCTTAACGCACCTCATCACGCGCCCGGATGCTTGATTGTGCTCGAAAGCTCGCTATATCTTGCAGAAACGAGCATCAGTGAGAGGGGTAGGGCATGACGCATGTCGAGGACGAGCTGAGCAGCCAGCCCGAGTGCTGGATCCGCGCCGCCGACGAGGCGGCGGAGCACGCGGCCGCGCTCCCGACGGCGGGGGAACGCGTCGCGATCGTGGGGTGCGGGACCTCCTTCTTCATGGCGCAGGCCGCGGCGGTGCTCCGCGAACGGTCCGGGCAGGGGGAGACGGACGCCTTCGCGGCCTCGGAGTTCCCCGCGGGCCGCTCGTACGACCGCGTGGTCGCCCTGACGCGCTCCGGGACGACCACCGAAGTGCTCGGACTCCTCGGCCGGTTGCGCGGGCGGACCCGTACGACCGCCGTCACCGCAGATCCGCACACGCCCGTGACGGACTTTGCGGACGACGTCGTGGTGCTCGGCTTCGCCGACGAGCGGTCCGTCGTGCAGACCCGTTTCGCGACGACCGCGCTCACCCTGCTCCGCGCCCATCTCGGCCTGCACGACGACACCGTCGTCGCCGACGCGCGCACCGCGCTCGACACCCCGCTGCCCGAAGGGCTCGTCGGCTGCTCGCAGTTCACCTTCCTCGGCCGCGGGTGGAGCGTCGGACTCGCCGGCGAGGCCGGGCTCAAGATGCGGGAGGCGTCCCTCGCCTGGGCCGAGGCCTACCCCGCGATGGAGTACCGGCACGGCCCCATCAGCGTCACGACCCGCGGCACCGCCACCTGGATGCTCGGCGAAGCACCCGAGGGGCTGGCCGAACAGGTCCGCGGGACCGGCGGGCTGTGGGTGGACGGCGGCCTCGACCCGCTCGCCGAACTCGTCCGCGCCCAGCGCCTCGCCGTCGCCGTCGCCGCGGCGCGGGGCCTCGATCCCGACCGGCCCCGCCACCTCACCCGCTCGGTGATCCTCGGCCACTGAACTCGCCGGGCCCGCCGAAGCGCCGCGGTCCCGGGCCGCCGGAACCGCCGGAGCCACCGGAACACCGGGTCCCCGGCCCGCCGAACCGGCAAGAGCCCCGAGTTCCCGAAGCCCCGAGTCGCCGAGCTGCCGCGGCCGTTGATCCGGCTCGATCCCCCGGGGAACTCGACACCCCATGGAACAGGAGGAGTTGTGCCCCTCGCAGCAACCGGTGAGCTGGTCGCCCGGACCTCCGGGGCCCGGACCGCCGTCGCCGCCTTCAACGTCATCACCCTGGAACACGTCGAGGCCGTCATAGCGGGGGCGGAGTCGGCCGGCGCGCCCGTCGTCCTCCAGGTCAGCGAGAACGCGGTCAGGTTCCGCAACGGCAGGCTGCTCCCGCTGGCCCGTGCCGCGACCGCCGCCGCCGAACGGGCCTCCGTGCCCGTCGCGTTGCACCTCGACCACGTACGGAGCGACGACCTGCTGCGCCAGGCGCCCGGCGCCGGGTTCAGCTCCGTCATGTACGACGCCTCGCACCTGCCCTACGCGGACAACCTCGCCACCACCCGCGCCGCCGCCGACTGGGCGCACTCCCGAGGACTCTGGATCGAGGCGGAGTTGGGCGAGATCGGCGGCAAGAACGGCGAGCCCCCGCGGGACGCGCACGCGCCCGGAGCCCGCACCGACCCCGCGGAGGCCCGCGCCTTCGTGGCCGACTCCGGCGTGGACGCGCTGGCCGTGGCGATCGGCAGCTCGCACGCGATGACCACCCGGACGGCGGCCCTCGACCACGGCCTCCTCGGGCGCCTGGCCGCCTCCCTCCGCGTCCCCCTCGTCCTGCACGGTTCCTCAGGACTGCCCGACGAGGAGCTCCGGGCGGCCGTCGAGGGCGGTATCGCCAAGATCAACGTCGGGACCGCGCTGAACATCGCGATGACGGGGGCGATCCGGGAGTTCCTCGCCGCCAGCCCCGAGGCCGTGGACTCACGGAAGTACCTGGGCGCGGGACGGGAGGCGATGGCGCGCACCGTGGCGGGACTCCTCGGCGTGCTGCGCGGTGAGCGCCGCCCGGATACCGCTACAGGCTGATATGCACCCCGAAGCGGTCGTTCCGTGGGCGTGGGGCCCGGCGGAAGGCGCTTTCCACGCATGTGCTTTTGCACCGACGGCAGTTCGAGCGGTCGACAAGATGGCTAGGCTGAACAACTATGAGGAGGCCGAAAGGGCACGGCGCGCTCGCGGGTGAACCTTCGCCCCGTCGGCCGCCCGGGCACGTGTCCGTATGCCCCCATGGGCGCGGGGAGCAGGAGTTTGCGGTGTTTTCGGGGCAGGACCGGCACCGGGCCGGGCGCAGGACGGAGAAGGCCTTGAGCGGTCAACTTCTGGCCGGTATTCGTATGCCGGCGCGCGGCGACGGGGTGTACACCCTGGTGAACGGGGCGATGCCCGGACCCGGTCCGCGCCCCCGCGCGCATCGGGGACCGGCCCCCCGTGCGGCGTTGGGCCCGATGTGAGCGGACTCATCTACTACCTGGCCGCCGCCGTCCTCTGGACGGGACTCGCCGCCCAGCTGCCCGATCTGCGCCGGCACCCCAAGGACCCGCTCAAGCGGTCGTTCTGCGCCGTCATCCTGCTGTCGGGACTCTGTTTCGTGCTCGGCGCGCCGCCCACCGTCGCCCTCGTCAACAGCCTCACGGGGATCCCGAACGTGGCGGCGCCGCTGACCTACGGCGCGGTGACCGCCTTCGGCGCGGCCTCGCTCATCCTCATCGTGCACTGGCGGGGCAACGACCCCGTCCAGGTGCGGCGCACGTCGCGGGCGTGGCTGTTCAGCTACCTGGGAGTGATCGCCGCCGAGGGCGTGCTGTTCTCGCTGGGTGACGCGCCGGTCGAGCGCCGGGCCGACTTCGACACCTACTACGCCTCGACGCCGTTCGTCCGGGAGATGATCGTGCTGTATCTGGTGGCGCACATGGTGGCCGCGGTGACGACGACCGTGCTGTGCTGGAGCTGGACGGGGAAGGTGAGGCGCTGGACCCGGGGCTCGTTGGTCCTGCTCGTCCTGGGCTGGCTGTTCACCAGCGCCTACAGCGTCGTCAAGTTCGTCGCGCTGACCGCCCATTGGCTCGGACACCACTGGGACAGCCTCAGCACCAGCGTCGCACCCCTGGTGGCCGTCGGTTCCTGTCTGGCCTCGGCCGGCTACATCCTTCCCCTCGTCGGTCCGCGCGTCGATTCGGCCGTCACGTTCGTGCGCCTGCGTCCGCTGTTCCAGCTGCTGGCGGGACCGACCGGCCGCCGGCGCTGCACGGGCGCGCTGCCGTGGCGGATGATCGGAGACGTGGAACTGCGGCTCACCACGAGGGAGACCGCCATCCGCGACGGCCTCAAGCGGCTCGCGGGACAGCTCGACGACCAGGTCCGCAGCCGCGCCTACCGGGACGCCCTGGCCGCGGGGTCCTCAGCGGCGGAGGCCGAGGCGATCGGGACGGCCGCGATGGTCGCCGTGGCCGCTCTCGCCGAGACGCCGACTCCCATGGCGGAGCCCGGCACCATCGGCATCTCGGTCGGTGACGTGGACGTGGTCGTCTCGGTCGGCACGCGCGTGCGACGTCCGGCGGCCGGTTCACGGTCCCTGGACACGGGCCAGCCGTCCCTGCTGAGCCTGTCCAAGGCGGTGCGCACCCCGATCGTCGATGCCGCGGTCCAGTCCCGCAGGACCGCGGTGCGGCAGCCGTCCTGACCGCACCCGCCGCCGTCACACGGCGAGCGGGCCCATGGAGTCGACGAAGGAGCTCTCCCGCGGGGTCAGCGGCGGGCCGGCGAGGGGCTCCATGACGGGCCCCTTCAGCGTTGCCACGAGCAGTTCGGAGGACACGAGGCGGGCGGCGTCGGCCTGGAGCGTGATGACCCTGCACATGGCCGCGGACACGGGGTACGAGGTGGTGGCCACGCGGGCCATCCGGCCCATGTAGCGGCTGAGGAGGCGGTCCACCAGCGTCGGGGCCTTGCCGACGACCTCGGGGAACCACTGGTCCTGCGACGTGCTCATCGTGTAGGCGGCCGAGACGGACTTGGCGGCCGCCCGCTGGACGTCGTGGGCGAAGCCCGGAGCGGTGACGTCGGTCTGCCGCAGCTGCCGGCTCAGTGCCAGGGCGCCCAGGGCCGCGACGGACATGCCCTGGCCGTAGACGGGGTTGAAGGTCGCGACGGCGTCACCGAGCACGACCAGGCCCTCGGGCATGGCGGCCTTCTCGAACTCGCGGCGCCGGTTGCGGGTGCTGCGGCTGAGGAACACCTCGCCGAGCGGCTCCGCGGCGGAGACGAGCTGACCTATGAGCGGGTGGCGCAGGCCGAGGGCGAAGTCGGTGAACGCCTCGGGATCGGTGGTGGGTTCGCCGCCGCGGGTGCCCGCGAGGCTGACCAGCCAGCGGTCTCCCTCGATCGGCACGAGGTTCCCGGAGCGCCCCGGCCGGCCGGCGGTCGGGTCCGCCTCGACCTGCGTCAGCGGGAAGTCCTCCGCGCCCCTCGGGACGCGGAAGACCCGGCTGGCGTAGACGAGTCCGGAGTCGACCTCGTCGGTGGGCACGTCCGTCACGCCGAGGCCCTCGAGCCAGTGCTCGACGCGGGAACCCCGCCCGCTCGCGTCGACGACGAGATCCGCGCGCAGGTCCTCCTGGATGCCGTCGGCGAGAACGCGTACACCGGTGACGCGTTCCGCGGTTCCCAGCAGGGACACCGCCTCGGCCCGGCGGACCACGACGGGAGTGGTGCCCAGTACCGCGTCACGCAGGGTCCAGTCGAGCAGGTCGCGGCTGCAGCAGGTGAGCAGCAGGTCCTCGGCCACGGTCGGCCAGCGCCGGTACCAGCCCTGCGGACCAAAACCCAGCATGTCGGTCAGGGACTGCTCGCGGGCTCCCGAGGCGAGCAGACGTCCGTGCACGTTCGCCACGGGAAGCAGTTCCTGGATGGCGTCGCGCCCGCTGGGCAGCAGGATGTGGGCGTGCCGCGCCTGGGGGACCCGCTTGCGCGGGGACGGTCCGTCGGGCAGTTCGTCGCGCTCCAGGACGATCACTTCGTCCATGGACCGGAACAGGGCCGCGGAGGCGAGCATGCCGGCCACGCTCCCGCCGATGACGACAGCGCGGCGCGACATGTCTCCCCCAGTTGGTTGTCATTGGTGATCGGCATCACTCTACGGTTGTACGCGCAGGTGTCCAGAGGTGATCAAGAAGTAAGTGGAACGCGTCCTCTGCCAGGAGCGCGGCAGCTCTCGGCGAGAAGCGCGCCGGCTCCCGGTGAGGAGCTCGGACCTCTCCCCGGGCCGGTCGGCCCCGTCGTCGCGCTACCGCCCGGCGTCCTTCTTCACGGCCCTGAGGATCACGAACTTCGCGTCTCCCGCGACCAGTTCGCTGTTGCCGAAGAGCCGGCGCAGCTTCATGTGGTAGCCGAGGTGGCGATTGCCGATCACCCACAGCTCGCCACCCGGCCGCAGCGCGCGCCGGGCGTCCGAGAACATCCGCCAGGAGGTCGTGTCCGTCATGGCCTGGTGGGAGTGGAACGGGGGATTGTTCAGGACGAGGTCGACGCTCCCGGAAGGGACGCCTTCCAGCCCGTCGGCGACGCGGAACTCGGCCCTGCCGTCGGCGTTCGCCCGGTAGGTCGCCTCCGCCGAGGCCACCGCCTGGTACGACTCGTCGGCGAACAGCACCTCGGCCTCGGGGTTGGCGAGCGCCATGGCCGTACCGAGCACGCCGTTGCCGCAGCCCAGGTCCACCACCCGTTCCGCATCCTGGCTGCGCGGCAGGTGCGCCAGGAAGAAGCGGGTGCCGATGTCGAGGCGGTCGGCGCAGAAGACGCCCGCGTGGTTGACGACCGTGCGGCCGGAGACCGGGCCGACGTCGTCGGGCAGCCGGTAGCTGTACGGCCAGGGGTTGGCCTTCCGGGCGATCCCCCGGAGCGGGGTGCAGAAGATCAGCCGGGCCTTCTTCTCGGCCAGCGACGTGCGCGTCGGACCGAGGATCCGCTCGAAGAGGTGCAGCGTCGAGGTGTGGATCTCCTTGACCATCCCGGTGCCGACGACGACCGTGCCCTCGTGCACGCCGGGCGCCAGCCGGTGCAGCTGGTCCTCCAGCAGGGCGAGGCTCTTGGGCACCCGTACGAGCAGCACGTCGATCCGCTCGGGAGGCGGGTCCTGGGTCGTGAGGAGCCGGACCGCGGACTCGTCGGCACCGGCCCGCGCCAGGTTCGAGCGGGTCGCCTCCCGTGCCAGGTGGGAGTCGGTGATCTGCGTCGGCCGCCGCGTGGACAACGCCGTGGTGAGCGCGCCCCACCGGTCGCCGACGATCACGACCGGACCCGTCAGCGGGGTGCCGCTCTCCGCGAGGTGCCGCAGCAGGTACGTGTCGGCGGCGTCCCAGGCGCGCAGCCGGTCGCGGGGGTCCTCGGGGAAGCGGGCGAGTTCGTACTCGCCCCAGGGTGTCGTCATCCGGTCGTTCATGGTGGGTCAAGGCTAAGCGACCCGGCCGCCCGGGGTGCGCGAGGATGGGGGGCATGTCGATGGACGCGGAACTGTTCCCGCGCGGCAGGAGGGAGATCGCGCCCGGCGCCGTGCACCTCCCGGACTGGCTGGACGCCGGACGCCGGCGGCACCTGCTGGAGGCCTGCCGCGGCTGGGCCCGTCCGCCGGCGGGTCTGCGGACCGTCCGCACCCCCGGCGGCGGCACGATGACCGCGCGGCAGGTGTGCCTGGGCTGGCACTGGTACCCGTACGGCTACGCGCGGACGGTGGTCGACGGCGACGGTGCGCCGGTGAAGCCCTTCCCCGGCCGGCTCGGCGAGCTGGCCCGCGAGGCGGTCACGGACGCCCTGGGCGCGGATCCGTCCGCCGTGTACGACATCGCGCTGATCAACTTCTACGGCGCCGACGCCCGCATGGGCATGCACCGCGACGGCGACGAGGCGTCCGACGCCCCGGTCGTGTCGCTGAGCCTGGGCGACACCTGCGTCTTCCGGTTCGGCAACACGGAGTCCCGGACACGGCCGTACACCGACATCGAGCTGCGCAGCGGCGACCTCTTCGTGTTCGGCGGCCCGTCACGGCTCGCGTACCACGGAGTGCCGAAGGTGTACGCGGGCACTGCGCCGACCGAGTTGGGGCTGACCGGGCGGCTGAACCTCACGCTCCGGGCGAGCGGTTTCCCGCCGGAACCGGTGTGACGGCGGCGGACGCCGTCACGGTCGCGCGGAGGCCGCCGTGACCGGACGGGCCCCGTGCGAGCGGATCATGGGAGACTCGCCCTCATGAACGGCAAGGCGGGCCCCCGGGCGGCGGGGGAAGGCAGCACGCGGACACGGCTCGACCGGGGGCGCGGAGCGCTCGGACCGGCGCTGGAACTCGTGCACACCGGGCGCGCGCCGACGCGTGCCGTGCTCACCGCCGAGCTCGGTGTCACCCGGGCGACCGCGGGCGCGGTGGCCGCGGAGCTGGAGGCGCTGGGACTGATCCGGGTCGACGCGCGGCCCGGTGCCGCCGCCGGTTCGCAGGGGCGGCCCTCGCACCGGCTGGAGGTCGCCGACGACGGGCCCGTCGCGCTGGCCGCGCAGGTGCACGCCGACGGGTTCCGCGCCGCGCTGGTCGGTCTCGGCGGCCGGATCGTCGCGACCGCTCCCGGCTGCGAGACCGTCGACGCCGATCCGGCGAAGGTGCTCGGTTCGGTCGTCGACGCGGGCGCCGAACTGCTCCGCGAGACCGGGCGCCGCTGCGTGGGCGCCGGGCTCGCCGTGCCGTCGGCCGTCGCCGAACCCGAAGGACTCGCGCTCAACCCCCTGCACCTGGCCTGGCCCGCCGGCGCCCCCGTCCGGGAGATCTTCGCCGAGCGGGTGCGCGCGGCCGGGATCGAGGGGCCGGCGTTCGCCGCCAACGACGTCAACCTCGCCGCCCTCGCCGAGCACCGGCACGGAGCGGGCCGGGGCGCCCGCGACCTGCTGTGCGTGGCCACCGGACACCGGGGCGTCGGCGGTGCCCTGGTGCTCGACGGGCGTCTGCACACCGGCAGTTCGGGGCTCGCCCTCGAAGTCGGCCACCTCACGGTCAATCCCGAGGGCCGCCCCTGCCACTGCGGAAGCCGTGGCTGCCTCGACGTCGAGGCCGACCCGCTGGCCTTCCTCACCGCGGCCGGCCGGGCCCCCGGCCCCGAGGTGTCGCTGCTCCAGCAGTCCAACGAGCTGATCCGTGACGAGAGTTCCGACCCTGCCGTCCGCACGGCCATCGAGGCGATGATCGACCGGCTGGGCCTCGGCCTCGCGGGTCTCGTCAACATCCTCAACCCGGACCGCATCATCCTCGGCGGACTGCACCGCGCCCTGCTGGACGCCGACCCCGACCGGCTGCGCGCCGTCGTCGCCGACCGCAGTCTGTGGGGGCGGAGCGGCGGGGTCCCGATCCTCGCCTGCACCCTGGACCACAACAGCCTGGTCGGCGCGGCCGAGTTGGCCTGGCAGCCGGTGCTCGACGACCCGCTCAAGGCGCTGCCGGTCTGACCTCCACGAGCGCCGGACGAGGGGACGTGACCCTCACGAACGCCAGGCGACGGCGAAGGCGCGGCCGGCGTTCTCGGTGAGGATCCGGTCCACCAGCTCCTTCCCCAGGGCGAGTTCGAGCCTCGGACGGACGCGGCGCAGCAGATACGGCATTCCCGGGCCGCCGTCGGCCGAGCGGGCCGCCGCGGTCGTCGTGTCGCCGCCGAGCAGCAGCCGGTCGCCGAAACCGGCGTCGGCGAGGGCGCGCAGGGCATCCGGCATGCGCCAGTCGGTGGCGTGGTTGGCGCGGGAGGGGCCGTCGAAGGCGAGGTAGGCGCCCGCCGCGGCGGCCTCGCGCTGCACCACGAGGTCCGGGGAGCGGTTGAGGTGGCCCAGGATCACGCTGTGCGGCGGGACGCCCGACTCGCCGCACAGCAGGTCCAGTACGTCGAGCGCGCCGGTGCCCAGTTCCAGGTGCACGGCGATCGGCGCACCGGTCGCGTGGTGGGCCTCGGCGGCGGCGCTCATCGTCCAGCGGGCGTGCGCGTCCAGGGCGTGGAAGCCGCCCGCGACCTTGATCAGCCCGGCCCGGACCCCGGTCGTCCCGATGCCCGTCGTGAGCTCGGCCACGAAGACGTCGGCCAGTCTTCCGCGCAGCTCTCCCAGCAACCGCGGTGTGTAGTGGGCCGCCTGGTGCAGTCCGGTCGCCGCGACGACACGGACCCCGGTGTCGCGGGAGACCGCCGGCAGGTCCGCGGCCCGCCTGCCGAGCCCGTACGGCGTCCACTGGACCACGGCGGCGCCGCCCTGCGCGCGGAACGCGGCCAGTTCGGCCCGCGCGGCGGACGCGTCCCACAGTTCCTGGCCCGGGAGCAGGGGACTGGCGAGGAAGAGGTGGTCGTGCGCGTCGCACACCCCGAGGTCCTCGGGGAGCACATCACCCAGGACCGTACGGACCGCGGCCGCCGGGCTCACCACTGCCGGCCCCGGGGCAGCCGGTCGCGGCCGGGTTCGGACACGTGCAGCACCTGGAAGACCTCGCCCGGCGCCGTCGGCCGGTCGTGGTCCCAGAGCGAGAAGTGCACGACCTCCCAGTGCCGCGGATCGACGGCGGCACCGGCGCACACCGCCCCCTCCAGCCCGGCCAGCCGCCCGGCCTCGCGCACCGCCTCCTCCATCGCCCCGGACAGTTCCACACCCTCCGCCACGGGCCGGCGGCGGCGGACTGCGGCCCTGGCCGGCGATCCCGCGGCGCCGCCCTCCTCGTACGCGAGACCGGTCCAGTGCTGCACCACGGGGCGCCCGAAGTCGTTCACCAGACCTTGGAACGCCCCGCCCCAGAGGAAGGAGTTCATGCCCTCGACGGTGTCCCACAGGTAGAACGGCGCGTACTGGTTGACCGGGGAGCCGTCCACCCCGCGCTCGCGCATCAGATATGCCTTGACGCCGAGGCCGTCCCACGCGTCGAGCCGGTGGCCGACGCGGGCGACGCGGTCCCGGACGACGGTCATGTCGTAGTCGGCGGGAAACGTGATCTCGTACTGCAGGGCGTGCACGGGAAGGTCCTTCCTGGAATTCGTGAAAGGCGCGGAGGCCGGCCCGTCGGCCGGCGGCGCGGCGGTGTCAGCGGACGGGTGCCAGCAGGGCGAGCAGCCCCCGGACCGCCGTGTCGAAGGCGGCCGGCGAACCGGAGGCGCGCGCCAGGACGTAGCCGCCCTGGACGGTCGCGAGGATCGTCGAGGCGATCTCCCCGCTGTCGAGCACGGGCGCGAACTGCCCCTGTTCCCGGCCCTCCTCGACGACGGCGGCCAGCCGTCCGCGCAGCCGGGCCAGGGTCTCGTCGACCGGGGCGCGCAGTTCGTCGCTCGCGATCACGTCCGGGTCCATCGTGAGCCGTCCGACCGGGCAGCCGCGCAGGACGTCGCGCTCACGGCGCAGATAGGCCTCGATGCGTTCGTACGGCGATCCGGGCGGGTCGAGGACGGCCTCGGCGGCGGCCAGCGTCTCCTCGGCGGTGCGACGGATCGCGGCGAGCGCCAGGTCCGGCTTGCCGCGGAAGTGGTGGTACATGCTGCCCTGCCCCGCACCGGCGCGCTCCAGGATCGCCTTGGGGCTGGTGCCCACGTACCCGCGTTCCCACAGCAGCTCGCGAGTGGATTCGATCAACCGGTCCGGAGTGCTCATGGACCCACTGTACATACCAGTAGGTACAGAAGTGGGGAAGTCCGGTCGCCCGGGGGAGCCGACGCGCGGAGCAGCCCGGGGCGCCCGGCGTACTCCCGCGGGGGTACGCGCACGGCCGCTGGCCGTACGACGACTTCGACCCCCTTCCGGAGCGAGTCTCGAAGCACACCGAAAGATCCGCGCAGACGCGTGACCCGACCGAGGAGATGACCCGAGATGCAGACCCTGGCGCACTGGGACGGAGGCCCCGGCCCGTGGATCCTGTTCTTCCCGCTGATCTGGGCGGCCGTCGTGATCGGCGTCGTGACCGTGCTGCGGCGCACCGCCCGGCACGGACGCCGCGGCCCCTGGCGGGCGGCGGGCGGCTTCGGCCCCGGCGGGTCCGCGCCCGCCGCGGACTCGCCGATCGCCGTGCTCGGCCGCCGCTTCGCCCCCGGCGAGATCGACGAGGACGAGTACTGGCGCCGGCTGTCCGTCCTCGACGAGCAGTTCGGACGCACGGGCAAGGGCGGTGCGGCATGACCACCGCGACCGCCCGCCCGGACGCGGCACGTGTCGTCGACGCCGTGAAGGTGTACGGCGGCGGCGACACCGCCGTCCGGGCCCTGGACGGGGTGAGCGTGGGCTTCCCGGCCGGCCGTTTCACCGCGATCATGGGGCCCTCGGGCTCCGGCAAGTCCACCCTCATGCACTGCGCGGCCGGTCTCGACACCCTCACCTCGGGAGCCGCGTACATCGGCGACACCGAGCTCGGCGCCCTCGACGACCGCCGGCTGACCCTGCTGCGCCGCGACCGGATCGGCTTCGTCTTCCAGGCGTTCAACCTGGTCCCGACGCTCACCGTCGCCGAGAACATCGCCCTGCCCATGGACCTCGCGGGCGTCAAGGGGTCCCGCGAGTGGACCGACGCCCTCGTCGACGTCGTCGGACTGCGCGACCGGCTGCACCACAGGCCGGGCGAACTGTCCGGCGGACAGCAGCAACGCGTCGCCGTGGCACGGGCGTTCGCCTCGGAACCCGACGTCGTCTTCGCCGACGAACCCACCGGCAACCTCGACTCCCGCTCCGGCCAGGAAGTCCTCGGCCTCCTCGGCCGGGCGGTGCGCCGGATGGACCGTACGGTCGTCATGGTCACCCATGACCCGGTCGCCGCCGCACACGCCGACGAGGTGGTCTTCCTCGCCGACGGACGCCTCGTGGACCGGATGGAGAACCCGACGGCCGACAGGGTCCTCGACCGCATGAAGGCCTTCGACGGCAAAGGCGCGCCCGTATGAACGCCGCACTGCGCCTCAGCCTCTCGTCGCTGCGCGGCCACAAGCGCCGCTTCGCCGGGACGTTCTTCGCCGTGTTCCTCGGCGTCGCCTTCCTGGCCGGCACCCTCGTCATGGGTGACACCCTGCGCGCCGGGTTCGACACGATGTTCGGCAACGCGACCAAGGGCACCGACGCCGTCGTCCGCAGCGCCGACGTCATCACCACGCCGGGGGAGAGCCAGGGCGTCCGCGCGCCCGTCGCCACCGGTCTGGCCGGGACGGTCGGGCGCGTGCCCGGCGTCGCCGCCGCCGCGCCCGACATCCAGGGCGCCGGCCAGCTCCTCGGATCCGACCGGAAGCCCATCGGCGGACAGGGCCCGCCCACCCTCGCGGGCAACTGGATCGACGACCCGGAGCTCAACGCGTACCGGCTCGCCGAAGGCCGCGCCCCTGAGAAGTCCGGCGAGGTCGTGGTCAACCGCGGAGCCGCGAGGAAGGGCCACCTGAAGATCGGTGACACGACGGTCCTGCGCACGCCCGACCCCGTCCGGGTGACCATCGTCGGCCTCGCGACCTTCGGCGGCGAGGACGGCATGGCCCAGGTGACGTTCACCGGCATGACGCAGGCCGACGCGGAGAAGCACCTGACCGCGAGGCCCGGCGAGGCCGCGGACATCCGGGTGCGCGCCGCCCCCGGAGTCGGTCAGGACGAACTCGTCTCCGCCCTGACTCCCGTACTGCCGAAGGGGGTCGAGGCCATCACGGGACAGGAGTCCGCGCAGGAGAACACCGACATGATCTCCAGCCGGTTCCTCACCCTCTTCACCACGCTCCTGCTCGTCTTCTCCGGCATCGCGCTCCTGGTGGCGACCTTCTCCATCCACAACACCTTCGCGATCGTCGTCGCCCAGCGCACCCGCGAGAACGCCCTGCTGCGCGCCCTCGGCGCCTCGCGACGGCAGGTCACCGCCTCGACCCTGGCCGAGGCGAGCGCCGTCGCCGTGACCGCCTCGGCCGCCGGGATCGCCGGAGGCATCGGCATCGCGGCCGGACTCCAGGCGCTCTTCCCGGCCATCGGCTTCCCCTTCCCCGACGGCAGCCTGGTGATCGGCGGCCTGTCCATGCTGCTGCCGCTCGGCGTCGGCGTCGCCGTCTGTCTCGGCTCAGCCCTGCTGCCCGCGGTCCGGGCGGGACGCACGGCTCCGCTCGCCGCCCTGCGGGAGACGGCGGTCGACGAGTCCGGCGCCTCCCGCGCGCGGGCGACGGCGGGCGGGGCACTGGCCGTCCTGGCGGTGGCGCTCACCCTGACCGGTGTCCTGCTCACCCCGTCGCTGTGGCTCGCCGGACTCGGCGCCGTACTGGCCCTCGCCGCCTTCGTCGTCCTCGGCCCGGTCGCGTCCTCGGCCGCCGTACGGGTCCTCGGCGCGCCCCTCGGCGGGCTCCGCGGCGTCACGGGCCGGCTCGCCCGGCGCAACGCGCTGCGCAGCCCGAGGCGGACCGCCGCCACCGCGGGCGCCCTGATGATCGGCGTCGCCGTCGTCTCGCTGTTCACGGTCTTCGGCGCCTCGCTCAAGGCCACCATGGACCAGACGGTCTCGCGCTCCTTCGCCGGCGACGTCGCCGTCAGCACCCCGTCGTTCGGCGCGGGCGGCAGCGGACTCAGTCCCGGACTGGCCCCCGCCCTCGCGCGTCAGCCGTCCGTCGAGCACGCCGTGGGGCTGGGCAAGGGCGTCGCCGAGGTCGACGGCGAGGGCCGCGCGCTGACGGTCACCGATCCGGCCACGCTCGGCGAGGTCTTCGACCTCGGACACGTCCAGGGCTCCCTGGACGGGCTCGGCACCGACGGCATCGCGATCACCCGCGCGGAGGCGGAGAAGCGGCACCTGGCGACCGGCGACACGGCCCGTCTGACCTTCGCCGACGGGCAGCGGGCGGACTTCACCGTCCGTGCCGTCTACGGCCGTTCGGAACTCGCGGGCGACTACGTCATCAGCCGCGCCGCCTGGGCCCCGCACCGAACCCAGGACTCCGACACGCTCGTCGCCGTGTCCTTCGAGGAGGGTGTGAGCACGGCCGACGGCAAGGCGGCGGTGCAGGAGGTCGCCGAGCGGTACGGCGGTCCCGAGGTGCAGACCCGGGACGAGTACGCGCGGTCCTCGGCGTCCGGCATCGACATGATGCTGACCCTGGTCTACGCACTGCTCGCGCTCGCGGTGCTCATCGCCCTGCTCGGCATCGCCAACACCCTCACGCTCGCGATCCACGAACGCACACGGGAACTCGGTCTCCTGCGGGCCGTCGGACAGACCCGGGCGCAGCTGCGCGCCATGGTCCGCTGGGAGTCGGTCCTCGTCGCCGCGTTCGGCACGGCGGGCGGGCTCGCCCTCGGCGCCTTCCTCGGCTGGGTGCTGGTGGAGGCATCCGACGGAGCGTCGGACAGCGCCTTCGCCTTCGCGGTCCCGCCGCTGCGCCTCGCGGTGGTGGCGCTGGTGGGGCTCGGCGCCGGGGCCCTGGCGGGCCTGCGTCCGGCACGGCGGGCGGCCCGCCTCGACGTACTGCGGGCCATCGCCACGGAGTGAGCCACCCGGTGCCGTACGACGCCCGTGAGCGGACGGCGTACGGGTGGACGGTCACCGCCCGGTCAGCCGGCAACGGCCGACCGGGCGGGAGCGTGTTCCGGCCTGAGCACGTCGACGGTGTGCCGGAGCGTGACTCCGCTCGCGGTCTCGTGCGGCGGACGCAGCGAAGCCGTCAGCACGGGGGCGGACGCCGGAAGCGTGAACCACACGACCTTGCCCGACTCGCCGTCGGGCCGGACACCCCAGCTCTCGCTCACCGCCGCGACCATGGCGAGGCCGCGTCCGCAGGTGGAGCCGGTGTCGGCCTCGCGTATCACGGGAAGCCGGGGGTCGTGGTCGTGCACCGAGACCGTGAGCCGGTCGAGCAGCAGCTCGATGTCCACGGTGCAGAGCTTGTCCGGCAGGGCGTGCCGGTGGACGTTCGACAGCAGCTCGGTCACCCCGAGCGCGGCCCGGTCTATCAAGGGGTCCAGATGCCAGTAGCGCAACTGCGCAGAGACGATTCTGCGGACCTGGCCGATCCGCGACGGCAGGGCTTGGAGCTCCACCGTGCAATGCCTGCTTGGCTGGCTGATCACGGCTGCGACTCCCCGAATTGAGGTCCGGAAGAAGACGAGATCGGATCCAGCAGAGCGGCTGAGTGGAACGGCCGCCTGCTGCGATGACCGGCGGGCTGGTTCGCAGCGTTATCGCCGGTAAACCCAGAGTGATGTGACATCAGAGTGACCCAGGGGGCGCGGTCCCGCAACTCGCGGTGCTCCAGGATGAGGGGCGGGCGCGGGCGGCGCACTTCGCGGTACTCCCGGACAGGGCCGACGCACCCCGCGGCGTTCCTGGGCGGGGCCGACGCGCCTTCCGGTGTTCCCTGACGGGGCGGGCGCGGCCGGCGTGCCTCAGCCGCCGCGCCCCGCGGCCTTGCGGACCGCCTCGATGAAGCGGCGTGCCGACGGGGGCCCCGGCCGTCCGGGCGCCGGATCGTGCTCGCCCAGCGTGAGCGAGTACCGCGTGCCGTTGACGTCCGCCAACGCCCGGTCCTCGTGGGCGAACCATGGTTTCGAGGCGCGCACCGCCTGCACCGGCGCGCTGTCGATCTCGCTGCCGTAGCTGGTGAGCAGTTCCAGCCTGCCGTCGCTGATCCGGACCTGTCCGGCCCGGGTGAGCGAACGCAGCCCCTTCCCGATCCGCACGCCCGTGGCCGTGAACTCCGGCTCCGCCATGACGCTCCGCCCCCTTGTGCGCTCCGGCTGTCGATCTGTCGTGACCCGCTGTGCATCCGTGTCGGGGGCGACCGCCCCGCGCGGTGCAGTCTGCCCGCAGGTGGCGCCGAGCACCAGTGCGTATGGCGAGGTGGTGGCGGTGACGGAAGCAAAGGCCGGATGCGCCCCCCTGAACCGGGAGCCAAAGGTTCCCGGATTCGGATTCCGTGCTTCCCCCCAGGGGCGGCTTTGGGCCGCCCAAAGAGGTGTTTATGCAGGTGAGAAGCGTGCGGAAGGTGCTTATGATCGAGGCGTCCGACCAGCCGAAGCGGTGTCGGCGCCACGTGTTAGGAGCCCTCCCGTGAGCACTGTCCAGCCGATCAGGACCGGTGAGACCCTCGACGTCGACCGCAGTGACGCGGAGTACCGGAGCTGGCTCAAGGAAGCCGTGCGCAAGGTCCAGGCGGACGCGAACCGCTCGGCGGACACGCATCTGCTCCGCTTCCCGCTCCCCGAGGCGTGGGGTGTCGACCTGTACCTGAAGGACGAGTCGACCCACCCCACGGGCAGTCTCAAGCACCGCCTGGCCCGCTCGCTCTTCCTGTACGGCCTGTGCAACGGCTGGATCCGGCCCGGCCGCCCGGTCATCGAGGCGTCCAGCGGCTCGACGGCCGTGTCCGAGGCCTATTTCGCGGGGCTCGTCGGGGTGCCCTTCATCGCGGTCATGCCCCGCACGACGAGCGCCGAGAAATGCCGGCTGATCGAATTCCACGGCGGGCAGTGCCACTTCGTGGACGACTCGCGCAAGATCTACGAGGAGTCCGTCGCCCTCGCGGCCGAGACCGGCGGCCACTACATGGACCAGTTCACCTACGCGGAAAGGGCCACGGACTGGCGTGGGAACAACAACATCGCCGAATCCATTTTCCGCCAACTGGCCTTGGAGCGGTACCCGGAACCCGCGTGGATCGTCGCCACGGCCGGTACCGGCGGCACCTCGGCGACCCTCGCCCGCTACGTCCACTACATGCAGGCGGACACCCGCATCTGTGTGGCCGACCCGGACAACTCCTGTTTCTTCGAGGGCTGGACCACCGGCGATCCGGACGTCACCTGCGACCGCGGCTCGCGCATCGAGGGCATCGGCCGGCCGCGCGTCGAGCCGAGCTTCGTGCCCGGGGCCATCGACCGCATGATGAAGGTGCCGGACGCCGCGAGCGTCGCCGCCGTACGGGCCCTGGAGCAGGCCATCGGCCGCAAGGCGGGCGGCTCGACCGGCACCGGTCTGTGGAGCGCCCTGAAGATCGTCGCCGAGATGGTGGCCGAGGGGCGCAGGGGAAGCGTGGTGACGCTCCTGTGCGACCCCGGCGACCGCTATCTCGACAAGTACTACTCGGACGAGTGGCTGGCCGAACAGGGCCTGGACATCGCGCCGTACATGGCGGCGATCAACTCCCTTCTGGAGACGGGCGTCTGGCCGGCCTGACTCCGGACGGCGCCGCTCCGGGCCGGTGCCGGGGTCTCAGGCGGGCGCCGACGCGAGCCGCCTGTCCAGCGCCGTCACCGCGCCGCGGAAGAAGCGTCCCAGACCGCTCCGCCCCATGGTGAGTGCCGCCCGGAACACGGCGGTTCCGTCGGCGGCGAAGGTCCACTGCACGCGCGTGCCCGTGCCCGCCGGCGTCAGCCGCCACTCCTCGACCAGGGCGCGGAGCCCCGGCGCGTTCGTGGCGTCCGCCCGGTAGGTGTACACCTCGGGAGCCTCGCTGACCAGTATGGTCTCCTCGAAACGCGTTCCACCGCGCAGCCGCACCTCGCGACCGGTGCCGTCGGCGGAGGGACGGGCGAGGGTCACCGCCGAGAACCACTCGCTCCAGCCCGGCACGTCCTCGGCGAGCGCGGAGAAGACGGCTCCGGGAGGAGCCGCGACCTCCCGCGCGAACACCAGACGCAGCGGGGCGGTCCCGACGAAGTCGGTTCCCACCGGACGCAGTCGACGTGCCATGAATCCAACCCCCTCGGGACGACCGGATCCCGGTCCTCGTGAACGAGCGCCGGTGACGGCCCGCGCCGCCGGTGCGACCGGAGGCACGGGCGGCGTCACCCTAGCCGGTGGGCCGTCAGATGTCTGTATCGTCCTCGGGCTCGCCGGCCACCACCAGGCGCAGGTGCTCCGAGATCTCCGCACGGGCCTCGGCGGACATGCCGCCGTCGGTCACCAGCGTGTCGACCTGGTCCAGCGCGGCGAACGAACTGAGGCCCACCGTGCCCCACTTGGTGTGGTCGGCCACCACCACGACCCGTCGCGCGGACTGCACGAGCCGCCGGTTGGTCTCCGCCTCCGCCAGGTTCGGCGTCGACAGCCCCGCCTCGGCCGATATCCCGTGCACACCGAGGAAGAGGACGTCGAAGTGCAGGGCCGCGATGGCCTGGTCGGCCACCGGCCCGACGAGCGAGTCGGACGGCGTGCGCACCCCACCGGTGAGGACCACGGTCGCGGCGCCCTGACGCTGGCCGGAGGTGCGCTGTGCCGAGTGGAACACGTCGGCCACGCGTACCGAGTTGGTGACCACCGTCAGGTCAGGGACGTCCACCAGATGCTGGGCCAGCGCGTACGTCGTCGTACCACCGGAGAGCGCGATGGCCGAGCCCGCCGCGACCAACTCGGCCGCCGTCCGCGCGATGTCCTCCTTGGCCGTCAGCTCCAGACCCGACTTGGCCTCGAAACCCGGCTCGTGCGTGCTCGCCTCCACCACCGGCACCGCGCCGCCGTGCACCTTCTCGACGACACCCTGACGGGCCAGCGCGTCGAGGTCGCGGCGGACCGTCATGTCGGAGACACCGAGCCTGCGCGTCAGCTCGTTCACGCGGACGCCACCGCGGCGACGTACCTCGTCGAGGATCAGAGCGCGGCGCTGCTCCGCGAGGAGGTTCTGATTCTCACTCACGACCGCTCCTCCTTTCGCCGCTGTCTGCCCGACACTCCGCCCGAACCCGCTCCCACGTGGACATTCTCCTTGCCCGAGGTCTGGAGGACGACCCATACTCGCACGGGACACCCTCGGTCGCGCCACTGCCCGTGCACCCGCTGTGCCCCTCCTGTGCCGCCGCGTTCACACGTATCGGGGAGATTTGGTGCCTCCGGGTGTGCACGGGGACCGGAGCGCGAGAGCCTTGTGTCCGCACATGACACCTGAGACACGCGTGGCACGGGGAAGTGCGGACAGTGGAACGTGCACGGGAGAACGCCGTCGACGGGGAGCCCGGCAGCCCCGGACGAGGGCCGGAAGCCGCCGGCAGAACCCTGGAACTCCTGGTCCACGGCGTCGGCGGCGCCACACCGGAGAAGATGCTGAACGATCCGCGGACGGTGCGGATCACCGGCGACGCCACGGCGGCCGTCTTCCGGCGCGCCGACGACACCGACGCGGAGGAACGCCCGGGCGGCCACCGGGGCGGGCCCGTGCGCGAGGCCTACGTGTGGTGCAACCTCACGTCCGGCAACGGCACCCGCGCCCTGTGGCTCCTCCTCCTGCCCTTCATGGTGGTCAACCTCGCGCACTGGATGCGCCCCGCCTCGCACGGTCACGGACGCGCGGTACGCCTGTACGGGCTGCTCGTCCGGCTCGTCGGACTCACGCTCACGGTGCTCCTGGTCGCCGCCGCCTGCGAGGTCGCCCTCGACCTGGCCGCCTGGCAGTGCGCGGGCACCCGTCCGTGCGTGCGCAACCACTCCTGGCTCGGATTCCTCTCCCCGGACCGGCCCGACGCCGGCTGGTGGAGCCAGCCGGGCCGCCGCCTCGCCCTGGCCGCGGCGGTGCCCGCCGCGCTCACCGCGCTCCTGTGGTACCTGTCCCACCGCACCTGGACCGCGTACGAGTCCGAGCAGCCGATGGTCCGCACGGCCGAGCCCGACGAGGACACCGACGGCACGGGTCTCGGCCGCCCCGGTTTCTGGTACGGGCGCCGCCTGGTCGCGCGGCTGCGCGCCGCGCACACCGCCGCGGGATTTCTGACCGTCGCCGTGGCCGTGGCCTCCCCGGCCGCCCGCCACGACCGCGCCCCGGGCGGGTCCGCCGTACTGGAGGCGCTGGGCGGGCTCCTGAACACAACGCTCGTGGCGGGCGGGGCCGTTGTGCTGTGGGTGGTCTGCCGCCGCGGCCGCAGCGAGAACCGGATCGACCGCGGACGCGACCGGGCGCTCGTGCGCCGACTGCCGCTGGGCTCGGCCGTCCTGCTCGCCCTCACCCTGGTGTACGCCGGATGGTCGCGGCCCCGCTGGCACTCGGCGGGGCGGCTGCCGGGCGACGCCACGTTCGGCGGCATCACCCTCGTACAGGGACTGCTCGTGATCGCGCTGTGCCTGGTCGCCCGCGTCCTCCACCGCACGGCTCCCGAGACCGGGGACGCCGGCCGGACAGCGGACGGCGCCCCCGGCCCGCGCACCGCGATGCGCGGCCTCGCGGGACCGGCCGTCGCCATGCTCGGCTGCGCGCTCGGCGGTGTGATGTCCGGAGGAGTGTCCCAGCGGGTCGCCGACTGGCTCGACGGCACCCGTCACTCGATCCCCGGCCCGCCCGTCCTGCTGACCTGGCAGGCTTCCGTGATCCCGCCGCTGCTCGTCGTCCTGCTCGCCCTCACCGGCCGGCTCGCCCGGAGCACCTGGCAGCGGCGCCGCCACGAGATGAGCGCCGTCGAGGGCGAGTACCCGGGCGAGCCCAGGAACCCGGCCCGTACCCGCCGCATCGCGAACACCCGCGCGATGGCCGCTCTCACCGACCGGGCGCCGCTCATGGTCGGTGCCCTGTCCTTCGTGACCCTGCTGCTCGGAGCCTGCGCCCTGGCCGGGGCGCTCGCTACCGGTGACACCCCGAGCGGGGCGGCGCGAGGGACGAACGGCTTCGTCCACGGCGCGGCCGAGACCGCGCAGGCACTGGGCTCCTGGCTGATCGGCCTCGGCTTCATCCTGTTCGTCACCTGGGGCCGGCGCGCCTACAAGGACCCGGCCGCCCGCCGCACCATCGGCATCCTCTGGGACGTCGGCACCTTCTGGCCGCGCGCCGCCCACCCCTTCGCACCGCCGTGCTACGCCGAGCGCGCGGTGCCCGACCTCACCTGGCGGATGGCCACCTGGACCCGGGCCACCGGCGGACGGCTCGTGCTCTCCGGACACTCCCAGGGCAGCGTGCTGGCGGCCGCCGCGGCCTGGCAGCTCGAACCGCCGGTACGGGGGAGGGTCGCGCTGCTCACCTACGGCTCACCGCTGGAGCGTCTGTACGGACGCTGGTTCCCGGCCCATTTCGGCCCCGCCGCGCTGGCCGCGCTGCACCGCGACGTCGCCTGCTGGCGCAATCTGTACCGTCCCACCGACCCGATCGGCGGACCCGTCCGGCTGTCCGGCGACTGCGGCCCCGAAGTCGACCGCGAGCCCCTGACGGACCCGCTCGCCTACGGACGCACCGGCCGGCAGCCGCTGCCCGCGCCGGTTCTCGGCCACTCCGACTACCAGGCGGACCCGGTCTTCGCCGAGGAGCGTGAACTCCTGCTGGAACGGCTGCTGCCCGGGGTACCGGGGCAGCGACCCGGCTAGTACCGCGGCACTGGAGCCTGGCGGACGGGACCCGGGATACGGGCCCAGGACGCTCAGGGCAGGGGCGGCAGGTCCTCCGCGTAGAGCAGGGTCAGGTCGTCCGTGCTCGGCTCCTCCAGCTTGGCGACCCGGCCCGCGTGCCGCTCCACCATCGCCTCGAACGTCTGCCGTGCCGTGCGGCCGTTGCCGAACGCGGGCCCTCTCGGGATCGAGGTGAAGTACTTCAGGACCGCCTCGGGCGCGCCCGGACCCAGCCGGTACTCGTGCTCCTCGGCCTGCTGCTCGACGATCCGCAGCAGCTCGGTGGGGAGGTAGTCGTGGAAGGTGATCGTCCGTGAGAAACGGGACGCCACCCCGGGGTTGACCGACAGGAACCGCTCCATCTCGGCGGTGTACCCCGCGACGATCACCACCACCGCCTCCCGGTGGTCCTCCATCAGCTTCACCAGCGTGTCGATGGCCTCGCGCCCGAAGTCGCGCCCCGAGTCCTCCGGCGACAGCGCGTAGGCCTCGTCGATGAACAGCACACCGCCGCGCGCCCGGTCGAACGCCTCCTGCGTACGGATCGCGGTCGATCCGATGTGCTCACCGACCAGGTCCACCCGGGACACCTCGACCAGGTGACCCCGCTCCAGCACGCCCAGCGAGGCCAGGATCTCGCCGTACAGCCGGGCGACGGTCGTCTTGCCGGTGCCGGGGGAGCCGGTGAAGACGAGGTGCCGCCGTGCGGACGCCGCCTTGAGCCCCGCCTGCTGCCGGCGGCGGCCCACCTCGATCATGTCGGTGAGGGCACGCACCTCGCGTTTGACGTTGTCCAGCCCGACCAGGGTGTCGAGTTCACCGAGGACGATCTTCGATTCGCGGGTCGGGGGAAGGGCCGCCGCGGCGGTGACGACCGGTTCCCGCTCGGTGCTGCGCTGACCGGGGATCGTCCCCAGCAGACTCACGGAGGAAGCCGAGGTCTCGACCGCCGCCTCGTGCGCCGGGGTGCGTAGCGAGGCGCTCTCGTCGCTCGCGCAGTCCTCGACGACCGGACCCGAGCCGGGGGCCGAGCCCTGGTCGGCGAACTCGTAGCCCCCGCGCGCGCACCGCTCCGTACGGCACTTGCGCAGGGTCGCCCGGCAGCCGTCGATCACGTGGAAGCCGTAGCCACCGCTGTCCGTCACCCGGCAGTTCAGGAAGCTGCCCCGGCCGTCCGCCGACACGTAGAAGCCCGCCTCGGCGGGCGAGGTGACCGCGCAGCGCTCGAAGGCCGGATCGGCGCCCTTGGTGACGATCACGCCGGTCTGTGTGCCGTCGATGACGCAGTTGGACAGATTGCCGCCGCTGCCGTGGTCGCGGAACCAGGCCCCGGTGGCGGCGTCCCGGACGCGGCAGTCGTCGAGCTGGGCGGTCGCGCCGTCGCTCACCGACACGGCGGTGTTGCGCACCTGGGAGATGTCGCAGTCGACGACGTCCGCGCGTGAACCCCGGTCGAGGACGAACAGCGCGTCCGGCACGTCGTGCACCCGGCACGACTCCAGTACGGCGGTCGCGCCGTCGCTCACCCACACCGCGGGGTAGTCGCCCGTGCTGTCGAAGATCTCGCACTGGTTGGCGTCCACGCGGGTGCCCGGGTCCCAGACCGACAGGCCGTTGCGCCCGAACTGCCGCACGCTCGTGCGGGTCAGGGTGAGCACCGAGCGCGAACGCAGGTCGACCGCGTTCTCCGGGATGTCGTGGATGCGGCAGTCGGCGAGCGTGAGCACGGCGTCGGTGTCGAGGGTGACGCCGTCGGCGGTCGTGCGGTGCACGTCGCAGTCGGTCAGGTGGGCCGTGGCCCGGGCGGTGATCTGCACCCCGGAGCCCTTGACCTCGTACACCTCGCAGCCCACCGCCTCCAGCGAGGAGTTCTCGCCGGTCGCCGACAGTCCCGGACCGGAGGTGTGGTGCACCCGGCAGCGCTCGAGGCGCGGGCGCGCGCCCCCGCGGACCACGACCCCCGACTGACCGGCGGCCACGACCTCGCACTCCTCGAACACCCCTCCGCCGCCGTCCAGTACGGCGATGCCGACGCCCGCCGGGTTGTCGACGGTGCAACGGCGCACGGTCGGCCGGGCGGCCCCGCGGACCTCCAGCGCGGCCGCGGAGCGCGTGACGATCCGTATGTCCAGCAGTTCCGGAGTGCCCTCCTCGACGAGCAGCGCGGGCGAGGCCGAGTCCTGGCCCTCCACGTGCAGGTCCTGGAGGACGGCCGAGGCGCGCACGGTCAACGCCACGCCGTCGACCGGCGCGATGCGTACGGAGCCGGGGGAACCCTCGGGGCCGCGCAGCGTCACCGCGCGCTCCACCACCAGGTTCTCCCGGTAGGTGCCGGGCGCGACGGTCAGCACGTCACCGTCGGCCGCGGCCTCCAGGGCGGCGGCCAGCGAAGCGTACTCACCCGTGCGGCGCCGCCACCGCGAGGTTCCGGTGTGCGTCACCTGGACCGTGCCCTGTGCCATGGCGCTGTTGTGCCCCCACCTCGTCGTACGCGGGTCCTGCGAGGTCGTGCTGATGCCTCGTCGGTCGGGACCCCGGCCCTGCCGGACAGCCTCTCACGACGGTGCCGAACGGTTCGGCCGGTCCACCGTAGCGTGCGCGGGGGCGGCCGGTTGACCGGAGCGGGAAGGCCGTCAGCTGCCGGTGTCCGCCTTGCCCCAGTCGGGGCCCGCCTCGGCCCAGGCCCGGTCCCATCGGACGTGACGCCGGCGGATCATGTGCCACAGGATCAACCGCCTTCCGCCTTCCAGGAGTCCGGCCGACAGCACCGCCGCGCCGAGACCGGCCAGGGCGGAGTGCGTGGTCGCGGTGGCACGGTCCAGCGGGCGGCCCATTATTCGGCCGCGCCGGTCCGTCCAGAGCGGGAACCGGTCCCCCGGGAGCGGCGACTTGAGGTCGGTGATCACCGTGCCGCGCCGCGGGGTGCCGTCGGGCGCGGTCCAGTCGGCCACGACACGGCTGTGCGCGATGCGGCCCGAGGTGGTCTCGGGGTCGGGGGACACCGGGCCCCGGGACAGCTTCCTGACGACGACGGCCGCCACATGGTGCCGGTCCTTGCGCTGGTCCCGTACGGCCTTCTGCAGCGTCCCCTGCACCGAGACCCCGACCGCCGCTCCGGCGAGGGGCGCGGCGAGCAGGACGAGCAGGAGCGTGGCCAGGGTCAGCCAGGCTTCCACGAGGTCTGTCGTACGGCGCAGCGGATTGCGCCGCCAGCGCCAGACACCGATGATCGCGCGCACCGTCCCGCACCCCCCTTCCGCCTCCGTGATTTCCAGCAGCGGAGCCGTTCAAGCGCGAGGTCCGGGACGAGAGGCCGACATCACCCTCCCCCAGGGCCTTTCATGAACATCTCCCGCAGACTCAACGATCCCGCCCGGCTCCGGGGTTCCCGGCGGCCCGGCTCTGGCGGGATGTCGCCGGGCGGGCTACGCGAGGACCGTGACCGGGTCGCCGACCCGTAGCGAGCCGCGGTTCTCGGGCACCAGGTTCTGTCCGAACATCAGCTTTCCGGCGAAGTGCCGGTGCCGGGCGAGGGTGCGCAGGGGCTCCTTGCCACGTCGCGCGGTGTCCTGGTCGGTCGTGGTGACGACGCAGCGGCCGCACATCTTGGTGACCCGGAAGGTGACCTCGCCGATGGCGATCCGCGACCAGTCGTCCTCGGCCCAGGCGCCGGTGCCGGAGACGACGACGTTCGGCCGGAAACGGCTCATCGGCAACGGACCCTCCTCGGCCCGGTCGCCTCGAGCGATCAAGGAGTTGAGTGCGTCCAGCGATCCGAGGGTGGTGACGAGCAGCGGATAGCCGTCCGTGAAGCTGACGGTCTCGCCCGGCAGCGCGAAGTCCGGGTCGACGGGCCGGCGGACGGCCGGATCGTCCATGTGGACGAGGCGCACGTCGGCGCCCACGTACGCGCTGCACCACTCGTGCGCGGCCGCGTCGGCGAGGACGGCTTCCACCTTGTCGCCGAAGATCTCCACTGTTGTCGTGCCGACGGGTTCGGGCACGGGAACCGTCACCGGCTCGAGGTTCCCGGCGGACAGACGGAGGCCGCCGCCGGAGAGTGCCTCGGCGGCGGCCAGCGCCAGACGCGGCTGCTCGCGTTGCGTGACGACCTTTCCCCCGTCGTCGATCAGGACCCAGCGTCGGTCTCCGGCCAGCCCCCAGGGCTCGACCTCGGCCTCCTGGAGCGACGTGCTCCGGAAGGCTTTGACCGGATGGACGTGAATCGAGTGCAGTACCGCGTTCCCCATGACCGCCATGGTGCCAGGCGGCACCGACAGTCCGGTCGGGCGTGTCAGTACCCGCGGTACTGCTGACCGTTGTAGGGGTCCTGGTACGGGGCGGGGGCGGGACGGGGAGCCGCGGGGCGCATCGCCTCGAAGCCCGTGCCGGCCGCCATCGGGCGGGGCTGCTGCGGCTGGGGAGCGGGATAGCCCCGGGGCGCGGCCGCCTGCTGGGGGATGTACGGCGCGGGGGCCTGCTGCAGCGGAGAGGGCTGCTGGGCCGGCTGGTAGCCGTACGAGGAGGAGGGGCCGGCCGGCAGCGCGGGGAGCGCGGACGGCAGTGCCGGGAGGTTGCTGCCCATGTTCGAGTCATAGGCGGAGGGGACCCGGATCGGGGCGATCTGAGGGGTACCCCGTTCGGCGACGAGGGAGTCGTAGATCGGGGTGTCCGGGAAGGCGGAGTAGTAACCGCCGCCATAGGTGGAGCGGGGGGAGGTCATGGCCATAAGTTAAGCCCACGATGTGCTGGTTGGGGAGACCGATAAGAGGGTTGTTTTCCGTGTCCGCGGTGACGCGGGATCCCCAATGCGAGCGAACTTGGCAAAAAAGGACGTTAAAGATGGTTGAGATCTTGTAAAGGCCGAGCCTCGGACGGGTTACCGGCGGTTGACCAGGATCTTCCTGCGTGACCCATGGGACTCCTCGGGCCTGGGGATTAGGTTTGGCGGGAACGGAGCCGGCGGTCCGTTCGGGACTCGCGCCGGCGCGGAGACACGTGATGGGGGCGTACATGTCAATGCCTAAGGGATCTAATGTTCCTGTCCCGACGAGCGCACTCAGGGTGGAATTGGGGTGGCGTTCGGGACAGGGGGTGCCCGACGTCGATGCGTCCGCCCTTCTGCTGGTGGCCGGAAAGGTCCGTTCGGACAGCGACTTCGTCTTCTACAACCAGCCGGCGCACTCCTCGGGCGCGGTGCGCCACGAGGGCAAGCGGAACGACGGCGGCCAGGTGACCGACGCGCTGGTCGTCGACCTCACGCGCGTGGAGCCCGTCGTCGAGACCGTGGTCCTGGCCGCCTCGGCGGACGGCGGTTCCTTCGGGCGCGTCCCCGGGCTGTGCGTCCGGGTGCTCGACACACGGCAGGGCACGGAGATCGCCCGCTTCGACAGCACCGACGCGACGGTGGAGACCGCCTTCGTGCTGGGCGAGTTCTACCGGCGCCAGGGAGCCTGGAAGTTCCGAGCCGTCGGACAGGGCTACGGAAGCGGCCTCGAAGGACTGGCCACCGACTACGGGATCACGGTGGACGAGCCGCAGCACACGGCGCCTCCCGCCGCCGCGCCGCAGGGGCCTGCCACCTTCGTACAGGGGCCCCCGCCCCCCGTGGCCCCGCCCGTCACCGTGCCGCGCCCCGCGGTCCCGCAGCCGCCCGCCGCGCCCCCGGCACCCGTCCGCCTCTCCAAGGTGACGCTGACCAAGGAGGCGCCCTCCGTATCGCTCTCCAAGCAGGGCGGTACGGGCGGTGCCATGCGCGTGAACCTCAACTGGGAAGTGCGCAAGCAGTTCTCGGGGTGGGGCAGCAAACGCGGCCGTGCCGTCGCCATGCACGCGGACCTCGACCTCGACCTGTGCGCCCTCTACGAGCTGTCCGACGGACGCAAGGGAGTCGTGCAGGCGCTCGGCAACGCCTTCGGGGCCCTGCACCAGCCGCCGTTCATCCACCTCGACGGTGACGACCGCACCGGCGCCGTGTCCAGTGGCGAGAACCTGACCATCAACCTCGACCACAAGCAGAGCTTCCGGCGCATCCTCATCTTCGTGACCATCTACGAGGGCGCGCGGTCCTTCGCCGATCTGCACGCCACGGTCACCCTCCAGCCCCAGAACGGCGCGCCCATCGACTTCTCGCTCGACGAGTGCACGGTGCCCTCCACCGTCTGCGCGCTCGCCCTCATCACCGGCAACGGCGCCGACATGGTCGTCCAGCGCGAGGCCCGCTACCTGATCCCCGCGCGCGGGGTGAGCCCGCAGCGCACCGTCGACCACGCCTACGGCTGGGGCATGAACTGGACGCCCGGCCGGAAGTGACCCGCCCTCAGCTCTCGTCGAGGGCGGTCCCGGGGCGCGTGTAGGTGCGGCCTTTCCAGGCCGCACCGCGCCCCCTGTAGTGCTGCACCGCGGAATCCACCGTCATCAGGAGGTAGAGGAACGCGGTGACCGGCAGCAGGGGAGCGAGCGCCAAAGGCTGCCCGTAGTAACGGAGCATCGGTACGTACGTCGCCGTCATCACCAGCCAGGCGAGCCCTCCGGCGGCCGCCGCCCACGCGTTCCCTGCGGCGAGGCCCGCCGCGAGGGCGGCCGGCGGCGCCAGGTACACCACGGCGAGCCCGGCGACCGTGCCGGCGAGCAGGAGCGGATTGTGCCGCAGCTGGGCGTACGCGCTGCGCGAGACCATGCGCCACAGATCACGCAGCAGTGGATAGGGGCGCACGCTGTCCACCCGCTCGGCCAGGCCCAGCCAGACGTGGCCGCCGCCCCGCTTGACGGCACGGGCGAGCGCCACGTCGTCGATGACGGCGTCCCTGATCGCGTCCGGGATCCGCGCCCGCTCGGCGGTGTCCGCGCGCAGCAGGACGCATCCGCCCGCCGCGGCCGCCGTCCGCGAGCCCTTCACGGCGATCCGGCGGAAGGGGTAGAGCTGCGCGAAGAAGTAGACGAAGGCGGGTACGACGAGCCGCTCCCACACGCTCTCGACCCGCAGCCGCGCCATCTGAGAGACGAGGTCGAAGCCACCGGTACGGGCCGCCGCCACCAGCAGCCGCAGGCTGTCCGGGGCGTGCGCGATGTCCGCGTCGGTCAGCAGGAGGAATTCGGGGTCCCGCGCGCGGGCGAGACCGATGCCGTGGCGCACGGCCCAGAGCTTGCCCGTCCAGCCCGCCGGCGGTTCTCCCGGAGAGCCGACGGTGAGCGGCAGCCCGCCGTGCCGGCGCGCCAGCCCACGGGCCAGCTCGCCCGTGCCGTCCGAGCTGCCGTCGTCCACCAGGAAGATCTCGGCCCGCCCCGGATAGTCCTGGGCCAGGAGCGAGGGAAGGCTCTCGGGCAGGACGGCGGCCTCGTCCCGGGCAGGCACCACCACACAGACGGAGGGCCAGTGGGACGGCTCACGGCAGGCGGGCAGCCGGACGTCCGTGCGCCAGAAGAAGCCCTGGCAGAGCAGCAGCCACAGCCACGCTGCCAGCGATCCGACGGCGATCCACACGAGGGCGCTCACCTGCCGCAGTCTGCCCCACCGAGGCCGGCCGTCAACACGGATCGTCTATGGTGACCGGGTGAAGATCGCGCTCATGGACTCCGGAATCGGACTGCTCGCTGCTGCCGCCGCGGTGCGTCGACTGCGGCCCGACGCCGATCTCGTCCTCTCCTCCGACCCCGGCAGCATGCCCTGGGGACCCCGCACACCGGAAGACGTCACCGCGCGTGCCCTCGCGGTCGCCGAGGCCGCCGCGCGGCACCGGCCCGACGCCCTGATCGTCGCCTGCAACACCGCGTCCGTACGCGCCCTGTCCGCCCTGCGCGCCCGCCTCGAACCGGAGGTGCCCGTCATCGGCACCGTCCCGGCCATCAAGCCCGCCGCCGCGGGAGGCGGACCTGTCGCGATCTGGGCCACCCCCCTCACCACGGGCAGCCCGTACCAGCGGGGACTGATCGAGGAGTTCGCCGCCGGAGTGGCGGTCACCGAGGTGGCCTGTCCCGGGCTGGCCGACGCCGTCGAGCACGCCGACCAGGCCGCCATCGACGCGGCGATCGCGGCCGCCGCCGCGCACACCCCCGAGGACGTGACGTCCGTCGTCCTGGGATGCACCCACTACGAGCTCGTCGCCGAGCGCATCCGCGCCGCCGTGCAGCGCCCCGGCCGCCCGCCGCTCGTCCTGCACGGTTCGGCCGGAGCGGTCGCCGCCCAGGCACTGCGCCGTATCGGCGGGCTTCCGGACCCCGAGGCCCCCGCCCGCTCCACGGTCACCGTCCTCCAGGGCGGCCGCGAGGGCGCGCTGCCCGCCACGGCGCTCACCTACGAGGAAGGCCGCCTCCTGTCGGCGGTCAGTCCCGCACGCTGAGCGACCGGGCCCGCCCCCGCCCAGGCGCCGTCCCGTTTGAAGACGCCCGGTCCGGGAGACCCGTGGAACGGACAGCGGTCACCCGCTCCACGGGCACGTCCGGTCACCACGGGAAACCCTCGGTGGAAACCTCGTCCACCCGGCCGAGTGACGCTCCGCGACCCGGTGCCCGCGCAGCGGAATCTGAGTACTCTCATGAACATGAGGGACCACCCCCACGGCGAAACCTCCCCGCACCCGGAGATCTGGACCGGACGCGCGAGGAACCGTGTCCAGTGGCTGCCCGCCATAGGCGGAGTGGCCTGTCTGGCTCTCGGGATCGACCTGGCCGTCACGTCCGGCTGGACCTCGGGAACGGCACCGCTGGTCATGTCCGTCGTCGGATGCATCGCCGCCGGACTGCTCATCCTCTTCGGCACGCTCGCGTTCGTCCACGTCGCCGTGAGAGTGGACGAGGACTGCCTCGAGGTGCGCTGCGGCCACATGGGGCTGCCGCGCCGCCGCATCCCGCTCTCCGCGGTCGTCGGCGCCGACTTCGCGCCCCAGGTCACCCCGCGCCATTGGGGCGGCTGGGGGTACCGCTGGCGGCCCGAGCAGGGAACCGCCGTCGTCGTCCGGCGGGGCGAGGGCGTGGTGCTGCGCCTGGGCGACGGCCATACGTTCACGATCACGGTGGACAACGCCGAAGCGGCGGTCCGCATCATCCGCGGCCGATTGCGCCGGGACTCGACCGGTACGGCGCGCTGACGGCCGGCCCGGGCGCCCCCCCGGCGTCCCTCATATGCCGAGGTGACCGTCAGAGCCGTGTGCCGAGGTGACCTCCGCAGTGCCGGGCCGGGCCCGGACGCCGTCCGGGTCCCCCGGGGCGAGCGGACGCGCGGTGGCGAACCCGGCCAGCAGCCCGGCGCCCGCGGTCACCGTCATGAAGCTCAGCGCGTTGCCGATCGACGCGATCGCGGCCACCGCCGTCAGGGCCGCGCCCGCCGTCAGCACGATCGGCGTGGCGCGCGGCGAGCGCAGAAGCGCGTACAGGACCCAGCAGAACGCCGCCACGAGCAGGATCACCCCGGTCAGTCCCTGCTCGGCGGCCTGCTGCAGGAGCGCGGAGTGGGGCTTGCCGTCGGGTACCGGTGACCGGGCGGCCGTGGGGCTGAGCGTCCCGTAGCGGCCGGGCCCGACCCCCAGCCCGGGATCGGCGAGGGTCATGCGCAGGGCGTCGTGCCAGAGCAGGACGCGGTGCTCGGTCAGCAGGCCCTCCAGGGAGGCCGTCGGTCCGTCCGGCAGCGCGTCGTCGCCGACCGCCCAGGTCGCCCCGGCCACCAGGGCCGCGGCGGCCGCGAGGCCCGCCAGCCCGAGGGCCCGGCGGCGCGCCCGGGCGGTGGCGAGCGAGCACAGCAGGACCCCGGCGCAGGTGACGACTCCGGTGGTGGACCCGAGGAGGGCCGCCGTCACCACGGTCCCGGCGGCCGGCAGGTACAGCGCGAGCCGCGGAACGGACGCGCGCGCGGCCCGGGCGGCGCAGCACGCGGCCCCGCAGGAGAGGGCGAGCAGGGCGGCAGTGGCGCCGGTGTGGCCGAGCTGGAGGCTGATCTGCGGGCCGGGCGTGGCGATCGCGAGGCCGAGTCCGGCGAGGGCGGCGGCACAGGGGGCGGCCACCGGCAGGAGCGCTCCCGAGATCCGTCCCGCGGCGTAGCCCGCCGTCACGGCGAGCAGCGCCAGCAGCATGCCCTCGGGCCGGCCGTCGTGCGCCGCGGCCGTGATCAGCGACCAGGCGGCGCAGGCCACGAGCACGAACACGCCCACGACGTCCGAAGGGCTGCGCCCTTCGCCCGTGGCCACGGCTTCGGCCGTGGGCGTAGTCCCCGCCGGACCCACCCCCGTCGCTTCCCGGCTCCGCGGGCCCCGGACGTCGTCGCGTGGTCGCACGTCAGAGGCTCGGCCACACCGTAACCGGTGGTGCGCCGCTTCGGGGGCCGGTTGTGCAGAAACGTTGCTGCAGGTCTGTGCCGAGGCACCCGTCGAACGGTGTCCAGCCCGTCGGGACCGAGCGGTCCGAGCTGTCCGCGCCCAGGTCAGGCGCCGTACACTCCCCGAGTGACCGCCACCGCAACCACCGTAGACGAGCCGGAACGGCTCGAACCCCAGGACGCGCCCGCCCCACGTGGGTCGGCCCTGGTGCGTCGCCTCGTTCCGGCCGCCGCCGCGGCGCTCTCCGGAGTGCTGCTGTACGTCAGCTTCCCGCCACGGACCCTGTGGTGGCTCGCCCTGCCGGCCTTCGCCGTCTTCGGCTGGGTCCTGCGCGACCGCTCCTGGAAGGCCGGGCTCGGCCTCGGCTACCTGTTCGGCCTCGGATTCCTGCTGCCGCTGCTGGTCTGGACCGGCGTCGAGGTCGGCTCGGGGCCCTGGCTCGCGCTCGTCGCGGTGGAGGCGGTCTACGTCGCGCTCGTCGGCGCGGGCATCACCTTCGTCTCCCGGCTGCCCGGATGGCCGCTGTGGGCGGCGGCCCTCTGGATAGCCGCGGAGGCGGCACGCGCGCGTGCGCCCTTCGGCGGCTTCCCCTGGGGGAAGATCGCGTTCGGGCAGGCCGACGGAGTCTTCCTGCCGCTCGCCGCGGTCGGTGGCACCCCGGTACTCGGCTTCGCCGTCGTGCTCTGCGGCTTCGGGCTCTGCGAAACCGTCCGCCTCGCCGTCGAGCGGCGCGGCACCGGCGTCCTGCGCCGCGGTGCGGCCGTCGTGGCACTGCTCAGCGTCGCCGTCCCCGTCCTCGGGGCGCTCGCCGCGCGGATGCTCGTCAGCGACAAGGCCGAGGACGGCACGGCGACGGTCGCGGTCATCCAGGGCAACGTCCCGCGCGCGGGACTCGACTTCAACGCACAGCGGCGCGCCGTGCTGGATCACCACGTGCGGGAGACCGAACGCCTGGCCGCCGCGGTCAAGGCGGGCAAGGCCGCCAAGCCCGACCTGGTGCTGTGGCCGGAGAACTCCTCCGACATCGACCCGTTCTCCAACTCCGACGCGAGCATCGTGATCGACCAAGCGGCCAAGGCGATCGGGGCCCCCGTCTCCGTCGGCGCGGTCGTCGAGCGGGACGGCAAGCTCTACAACGAGCAGATCCTGTGGGACCCGGACAAGGGCCCGGTGGACACGTACGACAAACGGCAGGTCCAGCCGTTCGGCGAGTACCTCCCGCTGCGCCCGCTGCTCGGAGCCATCAACAAGGACTGGACGAGCATGGTCCGCCAGGACTTCAGCCGCGGCACCGAGCCGGGTGTGTTCACGATGAACGGCACCGGCGTCGGCCTTGTCACCTGCTACGAGGCCGCGTTCGACTGGGCCGTGCGCAGCACCGTCACCGACGGCGCGCAGATCATCTCGGTGCCCAGCAACAACGCGACCTTCGACCGCAGCGAGATGACCTACCAGCAGCTCGCCATGTCCCGCATCCGCGCCGTCGAGCACAGCCGCACGGTCACGGTGCCCGTGACGAGCGGTGTCAGCGCCGTGATCATGCCCGACGGCAGGATCACCCAGAAGACCGGGATGTTCGTCGCCGACTCGCTGGTCCAGAAGGTTCCGCTGCGTTCCTCCGAGACCCCGGCCACCAGGCTCGGCCTCGTCCCCGAGATCGTCCTGGTGCTCGTCGCGGCGGGCGGCCTCGGCTGGGCCGCCGCGACGGCGGTCCGCTCGCGACGGAACACCGCCGTCTAGGACCTGTCCGGTCGATCACGGTGGAGGAAACCGACAGTTCCTGGCTGATGCCGGCGAGTGGGGTGTGGTGCGTGCGGCTGCAAGGCGGAGGAGGGAGGCGACGCGGAGCGTCGTCGACCGACGACAACGCCGCAGACGTGCGTGCCACACCCCACGTCTCCGCCGTGATCGCCCGGACAGGTCCTAGTACCGCGGAGCCCGCGCGCGAGGGGAGAGCCGTCGTCTCGCGGATAGGGTCGGGGCCATGCCTACTCCCGACTTCATCCGCGAGATCCGGGCCTTCGCGGGCCACCAGCTCCTCTGGCTCCCCGGGGTCACCACCGTGGTCTTCGACGACGAGGGCCGGGTACTGCTCGGCCAGCGTTCCGACAACCACAGGTGGGCGCTCATCTCCGGCATCCCGGAGCCGGGCGAGCAGCCTGCGGCCTGCGCGGTCCGCGAGGTGTACGAGGAGACGGCCGTGCACGTCGAGGTCGAGCGCGTCGTGATGGTCCGGGCCGGGGGACAGGTCACCTTCGCCAACGGCGACGTCTGCCAGTTCATGGACACCACGCTCCGGTGCCGTGCGGTCGGCGGTGAAGCCCGCGTCAACGACGACGAGTCGCTCCAGGTAGGCTGGTTCGCCGTGGACGCCCTGCCGAAGCTGGACGACTACGCGCTCGTCCGGATCAAGCAGGCGCTGCTCGATGAACCCACATGGTTTGAGCCCATGTCCTGAGAGCGAAGTGTGTGTGCTGAGCACATCGGTCGGGGTCTGGGCGCTGCCTAGGGTCGAGGCATGACCGCGCCCAGCCCCCTCCCGGGCCCCCACGCCTTCCCCCTCGACCTCGGCGGCCGCACCGCCCTCGTCACCGGAGCAGCGAGCGGCATCGGCCGCGCCTGCGCGCTGCGGCTCGCCGCCGCCGGAGCCAAGGTGAGAGCGGTCGACCGGGACGCCGAAGGCCTGGAGACCCTGGCAGGGCAGTCCCACGGACTGGCCGGGGCGGTCGAACCGCACGTCCTCGACCTCACCGACCTCGACGCGGCGGAACAGGCCGCGGCCGGCACCGACGTCCTCGTGAACAACGCGGGACTGCAGATGGTCCGCCCCATCGAGGAATTCCCGCCCGACGTCTTCCACACGGTGCTGACGGTGATGCTGGAGGCGCCGTTCCGGCTCATCCGAGGTGCCCTGCCGCACATGTACGGACAGGGCTGGGGCCGCATCGTGAACGTCTCCTCGGTCCACGGGTTGCGCGCCTCGGCGTTCAAATCGGCGTACGTCGCCGCGAAGCACGGACTCGAGGGACTGTCGAAGACGGCGGCCCTCGAAGGCGCGCCCCACGGAGTCACCTCGAACTGTGTGAACCCCGCCTATGTGCGCACCGCACTCGTCGAGAAACAACTGGCCGATCAGGCGAGCGCGCACGGCATTCCCCCGGAACGCGTCCTGACCGAGGTCCTGCTGCGGGACAGCGCGGTCAAGCGCCTCATCGAGCCCGAGGAGGTCGCGGAGGCGGTGGTCTATCTCTGCGGTCCGCACGCGGCCTTCATGACCGGGACGTCCCTCGCACTGGACGGGGGCTGGACCGCGCACTGAGCCGGAGCCCGACCCTCCCCGAACCGTGCCGCTCCCGAGTTGTCCACAGGGCCGGGGCACCGCCCCGCGGACAGTTGTCCACAGGGCCGGGAGGCCGCCGCACGGATACGCGATCCTGTTGCCATGTCCCGCGATCACCTGCCATCAGCCGAGCGCTCCGCCGACAGCGTGGAAGCGCCGTTCCTGGAACTCCTGGCCCGAGGCGCGACCGCCGACGCCTACGAGCAGCCGGTGCTGCTCGCCCGCGCCGAAGGTCTGCCCGACGGGCGCGTCGCCGCGCTCGAACAGGCCAAACTGCTCGCGCTGCGGGTGCGCGCGGAGATAGAGGGACGGCGCCGCCGCGAGGCCGAGCTCTCCGCGCTCTTCGAGACCGCGCACGACCTCGCGGGCCTGCGCGACCTCGACGCCGTGCTGCGGGCGATCGTGCAGCGCGCCCGGTCGCTGCTGGGCACGGACATCGCCTACCTCAGCCTGAACGACACGACCAGGGGCGACACCTACATGCGGGTCACCGAGGGTTCGGTCGCCGCCCGCTTCCAGCAGCTCAGGCTCGGCATGGGAGAGGGCCTGGGCGGACTCGTCGCACAGACCGCCCGCCCGTACGTCACCGACGACTACTTCAAGGACGAACGCTTCCAGCACACCCGGACCATCGACGCGGGCGTGCAGGACGAGGGGCTCGTCGCGATCCTCGGCGTGCCGCTGATGATCGGCCCCCAGGTCATCGGCGTGCTGTTCGCGGCGGACCGCAGGACACGGATCTTCGAGCGCGAACAGATCGCCCTCCTCGGCTCCTTCGCGGCCCTGGCCGCGGCGGCCATCGACACGGCGAACGCGCTGACGGAGACACGCTCCGCCCTGGACCGCCTGGGCCGGGCCAACGAGATCATCCGGGACCGCAGCGCGGTGATCGAGCGCGCCTCGGACGTCCACGACCGGCTGGCCGAGCTCGTGCTCCGCGGCGGGGGAGTCCACGACGTCGCCGCCGCGGTGTCCGAAGTCCTGGACGGCACCGTCGAGTTCACGGAACCCGGCGGCACACCGGCCATGGCCGTGGAAGCGGCCCGCGCAGGCGGCCACGCCGTGCGGCACGGCGGTGACTGGATCGCCGCGGTGGCGGCGGGAGGTGAACTGCTCGGCGCGCTGGCGCTGCGCGGGCATCCGGGCCTCGACCCCGTCGACCAGCGCACCCTGGAGCGCGCCGCGATGGTCACCTCACTGCTCCTGCTCGCCAGACGCTCGGCCTCCGAGGCCGAACAGCGGGTACGCGGCGAGCTGCTCGACGACCTGCTCGACGCCCGGGACCGCGATCCCGGGCTGTTGCGGGAACGGGCGGCGCGGCTGCACGCCGATCTGGACGGACCCCATGTGGTGCTCGCGGCCCGGCTCGAGGACCTGGCCGCCGACGCCGGCCAGGAGGCGGGCGCGCGCAGACGGCTGTGGGCGGCCGCGTCCCATCTCGCCGCCACCCGCCACGGACTGGCCGCCGCCCGCGACGGCGGCACCGTCCTGCTGCTCCCGCTCGGGCCCGGCGACACGGCGACGACACTGGCCCGTCGCACGGCCGACGAGCTGGGAACCGCCGTTCAGGAGGCGGTGACCGTGGGTGCCTCCGCGCCTCTCGACCGGCTCGCCGCGCACCCCGAAGCGGTGGCCGCGGCCTACACGGAGGGGCAGCGCTGCCTGGAAGCGCTGCGCCTGCTCGGCCGGGCCGGTGACGGCGCGGCCGCGGAGGACTTCGGCTTCCTCGGACTGCTGCTGGCCGGGGACCGGGACATCTCAGGGTTCGTCGGCCGGACGATCGGCGCGGTCGTCGGCTACGACGAACGGCGCGGCACCGACCTGCTGCGCACCCTCGACGCGTACTTCGCCAGCGGTATGAGCCCGGCCCGCACGAAGGACGTCCTGCATGTGCATGTGAACACCGTGGCGCAGCGGCTGGAGCGGGTGGGGCGTCTGCTCGGGGACGACTGGCAGAGCCCGGCCCGCGTACTGGAGATCCAACTCGCTCTGAGACTGCACCGGTTGTCGTCGGCCGGACAGCACTGATCCCCGCACACGGCATCGCGTACGGGGATCGGTGGGTGCGGGCCCGCGGTCAGGCCGTACGGGCGTCCGCCGGCGCGGCCGGAGCCGGCCGGCCGTCGGCCACGGCGTCGATGGCGGACAGGTCGCGGTCGCGGGTCTCCTTGGCGAGGCCCACGGCGATCAGGGTCAGCAGGACCGACCCGATCACGTACAGGGAGACGGGAGCGGAACTGTCGTAGGAGGAGAGCAGCGCCGTCGCGATGAGAGGTGCGGGCGCTCCCGCGGCCACGGAGGCGAACTGGGCCCCGATGGAGGCACCCGAGTAGCGCATCCGGGTCGCGAACATCTCGGAGAAGAAGGCGGCCTGGGGCGCGTACATGGCGCCGTGCAGGACCAGGCCGACGGTGACGGCGAGGATCAGGTTCGCGAAGCCTCCGGTGTCGACGAGGGAGAAGAACGGGAACATCCAGAGGCCGACACCCGCGGCACCGAGCAGGTAGACGGGGCGGCGGCCGATGCGGTCGGAGAGGGCGCCCCAGGCCGGGATGACGGCGAAGTGCACGGCCGAGGCGATGAGGACGGCGTTGAGCGCGGTCTGCCGGGAGACACCGGCGGAGGTGGTGGCGTACACGAGGATGAAGGCGGTGATCACGTAGTAGCTGATGTTCTCGGCCATGCGGGCGCCCATCGCGACGAGCACGTCACGCCAGTGGTGGCGCAGGACGGAGACCAGAGGAAGCTTCTCCGGCTCCTCCGCTCCGGCCGCCTTGCGGGCCTCGGACCGTGCCAGCGCCTGCTTGAACACGGGCGATTCGTCGACGGACAGACGTATCCACAGACCGACGACGACCAGGACGCCGGAGAGGAGGAACGGGATGCGCCAGCCCCAGGAGAGGAAGGTGCCGTCCGACTGCGTGGCGGTGAGCAGGGACAGGACGCCCGTCGCCAGGAGCTGGCCCGCGGGAGCCCCGGTCTGCGGCCATGACGCCCAGAACCCCCGCCGCCCGGCGTCGCCGTGCTCGGACACCAGTAGGACGGCACCGCCCCATTCGCCTCCCAGCGCGAAGCCCTGCACCAGACGCAGCACGGTGAGCAGGACCGGGGCCGCCACACCGACGGTGGTGTGCGTGGGCAGCAGCCCGATCGCGAATGTCGCCCCGCCCATCAGCAGCAGACTCAGCACCAGCAGCCGCTTGCGGCCGAGCCGGTCGCCGTAGTGCCCGAAGACGAGCGCGCCCAGCGGCCGGGCCGCGAACCCGACCGCGTACGTCAGGAAGGACAGCAGCGTGCCGACGAGCGGCTCGGAGTCGGGGAAGAACAGCTTGTTGAAGACCAGGGCGGCGGCCGAGCCGTAGAGGAAGAAGTCGTACCACTCGATGGTGGTGCCGATGAGGCTGGCGGCGACGATGCGCTTGAGGTTGCCGGGTGTCGGGGGAGCGGATGCTGCGGAGGCCATGTGCGCCACTTCCTCGTGTGCGGTGGGGACGGGTACGTGTCGGCACACCGTAGGAACAGGCAGTTCAGGCGCACATATGGCGGGACAACATAGTTCCGAGGTCTGCTGTGCGTGCGGCCACCATGCTGACCTGTACCAGCTCGCGTAAGAGTGGTTCAGGGGTTCGAAGGTGGCCGAAACGAGTGACGCCCGGGACGCGCAGTTCGGGACGGCTTGACGGCGCGGTGCTGACTCCCGTGCTGGTCTGCTGGTGGTTCGGACGTCTGCTGTGGGCCTCGGCGGCGCTGCCCGGCCCGACTCACGATCTGACGGCCGCCCGCACCACGGGATCATCGACGCGTTCACCATTGCAGAGCTGAAGTGCTGGGCGGACAAGGCATGTCAGGGGGCCGGCGGCCCCATTCGAGTCCCGTTCCGGGGCCGCCGCCTCAAGCGGTGGAAGCGGCGCCACAACACCACCCACGCCAAGATCCGCTGCGTCGGCGAGCAGGCCATGGCCATCCTGAAAGGCTGGCGTCGGCTCCGCAAGCTCCGCTGCAGCACCACCCGGATCACCGACATCGTGAAGGCCGTCCTCGTCCTTCACCACGCATCAACATGAGGTTGGAAGAGGCTCACTAGGGCGTGTATCGAAAGTGGATCTTGGGCTGTGAATGATCACGGCTCATGGGTCGGGGAGATCTCACGGACGAGCAGTGGGCGGTGCTGGAGC
>NZ_JBHYPZ010000022.1:0-140442 GCF_042746485.1 Streptomyces sp. NPDC058751 | reverse complement strand
GTCAGCCCGCCCCCTTGCGGATACCTCATGTCGTCGGCATACCGCAGGGATCACGAAACGTCAGCTACTGCGACACCACGCTTTGAAGGTCAGTAATGACTTAATTCTGATGTGGCTATCGGTGAATGCATTGGGGGCCAGGGCCTTGCTTGAGGCCGAGGGCGAAGCTGCCGACCCCGCCGGTGCTGTCGGGCAGGAAGGACGTGTAGCCGTTGCCGGAGAAGATTTCTGGTCCCGAGCGGGTCTCGAGTCCCACGGTCGGCTGGGTCTGATAGCTGAGCCAACGAGGGGTGCGCTGTAGTGCTGTTGGCGGCGTTCCCGGCGCGCACTGTTCACCGCACGGCTTCGTGACCGCTCGGCATCGCCCGGTCTTCATCGAGCTTGGTCTGGCGTCAAGCGGGATCCATGGCACTGCCGACCGCGCGACCGATGCGTTCGCGGATCTCGGCTGCGGGGACGTACGAGAGGGCCTGCTCCAGATACTTGGCGGCGACAGAGAACTGGTCCGCCTGCTGGCGCAGATGGGTGTCGAGAAAGAGGGCGACGGCGCCTGTGACACCGTGCCGCGCCTGCCGTGTGTATAGCACGGTGAGGGAGAAGGCCCAGCATGCGTGTAGGAAGCCGTAGACGGGGCGAGAAGTTTCCCGCCAGGGGGAGAAGAAGGTGACGTCGGTGGGAAGGGCTACGTCATGCGTGGCCAGGGCGTCGTTGAGCCAGTTGTGGGCGGCCTCGTGGATCAGGTCACGGGCCAAGACCTCGGGGTGGGCGGTGTAGTCGGTGAAGACAGTGCCGGGGAGGCGGGTGAGGGCCCAGCTGTGGAGGGTCTCGTCGAGCTGGCGGCGGTTGAGTAGGCAGATGACGGGGGCGTGCTGGATGAGCAGTGTGCCGAAGCCGTGTTCGGCGGCGGAGGCGAGAGCGGCACGAACGAGGGACTGGGCTTCAGGTGGGGTGAGGGCGGTGTCGGGGCCGACGAGGTAGTACGCGGTTTCGGAGATCTCCGAGCGGAGCAGTTCCGCGGGGCACGGGCTGAGCACGATGTGCTGGTCGGTTGACAGGTGGGTCAGGTCTCGCACCGACGTACGGCGGTACCAGGCGAGGCGGTCCGAGTCCCGTGCGCGCGCGGTGTGTTCGGCGCCTTCGAGCAGGTGGTGGGCCACGGCGTAGTCGAGGGCGGACGAGCCGAGGTGGTTGCCGAGCACGGAGGCGATACGGCTGGTTCTGCGGCGCTGGTGGTCGGCGATGCCGTCGAGGGTGATCAGGGCTTCTGCGGTGAGAGCGCTCATTAGGGGCTCCAGAGGGGAACGGGGCCGGGCCCGGCTGAGCCCGGCCCCGGTGGAGGTCAGGGTGTGGTGGGCTCGCTGGCGCCGGTGTCTGGCGTGATGGCCAGCCAGGACTCGGTGGCCGCGTTGGAGGTGTGTGCGGTGGTGCGCACGGGGTCGCTGTCGCGCAGGGACGCGACCGCCTCCAGGAACTCGTCAAACGTCTTGTCGTCTGCCACTGCTCGCTCTCTCCTTCGGTCGGTGCGGTGGGTTGGGATGAAGGACGAGTGCGGGAGGGCGGGCCGCGGGGCCGGTTCATGGGCGCATGGCCCCCTACTCGGAGACGAAGTGCGTGAGGAACTTGCGAACGCGGCCGACGCGGACCGGTTCTGTGCCGTGGATGAGCTGGCTGCCGAAGACCACGAGAGTTCCGGGATCGGGTGTGACGCTCCATCGCGTGCGGGGCATGGCGCGGAACCAGGGAGAGGACATGTCCGCCCCGTCGTGCGCGAAGCGCATCCCCTGGGCGTACCCCGACCCGGTCGGCGCCTTGTCGGTGGTCCAGACGGCGTCGTTGCCCGTGGTCTCCACGTAGAACGCACCGCCGGTGTCCCAGGTGTCCGTGAGCGTGACCGTCGCGGCGGCGATCTGGCGGGGACGGGTGAGTGGGTCGGGAGCGATGCCGTCGACGTGAGGAGTGATGTACTGCCCGGTGCCGTACTCCAGATAGAACCAGGGCCGGTGGCCTGTGACCGACGGCAGCGTGCGCGTGACGGCGGCCATGTGGAGCTTCAGGGCCCGGTCGAGGCGGGCGGTCGCTTCGACTGGGATCTCGCTCATCTCGATCCGGCCGGCCGGTTCGTAGACGTCCTGCGCCTCGGTGGGGGAGTGGCCGGGGATCTCATGGATGGTGGTGCGGCGGTCCGTGCCGTAACGGTCGCGTACAAAGGGGCCTAGCGCGTTGTCCATGACGAGGGAGAGGTGCTGGATCTCCTCCGGCTTGAGGAAGCCCTCCAGGGTGTGGGCGGACAGCGTCTCGGAGATGTGGATCACTGCTGTCCTCCCTCGCCGGCATCGGCTTCGGTCGCGCAGGCGCACGGGGTGGACGGCGGGGCGGAAGACGTCGCGGCCAGGGCCTCCGTGAGGACGCGTACGGCCTGGTCCAGGCTCCCGAAGTATGCGGTGGGCGTGGTGTCGGCAGCGGGCACGAGACGGAGGTCGAGTGTCGGATGCACCCGGCCGGTGGTGCGGCAACCAAGTTCGCTGCGCCCGAGGACCAGCGCATACGCCTTCGGGAGTGCAGGCTCGGCCAGCCCGGCGGCACGGCACAGGCGCCCCGCTGTTCGTGCGTACTCGACGCGGTCGCGCGGCAGGATGCCAACCGACAGGAATCGGGGCTCGGCTCCGGGGACGCCGTCGTACCCGTGACCCTGGCAGCTGTCGTAGGTGACGGCGTTCCAGCCCGAGGTGAGCGCGTCGACGACCGGGCGGACGCCGGGCTCGATGCCCTCAGGCCACTGGGGGTGGCGAGGGTCGAGATCGTCTGCCTCGTGCACGCCGGGGAGGCCGACCGTGTTGATGTTGCCGTGGGTGCTGACCTGCAGGTGCGCGGGTGGGCGGGGCGCGGCAGGGTCGTCCCACCGGGTCAGGAACGCCGCGACGTGGTGCATGTCGTTGGGGCTGATGGGGCGCCACCGCAGTCGGGCGCAGGGGGTGCCGGGCTGGAGGTCCGGTTGAGCAAGGAGGGCGGCAACGCCGTCGATCAGGCGCATGCGGTGGTCGCAGTACGCGTCTTCGTTGCCGGAGGCGGCGAAGCGGAGTCGGACTGCCGGGCAGCCCGCGCCGCAGGTGTCGCGGTAGTTGCAGGTCGTGCACTTCGTGACCAGGGAGCGTGCCTGCTGAAGCAAGGGAGAGCCGCCCTGGGCGCTGGCCACGTCCGCCTCGGTGTGGACATCGCCGAGGGAGGCGAGGCCGGCCTGCGGCCAGGGCAGCTCGTCACAGCTTCCCAGACGGTCATCGGGATAGAGGGTGAGGACGTGGTCGCACTTCAAGTCGGAGAAGTGACAGGAACGGGTCCCCAAACCCTTCAGACGGCGGATGACGGAGACGACGGGCTCCAGCTTGACGCGGCGGAACACGCCGTCGGCGACCCAGTGGTGGGCGGCCTCCAACACGAAGTCGGCGTACTGACGAGGCGTGACGGCCCAGGCCGGGCCGGTGGGGCCGATGGCCCGTCGCTGGAGAGCCCGACTGGTCGGCGCACGGGATCCGACCACCGTGGTCGACCGGGTGACCGCCGCGTCGAAGCACGGCACAAGGCTGACCGTCGTCACGGCGGCAAAGGAGGCGAGGTGCTCCATGACCTCGGAGGCCCGGCCGAGGACGTAGGGGGTGACGGCGCAGATGACGCCGACGCTGCGTTCCCGACGGCCGAGGAGCTCCAAGGCTTCGACCACTCGGGGGTAGGTGGGGCGGCCGTCGTAACCGACGCGCCACGAGTTCCCGAGTGCGTCCCCGTCGAGGGAGATGCCGATCTCCAGCTCCGGGCAGTGCCGCTCGAACAGGTCCAGCCAGGCGTCGTCGAGCTGGAGGCCGTTGGTCTGGAGGCTCACGCGGATGACGTTCGGCTGTGCGGCGAGCGCGTCCAGGATCTCCGCGATCCGTTCCCGGCCTGCGGTCAGGGGTTCCCCGCCGTGGAGTTCGACGCTGAGTGGACGCCCGGAGAAGATCGAGCCGAGGCGATGGACCTGTTCCGTGCTGATACGGGCGCCGCCCGGTGACTCCTTGCGCTTCTCGAAGCAGTACAGGCAGTCGATGTCGCAGGTCTCTCCCCGCAGCTTGAGGATGACGGAGACCGCCGTGTCCGACCCGGTGCTCGACATTGAGGCGTAGAGACTCTCCAGGTCCGTGGGGGCGGTGCGGGTGACGGGCATCAGAGACCTCCCGAGGAGGAGAGGCGCGGTCTACGCGCCATCGGTGGAGACCGTGGACAGCCACCCGAGAAGCTGTCCGCCGGTGATGGGGATGTGGACGTCGCTGCGGCGAAGGAACCATCCGTCGGCGTACCGCTGGGGCAGCCAGCCGACGTCATGGGCACCACCCAGGTCGGGAGGCTTCTGCAGCGGGTCGTCGACGGGCCAGCAGTCCAGGAGCGCCCTGGTCACGCGTCGCTGAACCGGACGGAACCACTCCCACGTTTCCGTGCGGGGCGGGGCGATCGGCGGATGGAATGGAGCGCTGGCAAGCAGCGGCAGCCACTTGTCGCCCAGGACTGGGTGGCCGGCCGCCGCGCAGCCGAGCGCGGCAAGACAGGTCTCCAGCTTCCGGCACACGACGCCAGCCGATTCGGCCAGGCCGTCCTCGACGAGGCCGGTCAGGTCCTCGGCGAGACTCGCCGCGACCTCGGCCTGGTCGGCTACCGCCCAGCGTCGGTAGCCCTGGCGCTCCCCGGGATCGAGTACCGGATCCCAGCGTCCGGAGCCGTACGAGAGAGCGGTGCGCAGACACATGAGGTCGTGCATCGAGGCCCGTACTCGGCGGAACGATCCGAGGTCGTCGCGGCGGACGTCGAAGGAGCGGAGCAGGTGACGGAGTTCCTGCGCCCGCTGCGGCGCCGCTGCCTGGAGGTCGACACGGACGCCGTCCACGATGCGCGACTCCCACGCCGGAAGGGTGCCGTCCACAATGCCACGCAGGTCGACGTCGCTCGCCGCGTGAGCGAAGCCGCAGGCGAGGGCTCCCTCCAGCCAGACCTCACGGGCCTCACCGGATGCGAGCAGCGCCTGGGCGACTCTGTCGGCGATCTCCCGGCGCCGTTGTGCCGATGGGTTCACCCGTGGCCTCCTTCGATCAGGGTCTTGTCGTCGGCGGTGATCTCTCTGAGGAGATCGATGGCCCATCGGTCGAGCGCGCCGCGCACGTCGGACCGCTGGGCGCCGATGTGAGGTGAGGCCAGGAGGTTGAGCGGAGTCGTGGAGCCGGTGAGGAGCGGAAGATGCTCCCGCTCGACCGGATCGAGTGCGAGGCCCGAGAGCCTCCCGTCCGCCAGTGCCCGCAGGCAGGCGGCGACGTCGAGGGTCTCCAGCCGCCCTGCGCAGATGAGCAGGGGCCGATGCGGAGACACACGTGCCAGGAACTCCTTGCCGATGAACTGCCGGGTCCTGGCACGCAGCGGCAGCGCGACCACGTGCACCTGCGACTGCTCCAAGAGCGCCGCCTGCGACAGCTCCCGCAGACCGGAGGGATTCGACGGCCATGCGGCGTAGGCCGTGCGCCCAACATGTGGAGCGAGGGTCTGGCCGGCGGCCAGACCTACCGGGCCCGCGTCCCAGACGCCTGCGGCCAGGGTGCCGAGCGACACTCCCATGCACGCCTCCTTCTCGTGGCGACCGAGCTGAAGCGCGTGCTGCCCCAAGGGGATCCGCCGGGCCAGGGCGAGGGCAGCGGCGAGGACCCACTCGCCCACGGCGCCCGCGCCAGCCTCGGCGTTGCGGTGCAGAGTGATGCCACGGTGCCGAAGGGCGCTCACGTCGATGTGGTCGATGCCGGAGCCGGTGCGTACGACGTGCCGGAGGCGGGGGAGCGCGTCGAGCTCCCGCTCGTCGAGTCGGACGCCTGAACGCAGGACGACCACGGTCGTGTCGGCGGGCAGAGGCGAGTTCAGGTCCAGCAAGTCGTGCACAAGAACGCCGGGCAGTGCGCGGCGGATCGCTCCCGAGTCCGCCGCTCCGCGCACCACGAGGACTGCGCTCATCCGAGAGACTCCGACTTCTCGTACCGGCCGAAGGCGAGATCAGCCTCGCCGACGACGACGGTCACGGGCGACGGCGTGCCGAAGTACGCGTCGCAGGCGCGCTTCACCCCCGGGAGCCCGTTCCAGGCTCGCGGATTGACCGCCGTGTCCGCGTAGTCGTCGACGAGCAACACCCCCGTCGGCACCAAGCGGGTGACGCAGTGCGTGAGCCCCGTGAGGGTCGAGTCGTAGAAGTCGCCGTCCAGGTAGGCGAACGCGATCTCGTCGGGCAGCTCCTTGAAAAGGGTCTCCTCGAACCATCCCGGATGGATGACCGGCGCTGGCCTGCCCCAGGGCGCGTGCGTGGCGCGCACGTCGTCCGGGGACGACGGGAGCTCTCCCGCCGCCAGATGGTCCGAGTCCTCGGCGCCGGGCGCGGGCATGCCCTGGAAGGAGTCGTAGACGTGGATCTCACGGTCGCGGTCGCCCAGCGAGTCGAGCACGCTACGGATCCACAGGGCCATCGCGCCTCTGTAGCAGCCGAGTTCGACCACGGCTCCTGGTAGACCGCGGGCGGTCATGTCAGCGAGTTCGTCGGCGATCACGTGGAGCCGGTCGGCACAGACCGTCCCTGGGTGCTCCCGCAGTAGCCACTCCCGCAGATCCTTCAACGTCGAGTCCATGAAGGTCACCACCTATCCACGAAGGGGTCGGCGAGTTCCCCGCTCAACGCCGCAGAGAGCGGGCGATTGATCCGGGGCAGCAGGTACACGTCGCTCAGACGTTCCAGCGGAACCCACTCGAAGCCCACCTGGATGGGGTCCGGAGGTTCCGGCATGCGCGGCTCGGCGTCGTCCACCTGCTCGGCGAGGAAGTTGAACTGAACCTTCTGTACGTCCCCGAATTCGCTTTGCCACGACTCGGGGACGTACTCGACAACGCACAGCAAACGCCGGGCCACGACCTGGAGGCCGGTCTCCTGCGCGACCTTGCGGTTCACGGCCTGGCGCAGGTCTTCACCGACCCGGGCCTTGCCACCCGGGAGGTTGTAGTGGAACCCGGCCTCGTCGTCGTACGACAGCAGCAGGACGGCGCCGTCGCGCACGATCGCCGCCTTCACGGAGACACTGATCCGAGGCAGCTCGGGTGTCAGAGGCACGACAGCGCTTCCGGCTCGCCGACGCGCATCAGGTCGCCGATCTCCGCCAGAGACCCCGCGACGCCGGAGCGGAAACTCCCTCCGCGTCGAAACTGACGCGCGGCTGTGCGCATACCCGCGAGGGCGGCACGGCTGAGCTGGTTCGCGTAGATGCAGAGACTGAAGCCGGCCTCGCCGAGTTCGGTGGCGCTCAGGTCAGGGAACGCTGTGGGCACGCTGACCAGCGGCACGTCGTGGCTCCACGCACGTCCGATGTCCCGCGCCTGATCACCGGTTGTGTCCTTGGAGTGGATGAGTAGCGCATCCGCCCCGGCCTCGGCGTACGCCTCGGCGCGGGCGATCGCCGTGGCCATGTCCTCCCCGGCGATCAGGGCCTCGGTGCGGGCCACGACCACGAGGCCGTCACCGGCGACCTTCCGTATACGCCCTACCTGCTCGCACAGAAGGTCCCGGTCGGCGAGAGTCTGCGCCCGGTGGGCAGCGAAGCTGTTGCACTTCGGGTACGCGCTGTCCTCGACACACACCGCAGCGGCTCCGGCGCGCATCAGGTCGTACGCGAACCGCTCCGCAGTGCGTCCCGAGCCGCCCGCGTTGTCGATGTCCACGACGACGGGCAGTTCGGTGACACGGCCTAACGAGGCGACCGCGTCGGACAGGTCCCGGGGACCCAGGACGTTGGCGTCAGGCAGCCCGGAGGCCGCCGACACCTCCAGACCGCTCACCCAAAGGGCGTCGAAGCCCGCCTCCACTGCGACGTGCGCGGCGAGCGCGTTCACCGCACCGATCGCCAGGAGCGGGTGCTTCCGCTTGATGTCGGCGAGGGCCTCACGCAGACGCGTCGCCTTCGTGCCGTCAGTCATGGGTCTCTCCTCCTTCCGAGTGGGCGGCGAGCGACGGCACCAGTTGCCGTTCGCGCAGTACGTCCCAGGCTGCGAGTAGCACCTCGGACCGGGGCCGGCGGGCGTCCAGGCGGACCACGTCGCCGAGGAGCGGGAACTCGTCGGGCTTCGTGACCACGGCCTCGTAGGTCTCGCGAACCCGGCTCTGGACGTCGTGCACGTCCCAGTCGGCCCGGACGGCGTCACCCTGGCGGGCCTGCGCCCGGCTCATCGAGGCGTCGGTCTCCAGGTCCAAGACGAGCGTGAGATCGGGGGCAACGATGAGGTGCGCGGCCAGCGTCTCGTACGTCTCCGACGCCCTCATGCCGTGCTTCACGGCGAAGAAGGCCAGCTCACTGAGAAGCCAGCGATCCGCGATCACGGGCCGGGCCGGCCGCTGGAGGAGCACGAGGCGATCCAGCGTGGCCCGCTTGTCCGCCGCGATTGCGGACAGGTAGGCGTCACGGTTCCCGGCGTTCGGCTGGTACTTGCCGGTGACGATGGCAGCGGCCTGGTCGGCGGCAAGGAAGTTGGTGGTGAGCACGCACAGCGGGGTGACGCCGTAGAGCCCCTCCCAGAGCCGGAACAGGCCCTTGCGCAGCGTCGTCTTGCCTGTGCCGTCGAGCCCCTCGATGACGATGAACGGATAGCGGTGGTTCATTCGACCTGCCCTGCCCCGGTGCCGCCGGCGTACTTGGTGAATCGACCTCGCCAGCGGGCCGTGGTGGACACCAGGTCCACGAGCCGGAGCTCCGCCAACTCGTCGACGAGGCGGGGCAGCTCGGGCTCGACGCAGACGCCGACCTCGATGGCCCGGCAGTACGTGGCGCGGAGGGCCGGGTCGTCGTCGGAGCCGCGCAGCGCCGTCTCCAGCACCCGCATGGCCATGCCGTGGGCCACGACGCTCACCGCGGTGCCCAGGGCCTGCTCATGGAGCGGGCCCGGGTGCGGCTCCAGCGTGATGTGGTGCACCCCGCGGTGGCGGATGACCGCGAAGAAGCCCACCCACCACGCGGCGGCGGCGCTGACGGCGGTCACGGCGTCGGACCAGGCTGCCCCGGACTGCTCCGCGAGGATGTTCTGGGCAGCGGTGTCGGCGGCGCGGTGAAGTGCCCCGTGCCGGTTCCGCGACTCCGCTCCGTGCCGTTGGGGCAACTCCCACCAGAAGCCGAGCCTGGCGCCCTCCAGCAGCGCCATCGCGGACTCGTTGCCTGCCGACAGCGGAGACGGGCGCTGGGCCAGCACGGAGACATCGGCGCCCGGCACGTCCGGCAGCGCCTTCTCCTCGGCGACGGCAGTCCGCCATTCGTCGAGATGGAGATGGAGCCGCTGGGTCAGCAGCCCGTCCGCCAGCGTCTGCCAGGCATGGGCCAGCGGCGGCGAACCGGGAGGCCCGGGCGGCAGGGTCAAGGAGGTCACAGGTCGGATCCTCACGTCCGGGGAGTCGCGGCACGCGGCTCCGGTCGGTGGTGCTCCACCACGATGGCCGCCACGAAGGCCCACGCCTATGAGTGTTTATGAGCCCTGCCAGCGGAACGTGTCCCGGTGGTCGCAGAGCGAGGGAGAATGCCGACCATGGTCGACAGCGGACAGCGGCGGTGCACGCGCTGCGGTGCCCTTCTCAGCCGCTTCAACGCCGGTACTCGATGTGCCTCGTGCCAGGACGGGTCGGCCGCCCGACGGGCCGACCCGGCCTTCTGGCGGGATCCGACGGTCCGGCGAGCCGTGGCCGAGTGGGAACTCGGTACCGTCGTCAAACTGTTCAGGAAGCACACGGGCCTCTCCCAGGCCGGCGTGGCGCGGATGGTCAGCATCGACCAGGCCGAGGTCAGCAGACTGGAACGCGGTCTCAAACAGATCCGCGACCGACGGCAGTTCGTCCAGTGGACCGATGCGCTGGGAGTTCCGGAGGAGTTGTTCGGGCTCCTGCCCACCGCCGATCCGCACACGCTGGACGCTACGGGCCGCCCGGGAACGGCGGACACCGGAGCCCGTGGGTACGCAGCGTTGCTGGAAGGGCCGGGCCAGCTTCTCTTACCCGCCGGCCGGTCCGTCTCGACGACGGCGCTTCCCGTGCTGACGCTTCCCGCGGCCTCCTTCCTCGGGGACAACTTGAGACTCGACTCCCGCCCGGAGCTGGATGCGTGGCGCACCATGCCGATGCGCGCGCTCGTCGTTGCGAACCGCACGGTGGACGGGGCGGCACGGCAGTTCGTCACCGACGCCCGACCGAGCGGCGTACGCGCCACGGCCTCCGAACCGGTCGACATACCCGCCGCGTACGAACTGGACGACCTGACCTACGGCATCCTGTGGGCCGTGTCGGGATTCGAGGCGGCACTACTCGGCGACGACCAGCCCCTGCACACGTCGCTGGCGTCGCTCGCCGTTTCCCCAGGCGCGCCGATCGTCGCCGACCAGGGACTGACCGAAGTCTCCCGGATGCTCATGGGCTCGGAGACCGCGGCCCGGTACATCCTGGGCAACCGTGACCACCTGGGCGATGCACCCGTCTTCTGGACCAGGGAACAGCGTGGTGAGGAGGCCGCCACCTGGCTGTTCTTCCGGCACAAGTACCGCTACCTCGAACAAACGGCCCCCCGACGTCCGGGCGGCACCAGCGGCCGGGGATTCTGCGTCCCCGAGACGGCAATCGCTTCCTCGCCAGCGTACGAGCGCGTTCTGCTGTTCCTCGCCATCGCGCTCATGGAGTCCTTCGGCATCCGCACCTGGGTGACCGACGACGGAGGCTTCGCACATACCGACGGTTTCGCCCTCTCTCCAGGGCGCCGGGCTGTCATCGCCTCTTGGGTAAGGACCGAGGGAGCGTCCCACCTCGCGGTCACGGCGCGGCCGGGAGCCCTGCGGACTTTCGCCGATGTGACCGGCCACGTCAGCCACCACTCGGCCACAGCGGCTGAGCAGGCCGGACAGCGCCTCGCAGCGACGGCGCAGTATCTCGGCCTCGACGCCTCCTGGCTCGGTCGCCGGTGCGCCCAGTTGTCGGCCGTCGGCACGGAGCGGCTCGCCCGGCCGCGCAGTCGGCTGCTCGGCCTCGAAGGGCTGGAGGCTGCCTGCCGGTTCGTGGCCGAGCAGCTAGTGATCATCCCGCGTACCCGTACGGCGCTGACCCGATAGCCTGCGTGAACCACTCGTGAGGCCGCGCTCGGCGGCGTCCGGACAGGGGAGCAGGGGATATGACGGAGTCGGTCAGGAACGTGGCGGTCTTCTCCCTCGGCGGCACGATCGCCATGATCACCGATCCCACCACCGGAGGAGTCGTACCCGCGCTTTCGGCCCACGAACTCCTCGCCGCAGTACCTGCTCTGGCCACGAGCGGCATCGGCCTCAAGGTGCGGGACTTCCGACGTCTGCCCGGCGCTTCCCTGACCTTCGATGACCTCACCGCACTGTCGGTCGCGATCACGGCGGAGCTGGAGGCTGGTGAAGTCGACGGCGTCGTCATCACCCAGGGCACCGACACCATCGAGGAGACGGCCTTCCTGCTCGACCTCTACCACGGCCACGAGCAGCCGGTCGTCGTCACTGGCGCGATGCGCAATCCCACCCTTCCTGGCGCCGACGGCCCGGCCAACATCCACGCCGCTGTCCTGGCCGCCGCCGACCCCGGCCTGCGGCGTGCCGGCTGCCTCGTCGTACTCGGCGACGAGATCCACTCGGCACGGACCGTCCGCAAATCCCACACCACCAGCCCCGCCGCCTTCACCTCACCAGCAAGCGGCCCGATCGCGCGGATCGCGGAGAACCGGGTGCAGATGGTGGGCGGCCTGCCATCCCGCGGACCGCTGGTCGGCGCCCCCGACCGTGAGGCGCGCGTCGGGCTCTACACCGTCACCCTTGGCGACGACGGCACCTTGCTCGACCTGTGGGACGGCAACTGCGACGGACTCGTGGTCGCGGCCTTCGGCGTCGGCCACGTCCCGGAGCGCCTCGTCGAAGGACTCACCAAGCTCGCGTCCCGCATCCCCGTGGTTCTCGCCTCCCGCATCGGCAACGGACCCGTCCTGTCCGACACATACGGCTTTCCAGGCTCTGAGAAGGACCTCCTCGGACGAGGACTCATCGGCGCCGGAGACCTCAGCCCGTACCATGCGCGGCTCCTCCTCCACGCTCTGCTTGCCCATGGCGCCGACGGAGCGACGGTCCGCGAGACCTTCACCACCGCCTCCGCCCGCTGATCCCACCTCATCAGGAGACACCCGCCCATGCGTGCTCACGAGCTGACCGTCGGCCGTACCTTCGGCGTCACCTTCGACCACGGGGAGGACTTCTTCGAGGCGCTGTCCACCTTCTGCCGGGACAACGGCGTACGGCAGGGCTACATCCCCTCGTTCATCGGAGCCTTCGCGGAGGCAGAGATCGTGGGTGCATGCGAGAAGCTCGCGGACCCGGACGCACCGGTCTGGGCAAAGACGTACGTCACCAACGTCGAGGCGTTCGGCGCGGGCACGCTCGCCCACGACCCGGCCACCGGCGGGATACTTCCGCACATCCACGTCTCCGCCGGCCTGAAGGCCCAGTCGGCCGACGGCAGGACTAGCCATCTCCTCAGCGCCAAGGTCCAGTTCCTCAGCGAGCTGTTGATCGTGGAGGTCACATCGCCCACCATGACCCGGCCCCGGAACCCCGACCTCTACGACGTTCCGCTGCTCACGTTCGGCTGACCGGAAGGAGCCGGCGAAGCCAGGGGTGGTTGGGCGTGATCACCTTGACGGCGTTCGCCAGCCAGGCGCGTGCCGGAGCGTCGAGCAGCGGCAGCACCGCTTCGAAGTCGGTCTCGTCCTTGTCCCGGGTCGCCTTTGCCTTGTAGAAGAGCTGTACCTCGGGCACGAGATACGGGATGCCCGCCTCGCTTGTCCGCCCGAGTCGGTTGATCGGGAGCCGGATCTCTGGGGTGCGCCGCGAGACCCACTGGGTGCCCTCGGCCTCGTCGAGCATGAGCTGAACCGACCAGGGCGCCTTGGATGTGCGGCGACACCAGATGTCGTGGAGCGGCGGCCGAAGGACCTCTCCAGGACGCCATGGTCGCAACTCCCCCTGGCCGGGCGGATCCGCCACGTGCAGGTCCCAGTCGGCCAGCAGTTCATGTACGAGGGCCTGGTCACGCCGGAGGACGAGGACGTCGAGATCGCCGTGCGCGCGCAGCTCGCGGCCGACCGCGAGTTCGATCGCGTAGCCACCGGCGATCCACCACGGGAAGTCCGCCTTGGCAAAGACCATGGCCACATCCTCGGGGCGCTCCGGCACCCAGCGTCCCAACACGTCAGCACTCACCCGCCCATACTCCCAGTGATCCAGACGGGCGGGAGCGAAGGCCGACGGCGGGTCGGCGGTCTCGCTGACCCCTCGCGCTCATAAATGCCCATGAGCACCATGAGCACCGGCGGCCATCGTTGAGTGCGTGACTTGCGACCGGCCTCGTGGCTGGTGCCTGAGCCACGATCCTCCCGGGGCCGCGCGTCCGAGGCCGGGGTGCTTCCTGCGGCCGTATGCCTCTCAGCGGTGTACCTGACGTGGGTCCGCGACCACGTCGCAGCTCCGGGAGACGGCCACCGACGTCACCCACAGGAGGTCCGCCGCCCGATGATCAGCGCGCCGTCTGCCGCTCTCGGCCTCGTGTATCGCTGGACCGGCCACACCATCAACCCAACCGGCGAAGCCCGTGCGGTTCTGCGACGTGTCCTCAAGGATCTGGGCCTGTCAGGAGACGTCATCAGCGACGGAGTCCTGGCCGTCTCAGAGCTCGTGGCGAACGCGCACGAGCACGCGCGCGGCCCGTACGAGGTACACGTTCGAGCTGCTGCGGGAAGATACATCTGCGAGATCCACGACGGGAATCCTCTTCTTCCTACGGACCTCTACCTGGCTGCCGTGCCCTCGCCGGAAGCCACCGCGGCGGAGGCAGTGAGCGGGCTGCTCACTGAGCGCGGACGGGGCCTACACATCGTGAATGAGCTGACCCAGGGACAGTGGGGGTTCCAGATCACGAACTGCGGAACCAAGGCGGCCTGGGTGGTGCTGGCCTAGGTTTCGGCTGAGCTGGCTAACCGAGGCTGACAGACCCGAACCCGGAACGGTTCAGTGATGCTGCTGTCCGCTTGGCGCAGCCGCCCCGATCCGGCCATTGACCAGGCGCTTCGTTGCCATTCGCTGGTGACGGAAACGTGGCGCCACCGAGTTCGGGCTATGCAGGAAGGCGGGACATCAGAGGTGTCGTGTACGGGAGGGCAGGCCAGGTGATTCTGAGCATCAACGTGGCGGTTCTGCTGGCTGTCGTCATCGTTGTGCGGCTCCGGCGGCGCACGGAGGCACGGAGCCAGCCCGATGAAAAACTGACCGTGGTCATCGTGTTGGTGTTCGGTGTGCTGATCGCGCCCACGAGCTTCGGGCAAAGCGTTTTCAACGCCGTGGGCCAGCTCGCCCACAGTCTTTCGCAGACTAATAGCCCTTGATCTCGTGCGCCGTGTACACGTTGCGGGCTCCGCTCACAGAGTCCTGGCACGTTTGTAGTAGTCACCGTGCAGTGACGCAAGCTCCTGGTCAGAGGGCACACGGGGCAAGGGAGCGCTGCAGGGTCTTGGGCGCCTCGTTCACCTTGCGCCGGTACCTTCCGGAAGGGAGTAACGATCACGCGGTGGCTGCTTCTCTGTCGGTCCCAGCTACCAATCGGTCAATCGACTTGGGAGTTAGTCGGCATCGCAGGCCGTGGCCTCGGATCCAGTCGGTTCGGTAGGCCCCGTGCCGGTGCTCTCGCCCTCCTTGCCCGCCTCGATGGGGGTATGGCGCCGCTGTTGAAGCTCTTCGCGTTCAACGTCTGGGATCGTCATCGACTCGGCAAGTACGGCGGCGAGCGCGTCTATCTGAGCGTTGTCGATGTCAGAGTGGAAGAGCCACCGGATGTTCTCGTCGCGTGTGATGAGGTCGATCGCCAAGCGTGCGCTTCTGTCCTGTGCGGTCGTTGCCCGGACGTATCGCACTTGGTCAATCGAGATGGCTTGGCGGATCTCGGCTTGCTCGAGGAACGTGTTCGTCTTGGCCGTGATGATGCGGCGATCCGTGACGGAGACCAGTGTCTTTGCCGCAGCCTTGTCCCGTGCTGCCGCCAACTTCTCCTTCGCTCCGCCGACAATCGCAGAAATTGGACCGAGGGCATCGAGTTGCTCGGGAAAGCCGAGGACACGCAGGGTCTCACCGTCCTCGAGGAGCCATCGCAGGATGCGAAGGTACGGCTCGAGCTCCAGCGATTCGGGTGCGCAGACGACGCCCGGAGCCTCGAGCGGAGGGACCGGCGGATGGAGGGCATCGGCAAGAGGCTCGATCGCCTCCAGAAGACGGGCGGAGGTCTCGCGGGCTGCTTTCACCTCTTTCCGCTTCCCCGGCAGCGGCCATGAGTCGGGTCCGGGGAGCTCGGCGATGATCCGCAGTTCCCGCGTCAACGCATCGACGAGGCCCGTTGCCTCGGCGAGAGCGGAGTCGAACTCCGCGCGGGTGTCGCGCGCGATGACCTCGGCGTACTGCGCCTCGGCGGCGTCTTCGCGTCCAGCGGCTCTCGCCCTCGCGGCGCGGAGCGCGTGATACCCGGTCCATGCCTTGAGGGAGGACAGGAGGGCGTAGGCGTCGAAGGCGATCGCCTCGGCGTTCGTCTGCAGATACTCGCGGTGGCTGCGTGCGTCGGCCCGACCGATCTGCCTGACGTGGTCGCGGACGTTCCCCTGGTAGAGCTCAAGCTGCTTCTGCAGGAGCGCTCCACTGCCCGCAACGTCTTCCCACAAGGACGTCGGGACCGATTCGATCTCTCGCGCCTGGTCGACCGCGCGATCGATGGCGGCGACGAGGCCCGTCAGTTCGGCCCACTGATCCTTGCGGATGGTGGTGAGGACCTGACTTGTCACCGCGAGGTTGGTCCTGACGAGGCCCGAGACCTCACTCAGCATCATCTGAAGGGCGACCATGGCCAGCGCCGGTCCGACCGAGGCTGCGGTCTGCGCCTTGCTCACCGCATTCACGGAGTAGAAGCGGGCCTGACGCAGGAAGCGGCCAGGAACCATCACCGTTCCAAGGTTCCCGCCGTCCTTGACGGCGAGCGTCGCGCCGCTGTTCAGCAGGGCCTGTGTCGTGGCGTCGATCCTGTAGAGCCCCTGCACGCTGGCGAACGCGTTTCCGAGATTGCCGACCACGGTCGCCGCGTTCCCGATCGAGGCGAGGATCGCTGAGATCTGCTTGCGGTCGGCAGCCGGCACGATCCCGAAGTCGATCAGATCGGGCTTCAGCTCCGGCGGGACCTCACCGGCGACGACAGCCACCCCTGGGAGTACCTCCACCAGGACCGTCGACACCGCCGTCGAGTCGATGTCCGAGGCGGACGTCGGATCGTCCACAACAGGTGAGTCAGCGGTATTGCTCCGGCCGTTCTCCTCAGGCTCGGCGACCTCCATCGAGTCCGAAGGGTCCTGCATGCGATTCCTCCCCGCGGGCGCGTGTAACGGCCGGACATCGTCGGCGTTGACTGCCGAAGTCTATGGCTCGACGCCCTGCGGTTTAGCCCGAATCCATCAGGCTGATTCTGGACTGGCTACTGAACTTGAACTCGTGATATCAGCTCATCAGAACTGGATGCCCCGCGCCTCGGACGTCAGAGCTGGTCGGTAGCCTCCCGGCAGGAGTCAACAAGAGGAACTGAGGACGGGTTGCATGGGAGCGAAGACCGCGGTGCTGGCCTATGCAGATGCTGCGATCGCCGGCTTCCTCCAAGATGCACCAGCGAGTGAGCCCGACCAGGATGCCGCGCTGGTTGCCTGGGTTCGCCCAGGTCACCGCATCGATGCGGACAACGAGGAGCCGTGGGAGCTGGCCGATGCGCTCTATCCACCCGAGGGGACCGTCTGCGCGCTCTCCGTACCAGGTCTCGATCTGGTCTGCGACCAAGAGGTCATGCTCGGCCGCCCCTCGCAGCTTCCCGAGCACCTCGTCGCCGCCAGTCGGGGGCGACGTCTCTACCTTCATGCGATGCACAGCGTCGTCGACTGGCTGGCCTTCGCCATCTGGGACGACGGCAGCCTCGTGCGCTCCCTGAGCCTGTCTCCGGACAACGGCATCATCGAGGACATCGGCGAACGGCTCCCGTTCGAACTGCCCTACTGGCAAGGCCAGCGCCCGGTGGAACCCCTTCTGCCCTTCGAAGGCAACGAGCCCTACCCGCTGCCGTTCCATCCGCTCGACCTGGGCGAGCGAGCAATGCTGGAATTCTTCGGCTTCCACATTGAAGGCTTCTCCGGCCAGGACGATGCCCCTGAACCGGAGGTGGACGTCTGGGGCGTTGAACTCCGCGGCTTCCGCGTGACCGCGACACCTCGGGACGGGGTCGCAGACTGACAGGGTCAGCTACCGAGGCCCAGACCGGTGGCGCCCAGCCATCCAGTCGGACATCCAAGCTGTGGTGTGCATGGCGTGGAGTTCGTCAGCCGGGACGCCCGAATCGCTGCCGTCCGGGTTCCGCATCTGCTTCCTGCGGATGATGGACGAGGTGCGTGGCCATCGTCTCTGATCCCTCCTGGCCCAGTAGAGGCTCCAACGCGGACCCTGCTTCATCCGGCCGTTCCGCGCGGACGGTGCCCTGTCTTCTCATCAAGTCCCATCGGTGAAGGCTTCGTTACCAGTCGAGCCTGTCCGTGGAAGTCCGGCTGCGCCTGTAGCCGTCGCAACAGCGGCTGAACCTTTTCCAACCTCGGTTTGAGCAGGTGAGGTGGAGGGTGAGGACGGCCTGGACGAGGCTGGTGATGCGGGTGGCGCTGCACCGGAGCTTGCGCAGGCGGATGGCGAACGCGGAGGCAACAAGACCCCGGGACTACGGAGCCCGGGGTCTCGTCGTGTGCGGCTGTCAGAAGTTGGCGTTGGAGAGGATCTCGCCGTTCTTGTCGTAGACGGTGACGAGTCCGTTGTCGGATTCGTAGCAGGACGTGAACGCGGTTGCGATCAGCTTGCCTTCGCCGGTGTGGGGGCCGGTGATGCCGCCGGTGAAGTCGGTGTAGATCTCGGCGCTGTCGAGGACGTTGTTCTGCTTGTCGGCGCCGGTGACTTTGGTGACGTGCTTGACGGCGGCCTTCTCGGTGGGAGTGCCGCTCTTGTTGACACAGGCGGTGAACTCTTCGGCCTGGCTCTGCTTCGAGCCAGCTTCGGCTGCTGCGGTGGCCGCGGGCTTGGTGCCGTCGGTGCCGGCTTTGGTGCCGCTGTCGGTGGCGGCGTTGCATGCGGCGACGGCGATGAGGCCGACGACGATTCCACCGATGATTTTACCTTTGGCCATGGTTTCCCTCTGAGTGTTGCTAGTTGTGCAGGTTTGCGCTCGGTGAGCCTAGAGGGGATCCGTGCAGGTTGTGGTGGTTGTGACGGTGCCGTGACCGGAACGGGTGGTCTGCGCCAGGTTGTAGCCGCTTCCCGGGTTCCCGCCCCACTCCCCGCCAGCCGCGCGACACTCCCGGTGGGGGTGACGTGGTGTACATGGTGCGGGCTACGAGCCGGGCGGCCTGCCAGCGGAAAAGGGCTACCGGAGCGGACCGCCCGCCGCCAGGCGAACGGCTCCGGCATCACCTTCGGGCGTGGGAGTGCCCCTTACTGGAGTCGGGGGTACAAGACATCAATGGTCGGAGGATCGCCGGTTTACCCAACTGGCGATCGTCGGCGGTCGGAGTCGTTCACTGCGCCGAGGGCCGCTGGTGTGATGGGAGCTGGGGTGGAGGCGCGCAGGTCGCCTCGGGCGGATGTGTCGTGAGGGCTTTCAAGTAGAGCGGGCAGAGCGGTGCTACGGCGCAGGCGCCACACCAGGACGTCGCTGATGGAGCCAGCGGTGTCGAGCTCGCGCTGTCGGGCGGCCTCGGTCAACAGGGCAGCTGGGTCGTGGCCAGATTTCCGGGCGTCGTCGAGGGTGGCGGCCAGGGCGGGCCAGCTGGCCTCGGCCAGGACCTGTTCGGCCAACTTCGGAAGTGCCCGGCGGAGAAGGCCAGCCTGCCGCTGCCGAACACGCGGGGTCAGACGACGGCCTTGCTGGCGAAGGATGGCCATGGGCTGCGCTGCGGCGGCTTGGTAGGCGGCGCGCAGGTGCTCGGCGGCCTGGCGGGCGGCGGCGGCCTGTTGAGCGTGCTCCTTCTTGGCGTGCCAGTGGGCGGCAGCGGTGACGATGAAGAACGCCATGTCGATCAGCATGGCCGTGGTTGCCCCGTCCTCGCCGCGGCCGAGTACGGGTCCGCTGTGGATGAGGTCGCGGGCGGCCTGGCGCAGAGCGTGGTTGTGTCCGTGTACGGCCTTCACGTGGGAGCGGCTGGCCCGCTCGAACACGAACGCCGCCTCGCGCAGCTGAGCGCGGGTGTGGGCGGCCGAGGTCTTGGCGAGCGCATCGAGCATCTCGCCCGCCGCAGCGATCTGGGCTGCCGCTGTGCCGTCATCGCCGTTGTCGATGATCAGCAGGGCTTGCCAGGTGGCGGCGGTGGCCCGGCGACGCGCGAACGCGGGACCTGTCATGTCCGGCAGAGCTGGCTGCTCCGGCCGGGAGCCGTCCGCTGAGGAGGCAGCCTCCGCGGGAAGGGTCCAGCGTTCGCGGATGCGGGGCAGGGACAGATCAGGTGCGAGAGTGGAGCCCGCGTAGAACACCGGCTCCTTCTCACTGTTGCGGTCATCGGGCAGCGCGACCTTGTAGCCGAGGAGGTTGCCGGAGGGCGCGACGCGCTTGCGGATCAGAAGACCGGCGGCGGCCAGCCTGTCGAAGAACTCCTCCTCGCCGCCGGCGCCGGCGACGGCGCGCCGTACGGTCTCGCGCAGTTCGTCGCGAGCCGGGCGGTCCCGCCCCTCGCGGTCGGCCTTGTGCCGCTCCGCGCTGGTGGCACGCTTGGCGGCGGTCCCGTCCCCGGCCGCGACCTGGCGCAGGCCGAGTTCCTTTTCGATGAGGCGACACTCGGTCTGGGCGCGTTTGCCGGAGCGGTGGTGGTCGGGGCGGCGGCCGTCCTCGCGGACCAGGGTGGCGACGATGTGGATGTGGTCGTCGGCGTGCCGGACTGCTGCCCAGCGGCAGCCGGCGCCGTCGCCAGGATCGATGCCGGTGGCGGCGACCATGCGGCGGGCGATATCGCCCCACTGCTCGTCGGACAGGATCGGGTCGTCCGGGGCGGCACGGACCGAGCAGTGCCAGACGTGCTTGTCGGGACGCTGGTCCGCTTCGAGTAGGGACAGGGTCTGGTCGAGGAGGTGCCGCAGGTCCGTCTTCGTCGCGGAAGGGTCGCGGCCGGGGTCGGGGGCCATGTCGTCGAAGGAAGCGACCAGGTGCGGGTCGATGTGCTCCTCGCGGGTGCCCTTGCCGTACAGGTAGTGCAAGAGCCCGAGGGTGTTGCTGCCCTGCTTGTGGACGCGAGGGATCAAGCTGCCTGGTTCTCCTGTCGGTTGGTGATCCTGTCGGCCGCCCGCTGGACGGCCTGTGCGGCGCGGCGCAGGTCGGCGAGGGCGGCGGCGAAGTGAGGTGCGTCGGCACCGGAGTTGAGGGCTTTGACGGCCTGGTTGACGTTGCTGCCCGCCCAGCCGAGCTGACGACGCACGCCGAAGAGGGCAGTCAGGACGTCCCGTTCGGTGGCGATGGCGGCTGCGGTGCGAGACTGGTCGCGGGCGGCGGCCAAGGCGGAGTAGGCCAGGAAGCCGGCCACGCTCATGTCGACGTGGTCGGCGCCGGATCGGATGATGGCGAGTTCTTGTTCGTTGAGGCGGACACTGTGGGCGGGGCGCTGCTTCTTGTCGCGCGGACGCGACTTCCCCTTCCTGGCCCTGCCCTTCGGGCTGGCCTTACCTGACTGCGGTCCGCCCTCGGTCGCAGCCTTCCCGTCCGGCGCCCCCTGGTGCCGGACGGGCCCCGCCACCCCCGGGGCGGGATCGGGTTCGGGCGCTCCCCCTGCGGGGGAGTGTCCGAACCTCCAACTTGCTGTGCCTGCGGCTGTGGTGGAGGGTTCGTCGCTGGGGCGGTCTGGGATTTCGTGGTGTGACAGGTGCATCGGCTCTCTTCGGGGAGGTGGAGGTGGTCTGGGAGGCGTCGGGCTGTTGACGCGTGGTGGCCGTGCGCAGAGGCACCTCGCACCTGGGACTGTGCGTGGTTGCCGCTGAAGCGGACAGGTGGGTGGTGGGGACCGGTCCCCACCGTTCGTTGCTCGGGGGACCGTGTTCCCGACAGTCGGTGTCCTGGTCCTGCGGGCGGGGACCGAGGGGATTGCCGGTCCCGGTCTTCGCGACGGTCCCCGGTCCCCGGTCCCCGTGCCTGGGTTCTGTTTCGGGGACCGGCTTTCTGGGGGCCGTGTGCGCGGTGACCTGGGTCATTGCGGGGACCGGTCCCCGAATTGCTGGGAGACCGGCTGCTTTTTGCGGGGACCGGTCCCCGACGGCCCGTCAGGGGACCGTCCTCAGGGCGGGGACCGTGAGCGGGGACCGGTCCCCTTCTGTCCCCGCTTGGTCCCCGAAGCCGGTCCCGTACGGTCCCCCGTCACATCGGGGACCGCGGTCCCCGATGTGACGGGGGACCGACCTCGGGGTGGTCAGGTTCAGGTGTGGCGTCTGCGGTCGGGGCCGGTGAGGATGACGCGTTCGGTCATTTCGGCGAGGCGGGAGGCGACGCGGTCGCCGAGGGTGGTGCGGAGTTCGGCGGTGGGGAGGTTGGTGGTGATGAGGGTGGGGAGCAGGTGTTCGTAGCGGTGGTTGATGAGCCGGTAGGTCAGCTCCTCGGTCCACTCGCTGGTCTTGGCCGCGCCGAGGTCGTCCAGGAGCAGCAACGGGCAGCGGGCCAGGGTCTGCAGCTCGCGTTCGGTGTCCTGGCCGGTGCGGGGGCGGAGGCGGGCGTGGAGGTCGGCGCTGGTGGTGGCTTCCCAGCGCAGGCGGACGCCCCGGGCGAGGAGGGCGCGGACGGCGCCGTACGCCTGGTGGGTCTTGCCGGTGCCGGTGGGGCCGGCGATCAGCAGTGAGCCGCCCTCGGAGATGCCGGGCGCGCCGGCCGGTCCCGGGCGTCCCGCTCGGGCGATCTGTTCGGCCCACGCTGTGATCTGCGGGTGGTCGGCGAGTGCGCCGCGGTAGCGGGCGGGTATGCGGGCGTCGGCCATCTCCAGCGCCGTGACCGGTTCGTCGGGCGGGACCACCGTCGTGGTGTTCGGATCGACGCCGCGGGCGGTGAGGATCGCTTCGAGGCGGTTCACCAGTGGGCCGACGGTCTGCGGCGGGCGTCTGCGCGTGCCGGCGGTGGTGCTCAGAGCTGGCCTCCGTAAGCCGCCGTGGCATCGGCGGGGTTGGTCCACGCCTGGCGCGGGGCGCTGCGCGGGCTCGCGTTCATCACCTCGTTGACCAGGCTGGGCAGCGCCGTGGGGTGCACTCCCTTGGTCCGCTGCCGGACCAGTGCGGCACGGATGTGGTCAGGGTTCATGCCCTCGGCGAGAAGGGCGCGGACTTCGCGTCCGAGGTGTCCCAGGAAGCTGCTGGGTGGGCGTTCGGCACACGCGGCGACGTACTCGCCGATGAGGACCTTCGTCGAGACGGTCGCAGGCGCGGGGGCGCTCGCGCCCCCGAAGGGACAGATCCTAGATCCATGATCCTAGGTCCTAGATCCGGATCGTGAGGGCTCCCGGACCTCTCATCGAGTCCTCCGTGAGTTGGCGGTGAGGGCTCACTGTGTGTGCTCTGATCAGCAACTTCTTCGGCACCCGGGTTTGCCGTCCCGGCTCCGTGAGGACTCACGGAGGGCTCCGGGAGATCTCCGTGAGTACTCGGTGAGGGCTCAGGGTCCAGGTTGAGGCCGAGGTCGTGGCGCGGGCAGTCGGGGTGGCGTACGCCGCTGGGCCGGTTGATCTTCTGGTGGCGGGCGAAGGTGACGACGTGCAGGTACCGCTTGCCGTCGCCGCCCTCGTAGCGGCAGATCAGGTCGGCCTCGTGGAGCTGGCTGAGGTCGTCCTCGACGCCGAGGGGGCCGTGGTCCGGGCGCAGCGACCACAGCAGGCCGGCGATGACCGCGGCCTGGTCGCGGAACCGGCCGTGATCGTCGGCCTGGGTGAGCAGCCCGAAGAACGTCCGCTCGGCGGAGAGGGACACCATCGCCAGGGATTCGGAGGCGAACGCTTCGGGCTTGATGGTGCGGATACGGGCGATGTCGATCGACCACCTTCGTCGCAATTCGGGACGCCTTCCAGCGGAACGCCGGGGCGTGTGGACAAACACAGCCACACCCACGGCGCACAAGTCCAGAGTTGGTTCTGAAATCCTGTACTGCTCGTGCGGGGCCGGAAAACCATAGACCCGAAACGCCGGTCAGGGAAATAGAGGTCGGAATCCGACCTCTCCCTGGCGTATCGCTCACGGCAGACACCAAACCGCTTCCCCCGCCCGGGAAAGCAAGCTACAACACACCAATGCCGCCACGCCCCCTCGGAATCGGTCCCGCCGGACAAGCCACCGCACAGGCCATAGAGCGACTCCGCACCGCGCGCGGTTACTCGCAGCGCCGGCTCGCCGCCCGCGTCACCGCCGTCGGTCGGCCCATGACCTTCACCCAGCTCTCCCGCATCGAACGCCTGGTCCGCCGGTGCGACATCGACGACCTCGTGGCCATCGCCGCCGCCCTCGGAGTACCTCCGCACGCCCTCCTCGGCGACGGTGTCGTGCGTCGCCGAGGAGGAAGCGGCGCAACATAGCCGACGATCGCCGGTTAGCCAAACCGGCGATCCTCCGGACCATTGAAGCGTCCCCGGCAGTCGCGTCTTTCCAATTCGAGTTCCCATTACTTCTCTTAAGTGTGGGACTTGTCCTGCCGACCCGCACCCAAATGCGCGTCAAGTGCGACTGCCCTCCCCACCCCAGCAGAAGGTCCTGAATGCCCACCACCCAGTCTTCCGTTCCATCTGTCGCCCTTTCGGCATCGCAAGTCGCCGCTTTCCTGAGCGTCAAGGGTGCTGCCGAATACCTCGGCCTGTCCCCGCACACCCTTTACGTCTGGCGTCACCGGCGGCAGGGACCGCCCAGCTTCCGGATGGGCCCTCGTGGGCGCGTCATGTACCGGCGGAGCGCCCTCGACGCCTGGGTCCGCGAACAGGAGCGGTCCGACTCCCGCTCCAACCCTGAGTTGAGCCCCCTCAGTGCACCCCCGCGGCAGCGCTCCGACCACGACCACCACAGCGTCTGACGCGCGGCCCTGTCGCACCTGCCCGCTCGACCAAACGCTCCCGAGAAGGAGAGACGGCCCTGGCCGGCTACATAGAAGACCGCTGGATCAAGAAGAAGAAGGACCCGGCCACCGGGAAGCGCGAGCGGACGGCGCGCTACGGCACGGGCAAGCGGTACAAGGTCGCCGGCATCCCCGGCGTCCGGGACCGTTCGTTCGAGACGCTGGAGGACGCCAAGGCGTGGCTGCGCCGGTCGGCCACCGATGAGGAGCGCGGCGAGTTCGTCGACCCGCGCGACGGATCGATCACCCTCGCCGACTACATCGCGCGGCACTGGGCGCCGGGCCGGTCGGGCGCCCCGAAGACCCAGGACGGCCAGGAGCGGCGAACACGCCTGCACATCGTTCCGCACCTGGGCCATCTGCCGCTCAGGAGCATCACGGCGGCGGACCTGCGCGCGTACGTCGCGAAGCTGGACGGCACCGTCGTCTCGGTCGACTACCGCCGCGGCATCCTGTCCGAGCTGTCCTCCATCCTGGAAGCGGCCGTGGACGACAAGCGGCTCGTCGCCAACCCCATGCGGGCGAAGTCCGTGCGGTGGCCCCGGGCCGCGCAGGAGCGCCGCGAGGCGTGGCCGCTGGAGACCGCGCTGCGCGTCCGCGACGTCATCAGCCCGCGGAACCGGATCGCCGTCGTGCTCGGGCTGGGCTGCGGGCTCCGGCAAGGCGAAGTGTTCGGGCTGGGTCCCGAGGACATCGACTACGGACGCGGCGTCCTCCGCGTCCGCCGCCAGGTCCAGGCGATCAAGGGGAGGCTGTACTTCGCCCTGCCGAAGGGAAAGAAGACCCGGATCGTCGACATGCCCCCCGTGGTGGCCGAAGAGCTGAAGCGGCACATCGAGGCGTTCCCGCCGGTGGAGGTCGAGTTGCCGTGGGGGAAGCCGGAGGCGGCCGCACGGAGGAGGAAGTGCTCCCTGCTGCTCACCACTCGGTTCGGCAACGCCGTCGCGGTGAACACGTGGAACACCTACACCTGGAAGCCCGCGCTGGCCAAGGCAGGGGTCATCCAGCCCCGGGCGGAGGGGGCGAAGCAGTGGCAGTGGGAGGCGGCCCCGCACGACGGATTCCACGTGCTGCGGCACACCTTCGCCTCGATCATGCTGGAGGCGGGGGAGTCCGTGGTGACCGTGGCCCGCTGGCTCGGGCACTCCTCACCGGCGATCACCCTCGGTTACTATGCACACTTCATGCCAGAGGCCGGAAGCAAGGGACGTACGGCCGTCGACGCACTGCTGGGGAGGACGGGAAACAGCATGCCGATCCAAACTCCCCAGATTCTCCCCACGGCTGGTCCCGGGCGATCCCGCTCGATGGGCGGTTCGGGAGGTGGCCGTGGATTGCAAGGCTGAGGGGACAGGTTGGCTCCGGAAATGCTGAGACACGTCACCGCAATCCGCTACATCGAGCCCCTGCACGCGGGCGGCTCCGTCCCCGGAGTCGTCGAGGCCGACGACCTGGGGACCTACGTCGTGAAGTTCACGGGGTCCGCCCAGGGGCACAAGGCGCTGGTCGCCGAGATCATCGTCGGCGAGCTGGCCCGGGCCCTCGGGCTCCGCTTCCCCGAACTGGTCCTCGTCCACTTCGACCCGGCCGTCGGCGGGCACGAACCCCATCAGGAGGTCCAGGACCTGCTGCGGGCCAGCGCCGGGCTCAACCTCGGCATGGACTACCTGCCGGGCGCGAGGGACTTCACCCCCGAGGTCGCGCGGACGTTCCCGGTCGACCCGCTGGAGGCGGGCAAGGTGATCTGGCTGGACGCCCTCACCGTCAACGTGGACCGCACGGTGCACAGCTCGAACCTGATGGTCTGGCCCACCCTCGGCGTCGCGCCGCCCCGTCTGTGGCTGATCGACCACGGCGCCGCCCTCGTCTTCCACCACCGCTGGGACGCCTCGGCGCCGGAGAAGGCGTACGACTTCAGGAACCACGCGCTCGGCGGCCACGGCCCGGACACCCGCGCGGCCGACGCCGAACTCGCCCCCCGGGTCACCGAGGAACTGCTGCGCTCGGTCCTGGCGCAGGTGCCCGACGCCTGGCTGGCGGAGGAGCCCGGCTTCACGGGCCCGGACGCGGTCCGCGAGGCGTACGCCGCCTACCTCCTCGCCCGTGTCCGCGCCTCGGCGGCCTGGCTCCCCACGGACTTCCCGAGCCGTGAACAGCTCGCGGCCGAGGACGCCGACCGCGCGGAGCGGACCCAGCGGGGCCGCCCGGACTGGCTCAAACGCGTCCCCGACCTGCACGGCAAACCGGCGGCGGAACAGGATTGGTCGGTGCATCTGGGATGACGGACGGGACGACGGACGGGATGGCGGACAGGGTGACGGACGTCCACCGGGTCCAGATCGAGTACTGCACACAGTGCCGCTGGCTGCCCCGCGCGGCCTGGCTGGCGCAGGAACTGCTCACCACCTTCGAGGCGGAGCTCGACGAGCTGTCCCTGAAGCCCGGCACCGGCGGTGTCTTCGTCGTCCGGGTCGACGACGAGGTGATCTGGGACCGCCGCGAACAGGGCTTCCCCGAGCCGACCGCGGTCAAGCGCCTGGTACGTGACCGGGTGGCCCCGGAGAAATCCCTGGGCCACTCGGACCGTACGGCGGACTGAGCCGGGTCAGCCGGTGAGCTGCTCGTAGGCGGGCAGGGTGAGGAAGTCCGCGTAGTCCTCGTCCAGCGCGACCTTCAGGAGCAGGTCGTGCGCCTGCTGCCAGCGGCCGGCCGCGAAGGCATCCTCGCCGATCCCGGCGCGGATGTCCGCGAGCTCGCGCGCGGCGATCTCGCGGGTCAGCTCCGGAGTGGCCGTCACCGTCCGGCCGTCGTGCTCGAAGGTGACGCCCGCGTTGATCCACTGCCAGATCTGCGAGCGCGAGATCTCGGCGGTGGCGGCGTCCTCCATGAGGTTGAAGATGGCGACGGCGCCCAGGCCGCGCAGCCATGCCTCGATGTAACGGATGCCGACCTGCACGGCGTTGACCAGACCGTCGTACGTCGGCCGCGCGTCGAGCGAGTCGACGGCGATGAGGTCACCGGCCGCGACCGACACGTCCTCGCGCAGCCGGTCCTTCTGGTGCGGCCGGTCGCCGAGGACGGCGTCGAAGGAGGCCATCGCGATCGGGACGAGGTCGGGGTGGGCCACCCACGAGCCGTCGAAGCCGTCGGCCGCCTCACGGTCCTTGTCCGCCTTCACCTTCTCGAAGGCCACCCTGTTGACCTCCTCGTCGCGCCGCGAGGGGATGAACGCGGCCATGCCGCCGATCGCGTGAGCGCCGCGCCGGTGGCAGGTGCGGACGAGGAGTTCGGTGTACGCCCGCATGAACGGGGCCGTCATCGTCACCGCGTTGCGGTCCGGCAGGACGAACTTGGTACCGCCGTCACGGAAGTTCTTGACGATGGAGAAGAGGTAGTCCCAGCGGCCAGCGTTCAACCCGGAGGCGTGGTCACGGAGTTCGTAGAGGATCTCGTCCATCTCGTACGCGGCTGTGATCGTCTCGATCAGCACGGTCGCGCGGACCGTGCCCCGCGGGATCCCGAGGTGGTCCTGCGCGAAGACGAACACGTCGTTCCACAGGCGGGCTTCGAGGTGGGACTCGGTCTTCGGCAGGTAGAAGTAAGGGCCCTTGCCGAGGTCGAGCAGCCGTCGCGCGTTGTGGAAGAAGTAGAGGCCGAAGTCGACGAGCGCGCCCGGCACGGGCGTGCCGTCGGCGGCGACGAGGTGACGCTCGTTCAGATGCCAGCCGCGCGGCCGCATCACGACGGTCGCGAGCCCTGCTTCGGGCCCGAGGGCGTACGACTTGCCGGAGGCCGGGTCGGTGAAGTCGATGTTCCGGGTGTACGCGTCGATCAGGTTGAGCTGACCGAGGACGACGTTCTCCCAGGTCGGTGCCGAGGCGTCCTCGAAGTCCGCGAGCCAGACCCGGGCACCGGAGTTGAGGGCGTTGACCGTCATCTTGCGGTCGGTGGGGCCGGTGATCTCGACCCGGCGGTCCTCGAGCGCGGCCGGAGCGGGGGCCACCCGCCAGGAGTCGTCCTCGCGGATCGCGGCGGTCTCCGGGAGGAAGTCGAGCGTGGAGACGCGGGCGATCTCGGCACGGCGCTCCGCGCGGCGGGCGAGGAGCTCGTCACGCCGGGGCGTGAACCGCCGGTGCAGCTCGGCCACGAAGGCGAGGGCCGCCTCGGTCAGGACCTCCTCCTGCCGGGGCAGGGGCTCGGCGTCGACGACGACCGGCGGGGACGGCGCTGGTGCGGACATGGGCTGTCACTCCTTCAGCGAGCTGTGTGCGGGCGGGGCACGGCGAACCGCGTACGGGCCTGCGGGCGCGCCGCATGCCGGTCGGACGAGCGAACCACGGACGGCGTCACCGCGCCTGGCATCCGGTGCCGTGCCGCGCGCGAACCGGGCCGGGAGCCCCCGGGACGGCGAGGCGCTTCTGGGCAGTGGATACTAATTTCCTCATGGTGGAAGTTCAATGGTTTGTTGATGTCGAGGACCGCCGGACCGGCGGAAGACCGCTGGAAGAGTGGCGGAAGGCCGGTGGAGGTCCGGCGGGAGGTCGCGCTCGGTGCCGCGTTCATTCGAGGTGGACCAGGTCGGCCTCCGTGTCGATGTCGTAGGCCCGCGCCACGTCCCCGCACTCCACGAGGACGACCGCGTCGTCGTGGGCCCTCAGATAGGCGCGCGCCCCCCGGTCACCGGTGGCGGACGCCGCGATCCCGGCCCAGTGACCGGCCCCGAAGAGCACCGGATGACCGCGCTCACCGTCGTACGCCGCCGCGGCCAGCGTCAGCGGGGAGGCGTACGCGGCCAGCACCCGGGCCACCGCCTCCCGGCCGATCCCCGGCTGGTCGACCAGCGACACCAGTGCGGCCCGCGCCCCCGAATCCGCCAGGGAGCCGAGCCCTGCCCGCAGCGAGGAGCCCATGCCCTCCTCCCAGAGCGGGTTGTCCACGAGGGCGCATCCGGTCAGCGACGCGCGGTCCCGCACGGCATCGGCTCCGGCGCCGAGGACGACATGGACGCGGGCACAGCCGCCCGCCCGGAGCTCCGCCACCGCGTGTTCGACGAGGGGCCGCCCCCGGTGGGGCAGCAGCGCCTTGGGGCGGCCCCCGAGACGCCGTCCGCCTCCGGCCGCCAGCAACAGCCCCGCCACCTCGCCCTTGTTCTCCGCCATGCCCCCTGCATACCCGACCGGGCGCGAGCGTGCCCCGGAACCCGGGCCGTCACCGCGGGGGCCCCGGACCGAATTTCGGTCCGCGCGGTGGCGCCCGGCGCACCAGGTGGCGTTTACTGACCCGCGTCCCTCGGCGCCTGACCACCGCCACGGGGCACTGGAGCCGATACGAGCAGGGCGGACGCGCGGCGGCGTGCGCGAGGGGGAGAGCTGTGTTGCGGAGCTTGGGGCAGAGACCGGTGACGGGCAGCGACGAGGATCCGAGGGTGGCGGAGTTGCGTACCGCCGTCGCCCGGCTGCGCCGTGAACTCGCCGTGCATCCGGTCGAGTTCCCCGACCGGGGGATCGCCGAGGACGAACTCGCGTCCCTCGCCGCGATGGCCGCCGGGGGCGCCCCGGAGGTTCCCCGGCTGCGCCGCTCGCTCCTTCTGGTCGCGGGCGCGATCGGCTCGGTGAGCGCCCTCGCGACCCGCCTCGCGGACGTCCGCAGCGCGGTCGAACTCTTCGGGGAGCCCCCGCACCGAACCCGGCGGTGACCGCCGCCGGGGCCGCGCCCGCGGCGGGACGGCTCCTCCGTCCGGGGCCGCGCCCGCGGCGGGGCGGCCTTTCCGCCCGGAGCCGCGTCAGCCGGTGCCCTGGCCCGAGTCGGCCAGGACCTCCGACAGTTCCGCCGCGACCTGGTGGAGCACCGGCACGATCTTCTCGGTGGCGGCCTCGGTGACCCGGCCGGCCGGGCCGGAGATCGAGATCGCGGCGGCGGTCGGGGAGTCGGGCACGAGGACGGCCAGGCAGCGGACGCCGATCTCCTGCTCGTTGTCGTCGACCGCGTAACCGGTCCTGCGCACCTCGTCGAGGGCGGCGAGGAAGCCGTCCGGCGTGGTGATCGTCTTCTCCGTCGCGGCGGGCATGCCCGTACGGGCGAGCAGCGCGCGCACCTCGTCGTCCGGGGCGCCGGACAGCAGCGCCTTGCCGACGCCCGTGGAGTGCGGCAGCACCCGGCGCCCCACCTCGGTGAACATGCGCATCGAGTGCTTCGACGGCACCTGGGCGACGTAGACGACCTCGTCCCCGTCGAGCAGGGCCATGTTCGCGGTCTCGCCGGTCTCCTCCACCAGACGCGCCAGGGAGGGGCGGGCCCAGGTGCCGAGCAGCCGGGAGGCGGATTCGCCGAGACGGATCAGACGGGGACCGAGCGCGTACCGACGGTTGGCCTGCTGCCGTACGTACCCGCAGGCCACGAGGGTGCGCATCAGCCGGTGGATGGTGGGCAGCGGCAGCCCGCTGCTCGCGGAGAGCTCGCTCAGGCCGACCTCGCCCCCGGCGTCCGCCATGCGCTCCAGCAGATCGAAGGCGCGCTCGAGGGACTGGACGCCGCCACTGGGAGCGGACGATCTGGCGTCGGTGGTGCTGGCGCTGGACGGCGGCACGGCGGCGGTCCTTTCGGGGCGCGGTTCGAGCGGGGGAGACCGAGGACTCTCGAAGGGGTGGTGACGGGTGGCGGGCGGGCAGAGACGCAGCCTACCCGGCGGTCGATCGGCCTCCGGGCAGGATGACACCGCATTCCGTTCAGCGGAATCAAGGCTCCGCAATACGGAAGGCGTGCCGGTCGGGTGCGCCGGAGACGGGCGCCGGAGACGGACGTCGGCCGGGGTGGCGGAGGGTGGGGAACGTGCCCTTGACGGGGTGGGGACCGGAGTGAAGACTTCTTCAACAGAAAGTTGAATTCCGTTACGCGGAAGCGACCCGGCGGCAACGGGAATCGACGGCGGAGAGAGGGGTCCGGGTGTCCGATGCCGAACTGGTGCTGCGCTCGACGCGCGTCATCACTCCCGAGGGGACGCGCGCCGCGTCGGTCGCGGTCGCGGCGGGGAAGATCACGGCCGTGCTGCCGTACGACGCGGCGGTACCGCCCGGAGCCCGGTTCGAGGACTTCGGCGACGACGCCCTGCTGCCCGGCCTCGTCGACACCCACGTCCACGTGAACGACCCCGGCCGCACCGAGTGGGAGGGGTTCTGGACCGCGACCCGTGCCGCGGCCGCCGGCGGCATCACCACCCTGATCGACATGCCGCTCAACTCCCTCCCGCCGACGACGACGGTGGACAACCTCCGTACGAAGCGGGACGTCGCACGTTCCAAGGCGCACGTCGACGTCGGCTTCTGGGGCGGCGCGCTGCCCGGCAACGTCGAGGACCTGCGACCCCTGCACGACGCCGGAGTCTTCGGGTTCAAGGCCTTCCTGTCGCCGTCCGGGGTCGAGGAGTTCCCCGAGCTGGACCAGGACCAACTGGCCAGGTCCCTAAGGGAGATCGCCGGTTTCGGCGGCCTGCTGATCGTGCACGCCGAGGACCCGGGCCGCTTGGCCGCCGCCCCGCAGAAGGGCGGCCGCAAGTACGCCGACTTCCTCGCCTCGCGCCCCCGGGGCGCCGAGGACACCGCCATCGGGAGCGTCATCGCGCAGGCCGAGCGCCTCGACGCGCGGGTGCACGTGCTGCACCTGTCGTCGAGCGACGCGCTCCCGCTGATCGCCGCCGCCAAGGCGGACGGCGTCCGGCTCACGGTCGAGACGTGCCCGCACTACCTCACCCTGACGGCGGAGGAAGTCCCGGACGGCGCCAGCGAGTTCAAGTGCTGCCCGCCCATCCGCGAGGCCGCCAACCAGGACCTCCTGTGGCAGGCGCTGGCCGACGGCACCATCGACTGCGTGGTCACCGACCACTCGCCGTCGACCGCCGACCTCAAGACGGACGACTTCGCGACCGCGTGGGGCGGCATCTCCGGCCTCCAGCTGAGCCTGTCCGCCGTGTGGACCGAGGCCCGCGGTCGCGGTCACGGTCTGGAGGACGTGGTGCGCTGGATGTCCTCCGGCACGGCCCGGCTGGTCGGCCTGGACCACCGCAAGGGGGCCGTCGCGGCGGGCCACGACGCCGACTTCGCGGTGTTCGACCCCGACGCCACCTTCACCGTCGACCCCACCGCGCTCCAGCACCGCAACCGGGTGACGGCCTACGCGGGCAGGACCCTGAGCGGTGTCGTGAAGTCGACGTGGCTGCGCGGCGAACGCATCGCCGCGGACGGCGGGTTCACCGAACCGACGGGTCGCCTGCTGACCCGGACGACCTGATCCGCCCCCTCACCGCGTCGGCCGACTCCCGAAAGGAACCCCTGATCACCGTGACGGCGACCCAGAGCTTCACCGGAGACGCGAACCCCTACCGGGGCGGCGACCCTTACGCGGACTACCGCACCGCGGACTTCCCCTTCACCCGGTACGCCGACCTGGCGGACCGGCGGCTGGGGGCGGGTGTCGTCGCCGCCAACGACGAGTTCTTCGCCCAGCGCGAGAACCTCCTCGTGCCCGGGGCCGCCGAGTTCGACCCCGAGCGCTTCGGCCACAAGGGCAAGATCATGGACGGCTGGGAGACCCGGAGGCGCCGCGGCGCCTCCGCCGAGCACCCGTGGCCGGCCGCCGAGGACCACGACTGGGCCCTGGTGCGCCTCGGCGCCCCCGGTGTGATCCGCGGGATCGTCGTCGACACGGCCCACTTCCGCGGCAACTACCCGCAGGCGGTGTCGGTCGAGGGCGCCTCGGTGCCCGGTTCGCCCTCGCCCGAGGAACTGCTCGCGGACGGGGTGAAGTGGACCACCCTCGTACCGCGCACCCCGGTCGGCGGCCACGCGGCCAACGGCTTCGCCGTCTCCGTGGAACAGCGCTTCACGCACCTGCGCGTCAACCAGCACCCCGACGGGGGCATCGCACGGCTGCGGGTGCACGGCGAGGTCGTGCCCGACCCCCGCTGGCTGTCCGCCCTCGGCACCTTCGACGTGGTCGCCCTGGAGAACGGCGGACAGGTCGAGGACGCCTCCGACCTCTTCTACTCTCCCGCCACCAACACCATCCGGCCGGGCCGCTCGCGCAAGATGGACGACGGCTGGGAGACCCGCCGGCGACGCGACACCGGCCACGACTGGATCCGCTACCGGCTTCTCGCCCGGTCCGAGGTCCGCGCCGTAGAGATCGACACGGCGTACCTGAAGGGCAACAGCGCCGGATGGGCCTCGGTGTCGGTGAGGGACGGCGACGCGGGGGAGTGGACGGAGATCCTGCCCCGCACCCGCCTCCAGCCCGACACCTGCCACCGCTTCGTCCTTTCCGCACCCGCCGTCGGTACGCACGCGCGCGTGGACGTCTTCCCGGACGGAGGCATCTCCCGACTGCGCCTCTTCGGCTCCCTGACGGAGGAGGGGGCGTCACGGCTGACGGCGCGGCACCAGGAACTGGGCGGCTGAACCGTTCCTCGGTCCGTCCGGTCCGTTCCTCGGCCCGTCCGTTCCTCGCCCGGCCCGTCCGTTCCTCGCCCGGCCTGTCCGGTTCGTGCCCGGCCTGTCTGGTTCCGTGGTCGGTCCGTCCGGTTCCGTGGCCGGTCCGGTGCGTTCCTGGCGCGACCCGGGCGGGGGCCGCCCCGTAGCGGCCCCCGCGATGCCGTCACCGCCCGCCCTGCGCGGTCGGTCCCCCCGCGTGTGTCACCGTCCGTCCCACGCGGTCGGCTCCCCGCCTGTCGTCACGCCGCGTGGCCGCCGTCCACCGCGAACTCCGCCCCCGTCACGTACCCCGCCTCGCTCCCCGCCAGGTACGCGACGATCGACGCGACCTCCTCGGCGGCGCCGAAGCGGCCCACGGCGGTCAACGCGCTCTGGCCCGGAGCGTACGGGCCGTCGGCCGGGTTCATGTCCGTGTCGACGGGGCCGGGATGGACGAGGTTGGCGGTGATCCCGCGGTCGCCCAGTTCCCGCGCCAGCGCCTTGGTCAGACCGATCAGCGCCGACTTGCTCATCGCGTAGAGCGTTCCTCCGGGACCGGCGACCCGCTGCGCCATGCAACTGCCGATCGTGACGATCCGTCCGCCGTCGCCGAGGTGCGGCGCGGCCGACTGCGAGGCCAGGAAGACCCCCCGTACGTTCACGTCGAGCACCCGGTCCACGTCCGCCAGGGTCAGGGACTCCAGCGGACCGAGGACACCTACCCCGGCGTTGTTGACGAGGACGTCGAGCCGCCCGAGCTCCGCGACGACCCGGCCGGCCACCGCGCCCGCCTCCGCCGCGTCGGCGGAGTCCGCGCACAGGGCGAGCCCCCTGCGCCCCAGTGCCTCGACGCCTCGTACCACCTCCTCCGCGGCCTCCTTGCCGCTCACATAGGTGACGGCCACGTCCGCGCCCTCGCGGGCCAGACGCAGCGCCGTGGCGGCCCCGATGCCCCGGCTGCCGCCGGTCACGAGAGCCACCTTGCCGTTCATGTTCTTCCGAGAAGTCATGCCTCCATCCCACCCGCCGCGGGACACCGGCGCTGGCGGCGAACGGACGTCGAACTCGCCCGCTCGTCAGCGGATTCCGTGGCCGGGGTGGGTCCGGTCGTACGCGTTTCGCGCCTCGGCGATGACGTCACGATGGGCGAGCGACCAGTCGGCAAGTGCCTTGATCATGTGGGTCAGTTCGGCTCCGGTCCGGGTCAGGCGGTAGTCGACCTGGGCCGGGACGGTCGGGTAGACGGTGCGCAGCACGAGGCCGTCGCGTTCGAGCCTGCGGACGGTGAGGGTGAGCATGCGCTGGGAGATGCCTTCGACGGCGCGCTGCAGTTCGCGGAACCGCCGCGTCCCGCCCGCGAGTTCGACGACCACGAGCACCGACCACGTGTCGCCGATGCGGTCCAGGACATCGCGGATGCCGCAGTCGGGGTGGTCCTCACGGCCACAGGGGTCGAGGTCTGCGGGGGCGGTTACCCCGGTGTGCGTGAGTGACATCGAACTGCCTTCTTGTGGCCGGCGGACGCGCGATCAAGGATCAAGCGTAGTTACCGACGAGAACCACGACCGAGAACCACTACTGAGAACCACGACGGAAGGCTTCGACCGGCATGATCCTGGTGACGGGAGCGAGCGGGAACCTCGGCTCGGCCGTACTCGCGGCGCTGCGCGCAGGCGGCGCCGCCGCGACGGGCGGCAGCCGCACGCCCGGTGAGGGGATGCGGCACCTCGACTTCGACGACCGCGCGGGCCTCGACCTCACCGGGGTGTCGACCCTGGTGCTGGTCTCCGCCGGTTACGCCGAGGACGACCGCGTCCTCGCCCGGCACACGGCGGTCCTGGACGCCGCCGTCCGCGACGGCGTCGGCCACGTCGTCTACACGAGCCTGACCACGGCCGGCGACCATCTCGGTTTCGCCCTGGCGCACCGCGCCACCGAGCGCCTGGTGCGGGCGAGCGGACTGCCGTGGACGATCCTGCGCAACGGTCTGTACGCCGAACTCTTCGGCGGGCTGCTGACATGGTCGGGCGACGGTGTGGAGTCCGCGTTCGCGGACGGCGCCCTGGCCGCGGTCGCGCGGGAGGACCTCGCCGACGCCGCGGCGTCGGTCGCGGCGAATCCGGCCCGGCACGACGGGCGGGTCCACGACCTCGTCGGTACGCCGGTCACGGCGGACCAGGTCGCCGGCCGGCTCGGCGTCCCGCACCGCACCATCGGGCTGGGCGAGTACCGGCGCAGGCTCCTCGACGAGACGCCGGGACTCCTGCCGTTCCAGCCGCCCATGCTCGCCTCGATCGCCACGGGCGTCCGGCACGGCTTCCTGGACGGCACCGCTCCCGACCTCACGGACATCCTCGGCCGCCCGGCCCGCGACCCCCTGGCCGTGGCCGTCGCGGCGGCGTCCGCCGCACGGCCGGACGATCACGTGCCCTCGGGCTGAGGACACTCCTGGTGGTCGCCGGTCCGGGGGGTGTCCGGGCGGGACGGGTTCCAGAGCCGGTCGGCCTCACCGCGGCCGACATGCTCCTCGTAGATCCGCACCTTGTACCGCATCACCTCCAGGGCTTCCCGCAACTCCCTTATCCGGGAATCCACATGGGCTTCGTGTCGGCGCAACAGCTCCAGCCGGTCGTGTTCGTTGCCCGGCCCCTGGCGGACCAGCTCGATGTACTGTCGGATCGTCGCCAGCGACATGCCGGACGAGCGCAGCTTGGTGCAGATCGCCAGCCACTCCAGGTCTTCCTCGTGGTAGACGCGACGGCCGTTGGACAAACGGCGCACCGGGTTGGCGAACAGGCCCTCCCGCTCGTAGAACCGCAGCGCGTGAACGCTCAGCCCGCTGCGCTGCGCCACCTCACCGATGCTCAGGTCCACAAGTGACTCCCGTCACACGGCTGTTGATCTAGACATGACTCTAGCTTCTAACGTCGAGCCGTTGGCCAGTCGGGCGATCGGAATGTGGGAGAACATGAGCGTTTGGTTTGTCACCGGTGCGTCGCGCGGGCTCGGCGCGGAGGTCACCCGTGAGGCGCTGCGCCGGGGGCACGGTGTCATCGCCACGGCGAGGGACGCGTCGGCGGTGATCGAGGCGTACCCGGAGAAGCCGGACGGGTTGCTGGCGGTGGACGCGGACGTGACCGAACCGGAGCAGCTGACGGCCGCGGTGGAAGCCGGACTGGCGGAGTTCGGCCGGATCGACGTCGTGGTCAACAACGCCGGTTACGGCCTCGTCGGCGCGATCGAGGAGACCTCCGACAAGGCCGCCCGGGACCTGTTCGACGTCAACGTGTTCGGCGTGCTCAACACGTTGCGGGCGACCCTGCCGACGCTGCGTGCCCAGCGGTCCGGGCACGTCCTGAACATCGGCTCCGTGGGGGGCTTCGCCACCGCTCCGGCGGTGGGCCTGTACGGCGCGTCGAAGTTCGCCCTCGAGGGCATCTCCGAGGCGCTGCACGGTGAACTCGCCCCGCTCGGCGTCCGCGTCACCGTCGTCGAACCGGGCGGCTTCCGCACCGACTTCCTCGGCGGCTCCAGCCTCCGGGTCGAACCGGCCTCCATCGCCGACTACACCGTCGGCGCGGGCCCGGTGCGCGAGGCACTGGCCGCCAACGACGGCCGCCAGCCGGGCGACCCGGCGAAGGGGGCCAAAGCCATAGTCGACGTCACGGAGGTCGAAGAACCGCCGCTGCGCCTGCAGTTGGGCGCGGACGCGGTCGAGCGCGTCGAGGCGAAACTGGACCTGGTACGACGCGAACTCGACCGGTGGCGCCAGGTGTCCCTCTCCACCGCCGTCTGAGCGATCGCCCGCTTCCCGGCCGCCGTTCGAACGCGGCTCCCCGACCGGGTGATCTCCCGGTGGCCGGGACCGCGGCCCAGGGCCTCTCGGCGTTCCCGGGCCGCGGTCCCGGCCGTGCCGGCCCGGTGGGCGGCGCCCGCGCGTCGGACGTCAGCCGGTGAACGCCTCGCCGACCACCGGGTACGCGTACCGGAGGGCACCGCAGAGGACGGCGAGCCCCATGGGCGTCAGGACGGCCGCCATGACGCGCATGCCCAGGGACGCGGGGGCCACGGCCCGGGAGGGGCCCTCCGGGTCGTAAACGATCTCGATCGGCCTTCCGTGGCCGGTGGTCGTGCGGAAGCGGCTGCCCCTGTGGGTGTCCGTGTAGCGGTGCGTCCTCACCCGGCCGGTGTCGTGCGGGAACCGCCCGTCCACCGTGACCCGTTCGATCGCCGTGAGCGGTGTGGCCGGTTCCTCTCCCGCCCGTTCCGGCAATGCCTTGTTGTGAACCAGTCGCACCGCCACGCCACCGCCTCGCGGGACGAGATGAGGTGTCGTCATACCGGCCCCCGGCGGCCGTTCCCCGCGGTGTCCTGACCCGTCATCCTGCCCCCGTCTCCTGGATCGGGGCGGATCCTGGATCCGCCGACCTGGAATCGCGAAGCCTGCGGAACACGGCGGGAGTTGTCCATCCGCGCAGTGTGGCGTGGACGGACGACCTGAAGGCGGCCTGTGCCGTGGGGGCGTCCAGCGCACCGGCCAGTTCAAGGGTCACGAGCCCGTGCAGGGTCACCCAGAGCGAAAGGGCGATCGACGTCACCGGGCCGTCGAGGACCGACTCCGCCACGGCCCGGTCGATCGCCGCGACGAGTGGCCGTACGGGGTCGCTCGTACCGACCGCTCCTGACGGCTCGAAGGACTGCACTCCGCCGAACAGCACCGAGTACAGGTGGCTGTGGTCGCGCCCCCACCGCCGGTACGCCACGGCCAGCGCGTAGATGTCGGCAAGGGGGTCGTCGGAGGCGGGCACCGCCGCCACGACCCGGAAAAGGCTGGTGACGGCCGTGCCGCGGACCGCTTCGATCAGCCCGTCCTTGCCGCCGAACAGCGAGTACACCGCCGCTGTCGATGCCCCGGCGGACGCCGCCACGGCCCGGACGGTGACCGACTCCCGCGGCCGGGTGGCGAGCAACTCGGTCGCGCACTCCACGAGCCGCTCTTTGACGGTCTCGTCGTTCGTTCTGGGCCTGCCCATGACGAGAAGCCTACCTTCTTTGGTAACGTCGTTTCAAAACAGTGTTATGAAACTTCGGAGGCCCGCCTTGCCCGCCTTGTCAAAGTTCGTCATACGTCTCGTCGGCCTCGCCGGCCGCTTACTCCTGGCCCTGGTGGCCGTCACGGCGCTGGTCGTCGCCTTCCTCGTCCTGCTCGTCCTCACGGACGGGGCGGGATCAGGGCTCGGAGCATGGCTCACGGCCTCCGGGGCCGGGGTCGCGGCCGCACTGTGGCGGAGCCGGCGGCGCACCCGGGCGGCCCGGATCGTTCCGTTCCTGCCGGTGATCGTCGCGGCGGCCCTGACCGCGTCGGTCTGTGTCCCGACCGCACCCACGGCCCGGCGGTACCCGCCGACCCTGCCGTTCGTGACCACGCAGCACTGGAACCTGACCACGGGCAGCCGTGTCGCGGTGTACCACTACCCGCCCGCGAAGGCCGTCCCCCGCCGTCCCGTCCCGCTCGTCTACCTCAACGGTGGACCGGTGCGCGGCATCTCGCTGCTCGACCACCGGTTCCTGCGGCTCCTGGCGCACCAGGGCTACGACGTCTACGCCTACGAGCAGGCCGGCGGCGGACGGAGCGGCCTGCTCCCCATGGACCAGTACACGATCTCCAGGTCGGTCCGCGACCTCGCCGCCTTCCTCGACCGTCTGGGCGGACGCGGGGCCGACGTCCTCGGGTTCTCGTCGGGCGCCGTCGTGCTCACCCGGGCCCTGGCCGACCCCGGCACCGCCGCGCGCCTGCGCCGGGCGATCATCGCCGAACCCGGTCCGATGGACGGTCCCACGGCGCGGAGCGCCGGGCACAAGGGCCGGAAAACCGCCCGCGGCCTCGCGCCGGTGCCGACAGGGCCGCGATCGACGCACGTCCCCCGGTACGCCGTGGCGTTCGGCCTCATGCGACTCGGACTCCTCACCCCCGGCACCGGGCTGATCGGACAGGCGGAAGGCGACAACGCCTTCACGGCCGCGGACCTCGGCGGTGACACCGCGTCCGCCTACTGCGCGCGCGACGCGCACCGCATCCCCTCCGAGGACACGGCGCGGAACTTCTCCTTCAGCCCCGCCGCCAGCCTCCGCGTCCAGCAGTCGGTCAGGGACTCGCCCTCCGTCGCGGCGCAGCTGAGGCGGTCCCGGGTCCCCGCGATGCTGATGATCGCCGAATGCTCCTCCCAGGTCCGCCGATGGGCGACCGACATCCTCGCCAATGACCCCGCCGTCCGGCGCACGCAGTACATGCCCGGTGTCGGGCACCACATGTGGAACGGCCTGGACGACAACGACGACCGGGCCGCCGCCGTCATCACCGCGTTCCTCCAGGACGAGCCGGCGCCCTTGCCCGACTTCCCGGCCCGCGAGGACGTACCCGCCTTCCTGCGCGACCGCAGGTGACATTCGCCGGAGACGGCGCCGAGTTCGCGGGAGAACGAAGAAAAGGCTCCCTCTCGGTTTCTACCGGGTTAATAGCAGGGAAATCGAGATGCCTGTGAGAACTGAGGGGAATTCCGCTACAACCCCTGCCCGGTGTGTGGTGTCCAAGCGTGTGGAAAAGAAACCGAACCCCGTACGCGGGTGCGGGCCCACGGCTCGATCACCAACCGCCGTGACGACGGCGGAAGCGGTGAAGACGCATGCGCCCGCGCCTTTTCTCCACCGGATCCGATCGCCTCTCCTTCGACCGGTCCCGGTCGTCACCGATTTCCCGAAAGGCTGTTTCCACATGCGCACGTTAAGGACCACCGCCTCCACCGCCTCTCTTGCTCTCGCCCTCGGCGCGGGCGTGCTCGCGGCGTCCACCGCCCAGGCGGTCACGGCGAACCCGGCCTCTCTCAGCCGCACCACGTGGGGCCAATTCCGGTACGACGCCGCCGCCGGGCAGATCAACGACCTGAGGGTGACCGCGAAGACGGTCGACGTCGGCTCCGAGGACTACTACGTCGTCCTCATCACCTTCCGCGACAAGTACGACATCGCCCTCTCCACGGACCAGTGCCGCTATCCGTCGGCGGCCGACCACAAAATCGTCGAGTGCACGAAGACGGTCGGCGTGGGCGGCACCAACGACACGGATTACTTCGACGCCCACCTCGGTGACGGCAACGACACCGCGACGCTCACCGGCCCCACGCTGAACTCGGTCTACGGCGGCAAGGGCAACGACGTCCTCAAGGGCAATTCCGGCTCCAAGCCGTACGGGGAGGACGGCAACGACCGCATCGACGGGGGCGGCGGCGTCTACGGCGAGGGCTCGTCCGGCGGCGCGGGCAACGACACGCTCACCAACTGCGCCGTCGCGTGCCACGGAGGTTCCGGCAACGACACTCTCGTCGGCACCGCCTCGGGACAGCTCTCCGGCGGCCTGTTCGGGGACGACGGCAACGACGTCATCCACGCCGGGGCCGGCGCCGACCTCGTCCACGGCGGCAAGGGTGACGACAAGCTGTACGGCGACAGCGGCAACGACAAGATCTACGGCAACAGCGGCAACGACCTGCTGCACGGCGGCACGGGCACGGACACGCTGTCCGGCGGCCCGGGCACCGACAGGGTCTACCAGAACTAGAACTAGAACTAGAACGGGAGCGAGAGCGGGAACGGGAACGCAGAACTTGTAACGCGGGCCCGCCGGGGGGCGGGCGTGGGGGCTCACCGTCGTCCTCGCGCCCGCTCCCAGGGTCTTCCTCGGGCTGCCCCCGGTGTTCCGGACGCCCGTCACCCGGCCGGCCGGAACTCTTCGCTCCGTCTCCCGCGTTCTCACGACGTGACCCTTCAGCAAGAAATCGTCGGCAACGCCATGCAGATGGCGGTCGTCAACCTGCGCCTCGGCCAGACCGTGTACTGCGAGGCGGGGAAGTTCCTCTTCAAGACCACCAACGTGACCATGGAGACGCGGCTCTCCGGGCCGTCGGGCGGCGGTGGCGGGGGACAGCAGGGCGGCGGGGGTGGCATGGGCGGCATGCTGCGCCAGGCCGTGGGGACCGCCATGCAGGCGGGCCAGCGCGCCCTCGCGGGCGAGTCGCTGGCGTTCCAGTACTTCACGTCGACGGGCGGCGAGGGCACCGTCGGTTTCGCGGGCGTGCTGCCCGGCGAGATGCGCGCCCTGGAACTCGACGGCTCGCGGGCGTGGTTCGCCGAGAAGGACGCCTTCGTGGCCGCGGAGTCGACCGTGCAGTTCGGCATCGCCTTCCAGGGCGGCCGGACCGGGCGCAGCGGCGGCGAGGGTTTCGTCCTGGAGAAGTTCACCGGCCACGGCACGGTGATCATCGCGGGCGCGGGCAACTTCATCGACCTGAACCCGGCCGACTTCGGCGGCCGCATCGAGGTCGACACGGGCTGTGTGGTCGCCTTCGAGGAGGGCATCCAGTACGGCGTCCAGCGCATCGGCGGTCTCAACCGGCAGGGCCTGATGAACGCGGTCTTCGGCGGCGAGGGCCTGTCGCTGGCCACCCTGGAGGGCAACGGACGGGTGATCCTCCAGTCCCTCACCATCGAGAGTCTGGCCAACGCCCTGAGAAAGGCCCAGGGCGGCGACAAGCAGGGGCCGACGGGCGGGCTGTTCTCGACCGGCGCGGGGTGAGCGCCAGGCCCGCGCGGGGCGCGCCCTCGGCCGGTCCGGACCGGGCGGGGCGCGGGAGCGGTGGAAGGACGCGGGGAGTTTTCGCCCGGAACCGATGAGTTGCGGGTGCGGGTGGGGTCTGCCCTGATGGCAGCAGACCCCACCGCAAGGAAGCAGGCACCGCCATGGGCAAGCTCACCCTCACCGCGTTCGTCAGCATCGACGGAGTCCACCAGGCGCCGGGCGGCCCCGGGGAGGACCCCAGCGGAGGCTTCGACCAGGGCGGCTGGAGCGTTCCCTTCGGCGACGACGACTTCGGGAACTTCGTCGTCGACAACTTCTCCCGCGTGGACGCGTTCCTGCTGGGCAGGCGCACGTACGACATCTTCGCGGGGTACTGGCCGAAGATGACCGACCCGGCGGACCCGATCGCCTCCAAGCTGAACGCGCTGCCCAAGTACGTCGTCTCCTCGACCCTCACGGAGCCCGCCTGGGAGGGCACGACCGTGATCACCGGAGACCTCGGCGAAGAGGTCGCCGCCCTCAAGGAGCGCACCGAGGGCGAGCTCCAGATCCACGGCAGCGCCGTCCTCGCCCAGTCCCTGTTCGCCCTCGGTCTGATCGACACCCTGCACCTGATGACCTTCCCCGTCGTGCTCGGCGCCGGCCGCCGCCTGTTCGCCGACGGCGCCGCCCCCACCGCGTTCCGGCGCACCGGCGGCACGATCACCGGCACGGGCGTCGCGATCAACACGTACGAGCGCGAGGGCCGGCCCACGTACGGCAGCTACTAGGGCGGCGGCGGCAGGCGACGGCGTCCGGCGACTGCCGGTACCGCGGCAGATGGCAGGAACGCGAGCGGTCGGCCGCCGGTCTTCGAGGGCCGGCGGCCGACCGCGCGCGGCGGGTCAACCGCCGGAGAATTCCTCGGAGCCGGTCGAAGAAATCGGCGCACTTGACATTGACATGTCATCTACGCGCGTCATTCTGGATGCATGAGATTCCCCCCACGAACCACCCGTATCGGGGCCCTCGTGGCCCTCGTGTCCGCTCTGCTCGTCGGCGGCACCACCGCGGCTCCGGCCAACGCGGCGGCGACCGCCGTCGGCAGCATCTGTTACAGCGCGCTGCCTTCCCAGGCGTACGACACGCTGGACCTGATCGACTCGGGAGGCCCCTTCCCGTACTCGCAGGACGGGGCGGTCTTCCAGAACCGGGAGGGTGTCCTGCCCGCCCAGTCGACGGGGTACTACCACGAGTACACGGTCAAGACGCCCGGCTCCTCCACGCGGGGTGCCCGTCGCATCGTGACCGGCAAGAAGACCCTCGAGGACTACTACACCGCCGACCACTACGTCACGTTCAGGCTGATCAACTTCGGCTGCTGATCCGGGCCGCCGGGCGTCCGGCCCGCGATCAGCCGGACTTCCCGCTCTGCGCGGCCGCGAACAGCGCGAGCGCCAGTACGACGAGCGCGGCGCTCGCGTAGAGCTCGTGACCGTCGAGGAAACCGAGCCGCCGCACGAGCCCCCACCCGTGCAGTCGGCCGGTGACCTCCTGGACCAGACCGATGACGCCCTGAACGAGGGCGACGAAACCGAGTACCTCCAGCACCTGCTTCATGCGACGACCCTCGCCCCGCGGACCCCCCGGGCACATCGGCCGCGGGGCGAGGCGTGTCCGACCGAAGTCGCGGAGCGCCGGCCCCTGCCGGACGAAAGTCTGAAGCGCGCCGACTTCGGTCGCCGACAGGGCCCGCGGAGAGGCGGCGGCGGGTTCGGGTGCGTAGATTCGGCCACCGTGAGTGGTGACAATCCGGCGCCCGAGCGGCGTGACGTCATGGCACCGGTCCCGGCCGCCCGGCGCTGGCTGCTGCCGTCCGCCGTGGCCGCGGACCTCGACCCCGACGCCGAGCGCACCGGGCCCTTCGGGCGGCCCCGGCGCACCGTGCGCGACTGGATCGTCGACTTCGGCTGCTTCCTGCTGGCCGTCGCCATCGGACTCGCGGCCGCGAGCAGCGTCGACGACGATCCGAACATCCCGCACGGTCTCGCCGTCGCCGACCAGCTGATCGGCGTGCTCGCCTGCGCCGCGGTCTGGCTCCGCAGACGCTGGCCGCTGGGACTGGCCGTCGCCATGATCCCCGTCGGCCTGGTCTCCAACACGGCCGCCGGCGCCGGGCTCGTCGCCCTCTTCACCCTCGCCGTGCACCGGCCCTTCCGGTACGTGGCCTGGGTCGCCGGCGTCCAGCTCGCGCTGCTTCCGGCGTTCTTCTGGCTGCGGCCCGACCCCGAGCTGCCGTACCTCGCCGCCCTCGCCGTCACCGCGCTGCTCACCTCCGCGGTGGTCGGCTGGGGGATGCTCGTACGGGCCAAACGCCAGCTCATGCTGAGTCTGCGGGACCGTGCGCGGCGGGCCGAGAACGAGGCGGCGCTGCGGGCCGAGCATGCGCAGCGGCTCGCCCGGGAGGCGATCGCCCGCGAGATGCACGACGTGCTCGCGCACCGGCTCACGCTGCTGAGCGTGCACGCGGGAGCGCTGGAGTTCCGGCCCGACGCGCCGCGGGACGAGGTCGCCCGGGCCGCGGGGGTGATCCGCGAGAGCGCGCACGAGGCACTGCAGGACCTGCGCGAGATCATCGGGGTGCTGCGGGCCGGGGACTCCGACGAGGCGGGGCGGCCGCAGCCGACGCTGGCGGCGCTCGACGGGCTGGTCGCCGAGTCGCGCTCCGCCGGCGCGAAGATCGTCCTCGACAACCGGGTCGCCGACCCGGGCGCCGTGCCCGCGTCCGTGGGCCGCACCGCGTACCGCATCGCCCAGGAGGGGCTGACGAACGCGCGCAAGCACGCGCCGGGGGCGGAGGTCACGGTGACGGTGCGGGGTGCCGCCGGTTCCGGGCTGACCGTGACCGTCGCCAATCCCGCGCCGTCGGGGCCGGTGCCGAAGGTGCCGGGGTCCGGGCAGGGGTTGATCGGGCTGACGGAGCGGGCGTCGTTGGCGGGTGGGCGGTTTGAGCACGGGGTGGTGGGGGGTGGGGGGTTTCGGATTCGGGCCTGGTTGCCGTGGGGGGCGTAGCCGCTCGTGCCGACGGTCGCGGGTCTCGGCCGGTGGGTGGATCGATACCGGTCCGGTGGGTGGATTGGCACCGGTCCGGTGGGTGGATCAGCACCGGCCCGGGGGTGGATCAGCACCGGCCCGGGGGTAGGTCGGCACCGGTCCGGGGGTGGGTCGGGGCCGTGCCGGTACATCCGCCCGCATCCGAACGGATCCCCCCGGCGCCGCACAGCACAGGCGGGTTCCGATCCGTCCGGCCTGCGGGCATCTGATGTACCGGCACGTCCCCTCCCGCGCGCGGCCGGCTGCGGGTGTGTCGTGGTGGCCGTCCCGTTCAGCCCCGGCCGGGGAAAATTTCAGCCCCTCCGGCGTTTGAGGAGCGGGGGTCCGGGGGCGGCGCCCCCGGGTTCGGGTCGGGTAGGGGCGGAGGGGGCGAAACAACGCTTGGGGAGCTGATTGGGTGGGGGCATGACTGGGATTCGGCTGGTGCTCGTGGACGACGATCCGTTGGTGAGGGCGGGACTGGCCCTCATGATGGGGGGCGCCGAGGACGTCGAGATCGTCGGCGAGGCCGCCGACGGCAGCGAGGTGGAGGAACTCGTCGACCGCACCCGGCCCGACGTCGTCCTGATGGACATCAGGATGCCCGGTGTCGACGGACTGACCGCCACCGAGCGGTTGCGCGGGCGGGAGGAGGCGCCCCAGGTCGTCGTCCTGACGACCTTCCACGCCGACGAGCAGGTGTTGCGGGCGCTGCGCGCGGGCGCCGCCGGGTTCGTCCTCAAGGACACACCGCCCGCGGAGATCCTGTCGGCGGTACGCCGGGTCGCGGCCGGGGACCCGGTGCTGTCGCCCACCGTCACCCGCCAGTTGATGGAGCACGCCGCGGGCTCCACCCTCGACACCCGCAGGGCCGGGGCCCGCTCCCGGATGGCCGTCCTGAACGAGCGTGAGCGCGAGGTCGCCGTCGAGGTCGGCCGGGGCAGGCCGAACGCGGAGATCGCCGCCGGACTGTTCATGAGCGTCGCCACGGTCAAGACCCACGTCTCCCGCATCCTGGCCAAGCTGGACCTCAACAACCGCGTGCAGATCGCGCTGCTGGCGTACGACGCGGGGCTGCTGGAGGAGGACGGGCACTGACCGGGACTCCCGCGCGTTGGAGGGGTGACGGGAGGGAGAGTCGTGATCGATCTGGGGGAGTACGGAGCGCGGTTCACCGAGGACCCGCACCCGGTCTACGCCGAGTTACGCGCGCTCGGCCCCGTGCACCGGGTGCGGCTGCCGGCGCCGGACTCGGCGCACGAGACCTGGCTCGTCGTGGGGTACGAGGAGGCGCGGGCCGCGCTCGCCGACCCGCGGCTGGCCAAGGACGCGGGCGCCCTGGGGTTGGTTTTCTACGACCAGGACCTGATAGGCCAGCACATGCTGCTCGCCGATCCGCCGCAGCACACCCGGCTGCGGACGCTGATAGCGGGCGAGTTCACCGGACGGCGGGTCGCGGCGCTGCGCCCGCGGATCCAGGAGATCACCGACGAGCTGCTCGACGCGATGCTTCCGCGCGGGCACGCGGACCTCGTCGAGTCCTTCGCCTATCCCCTCCCGCTGACCGTCATCTGCGAGCTGCTCGGGGTGCCCGAGCCGGACCGGACCGCCTTCCGCGCACTGTCCACGGAGGTGGTCGCTCCCACCGACGCCGAGAGCGCGCAGAAGGCGTTCGCCCAACTCGCCGAGTACCTGGACGAACTCATCGAGGACAAGCGGTGCGCGGGTCCCACCGGCGACCTGCTCAGCGGTCTCATCCGCACCACGGCCGAGGACGGCGACCGGCTCTCGGCGCGGGAGCTTCGCGGCATGGCGTTCCTGCTCCTCGTCGCCGGACACGAGACGACGGTCAACCTCATATCCGGCGCGGTCCGGGCCCTGCTCGGTCATCCCGACCAACTCGCCGCCGTCCGCGCCGACATGACGCTCCTCGACGCCACCGTCGAGGAGACGCTGCGCCACGACGGCCCGGTGGAGAACGCGACCTTCCGCTACGCCGCCGAGCCGCTGGACATCGGTGGCACGGCGATCGCGGCGGGGGAGGAGGTGATGATCGGTCTCACCGCGGCCGACCGTGACGCGGTGCGCTATCCGGAGCCCGACCGCTTCGACCTCCGGCGCGAGACCCGCGGCCATCTCGCCTTCGGGCACGGCATCCATTACTGTCTGGGCGCGCCGCTGGCCCGGCTCGAAGCCCGGGTGGCCCTCCGTTCCCTGCTGGAGCGGTGCCCGGACCTGGCGCTCGACGGACCGCCGAGCGGCTGGCTGCCCGGCATGCTGATGAGAGGCGTGCGCCGCATGCCGGTGCGCTGGTGAGCGGCCCGGTGCCGTGTGAGGAGCGTTGCCCGTGCTGCGTACGGCGGAGATCACCGCGGAGCTGTCCGGTCTCGAGGACCCGCACCATCGGTTCTACTGGCGCCCCCGACTGGAGTTCAGCGTCGACTGCTTCATCTGCGAGCGGACGGGACGGACCACGCTGTTCGAGCACGAGGCCGAGCGGGCGCTGTGCTCCGGCAGCCGCAGCGGATTCCAGCGCCACCACACCGCGGGCAGGATCGCGGCGTTCGACACCACGAGCGGCCGGGAACGCGAGGCGGTCCGGGCGCTGGTCGACTTCTGGTGGGCGCCCTTCACCGACACCCGGGACGGCCGGGAGGCCGCCGCGCCCACCAGCCGGCCCTGGGTGCGGCTGCACTTCGGCTACATGTGCCCCGAGGCCGACGAGTCCGGGGCCGGCAGCATCCAGACCAACCTGGTGCGGCCGTACCACCCGACGTGCAAGCACTGCGACCGGCGGCTCGGCGTCGACGGCGAGACGCCCTCCGTGCGGCTCCTGACATGAGGCACTGACCCACGGCCGCGTTCCCGCGCACGGTCAGAGCCTGCCGCCCGGGATCTCCGCCGGTGAGACCGGGCGGCGCTCGCGGCGGGACAGCTCGCAGGCCTCGGCGATCCGCAGCGCCTCCAGCGCCTCGCGGCCGTCGCAGGGGTTGGGGCGCTCGCCGCGGACCACCTCGACGAACGCGGCGAGCTCCGCCTCGTACGCGGGGCCGAAGCGTTCCAGGAAGCCCGTCCACGGCTTGTCCGCGGGCGGCGGCCCGGCCGGTTCGGTCGAGGCGATCGGCGTACGGTCGTCGAGGCCGACGGCGATCTGGTCCAGCTCGCCGGAGAGTTCCATGCGGACGTCGTACCCCGCGCCGTTCACGCGGGTGGCCGTGGCCGTCGCGAGCATGCCGTCGTCGAAGGTGAGGACGGCGGCGCCGGTGTCGATGTCGTTCGCCTCGCGGAACATCGCGGGCCCGGCGTCGGAACCGGTCGCGTACACCTGGACGACCTCGCGGCCGCTGACCCAGCGCAGCATGTCGAAGTCGTGGATCAGGCAGTCGCGGTAGAGGCCGCCGGACAGCGGGAGATAGCCGGCCGGGGGCGGCGACTGGTCCGACGTCATCGCGCGCACGGTGTGCAGCCGGCCGAGCCGGCCCGAGCGCACCGCCTCGCGGGCGGTCGTGTAGCCCACGTCGAAGCGGCGCTGGAAGCCCATCTGGAGAACCGTTCCGGCGGCGTCGACCTCGGCGAGCGCGGCCAGCGTTCCCGCCAGGTCGAGGGCGATGGGCTTCTCGCAGAAGACGGGGAGCCCGGAGCGGGCCGCCCGGCCGATCAGCTCGGCGTGGGCCGAGGTGGCGGCCGTGATGACCATCGCGTCCACGCCCCAGGTGAAGATCTCGTTCACGGTGGGCGCCGCCGTCGCGCCCAGCCGGTCCGCCAGCCGCTGGGCCCGTACGGGATCCGCGTCCGTGACGATCAGGGAGCCACCGACCTCCCGGTGACGGCTGAGAGTGGTCGCGTGAAATGTACCTATACGACCTGCTCCGATGAGTCCGATGCGCATGGGAACAACCTGGTGGGCGACCCGTGACGCTGTCAATGGTTTGTCCGGACAATCGAACTTCACAACTTCCCGTCAACATCTCCCGGAGCTACGCTCGATCCGTGGCCAAACCAGATGTGGATCCGACCGTGTCGCTCCAGCTCGGCGTCGACCGCACCAGTCCGGTCCCGTTGTACTTCCAGCTGTCGCAGCAGCTGGAGGCCGCCATCGAACACGGAGCGCTGACCCCGGGCAGCCTGCTCGGCAACGAGATCGAGCTCGCCGCGCGCCTCGGTCTGTCCCGCCCCACGGTCCGCCAGGCCATCCAGTCCCTCGTGGACAAGGGACTGCTCGTACGGCGCCGGGGTGTCGGCACCCAGGTCGTGCACAGCCAGGTCAAACGCCCCATGGAACTCAGCAGCCTCTACGACGACCTGGAGGCGGCCGGCCAGCGCCCCGCGACCCAGGTGCTCGTCAACACCGTCGAACCGGCGTCCACCGAGGTCGCGGCCGCCCTCGGGGTGGCCGAGGGCGGCGAGGTCCACCGTGTCGAACGGCTGCGGCTCGCGCACGGTGAGCCGATGGCGTACCTCTGCAACTTCCTGCCCCCCGAGCTGCTGGAGCTCGACAGCGACAGGATGGAGGCCACCGGCCTGTACCGGCTGATGCGCGGGGCCGGCATCACCCTCCACAGTGCCCGGCAGTCCGTCGGCGCCCGCGCGGCCAGCGCGGACGAGGGGGAGCGGCTGGGCGAGCCGGCCGGGGCCCCCGTGCTCACCATGCGGCGCACCACCTTCGACGACACTGGCCGCGCCGTCGAGTTCGGCTCCCACATCTACCGCGCCTCGCGCTACTCCTTCGAGTTCCAGCTCCTCGTACGGTCCTGACGCAAGACGGCCCCGGCGCGCGACGGCCCTGGCGTACGACGGCCGGGAGAAGGCGTGGACGCGGCGCGGGGCGGGCGCGGTCCCCGAGGCATCGCTTGTGCGGCCGTCGTGTGGCCGCGACATGGGACGCGGACCGGGTGTTGCGTTTGTCACCCATTGATCCGCATCGCGCCTCCTTTGTGGGTGATCGTTTCCTCCAGCCGAAGTGCGCCACCATGCCGGACGGCCTGTGGCACGAGCCGGGGAGCCGTGCCCTGCGAGGGGTGCGGCGGCGCGTCCGGACGGCCGCGCGGGCCGTCCGGGACAGGTCACAGAAGGCCCACAGGTCACATGTGTCACCGCGCCTCCACGGTGCGGCCCCGGTGCGGCGTAGGGCAGAATCGGCGCGATGAGCACCTACCGCGACCTCGCGCTGCCCCGAGCTCTCGGCTCCGCTCGTGCGGGGGGCACCCCCATCGGCTCCGCGCGGGCCACCGTCCTGCGGACCGTGGGCACACGCGAGCGCCGTTCCCACCTGACGGCTCCCCGCGTCCCCACCGTCGGCATCGACATCGGCGGCACGAAGGTGATGGCGGGCGTGGTGGACGCCGACGGCAACATCCTGGAGAAGGTCCGTGCGGAGACGCCGGACAAGTCCAAGAGCCCCAAGGTCGTCGAGGACACCATCGTCGAACTGGTGCTGGACCTCTCCGACCGGCACGACGTGCACGCCGTCGGCATCGGGGCGGCCGGCTGGGTCGACGCCGAACGCAACCGCATCCTGTTCGCCCCCCACCTGTCCTGGCGCAACGAGCCGCTGCGCGACCGGCTCGCCGGACGGCTCGCGGTGCCCGTCCTGGTCGACAACGACGCCAACGCCGCCGCATGGGCCGAGTGGCGCTTCGGCGCCGGGCGCGGCGAGGACCACCTCGTGATGATCACGCTCGGCACCGGCATCGGGGGCGCGATCCTGGAGGACGGCCAGGTTAAGCGGGGCAAGTTCGGGGTCGCCGGGGAGTTCGGCCACATGCAGGTCGTGCCCGGGGGCCACCGCTGCCCGTGCGGGAACCGCGGCTGCTGGGAGCAGTACAGCTCGGGCAACGCACTCGTCCGCGAGGCCCGCGAACTCGCCGCGGCCGACTCCCCGGTGGCGTTCGGGATCATCGAGCACGTCAAGGGCAACGTCGGCGACATCACCGGCCCGATGATCACCGAGCTGGCCCGCGAGGGCGACGCCATGTGCGTCGAACTCCTCCAGGACATCGGCCAGTGGCTCGGCGTCGGCATCGCCAACCTGGCCGCCGCCCTGGACCCCTCCTGCTTCGTCATCGGCGGCGGGGTGAGCGCGGCCGACGACCTGCTGATCGGTCCCGCCCGCGACGCCTTCCGCCGGCACCTCACGGGCCGCGGCTACCGCCCCGAGGCACGCATCGCGCGCGCCCAGCTCGGCCCCGAGGCAGGCATGGTCGGGGCCGCCGACCTCGCGCGGCTCGTCGCCCGCCGTTTCCGGCGCGCCAAGCGGCGCCGCGTGGAACGCTACGAGCGGTACGAGCGTTATGCCGGGACCCGCCGTACGACCGGGCAGGAGTCACGGTGACCGCTTCACTCCCTCGTCAGGCGACGTCCCCGGACGAGCCGCAGCGGCCGCCCGAGGACCCGCGCCACAAGTTCCGCCGCCGCGCGCTGACCCTGTTGATCATCGTGCTGCTCATCGGCGTGCCGGCCGGCTACCTGGTGATCTCCGCCGACCAGAGCCGCAGCAGCGGCAAGGACAAGGAGGAGAAGTACTCGGCGACCGGTCTGACGGCGGGCTGGCCCGCGCGCGTTCAGCGCCGCCTCTACCAGGTGCCCATCCCCGGCAAGTCGACCGACGTCGCGTACTACGAGACGAACAACTGGAAGACCAGCCGGCTGTACGTCCAGTTCGGCACCACCCAGGCGGGTCTCGACGCGTTCCTCAAGAGCGTCGGCACCAGCCGCGCCGCGCTGAAGAAGGACCACATCACCATCAGCGACCGCAACCAGAAGGTCGTCGGGTGGGAGTTCACGGGCCCCGGCCCCTGGTGGGGACTCGTCCACAAGCAGAAGGACCCCGCGCCCACCCAGGACATCGTCGTGAACGGCTCCGAGACGGACCATCCCATGGTGTACGTCGTCTCGCGCACGATCCCCTAGCCCGCCGCCGTCCGCCGTCCGCCGCCGCGTCCCGCCATGGCCGTGGGAGCCGGTTGTCAGACCCCGCCCGTAGAGTCGAGGACAACTGATTCGACCGACGGGCGGGAGGTGACCGGGCGTATGCGGGACGGGGCGGAAGCGGTGACGGCGCGGGTGCCTTCCGCGGGCGCGCCTTCGGCACGGGCGCGTTCCGGGTCCGCGGCGGATCCCGGGACGCGGGAGCTCACGCGGCCCCCGGCGCCCTCCGCGCGGCTCGCCGCCGTCTTCCTGCCCGCGCCGCTGCCCCGCGAAGGCCGCGTCGCGTTCTGGGACCCGCAGGGTGAATCCCCGCCCACCGAGGACGACAGCCCGAGGAGGGGAGAGCACCCCGACGGGGTGACGCCGCCCGCACCCGGCACGCGAGCGTCCGCGCGCGAGCACACCGAACTGACGGTCGTACGGCCGCACGGCCCGGGCGTCCGCAGGAGCACCGTCCCCGCGGTGACCCTCTCCGTCGGCGAAGCCCTCCCCCTGCTGGCCGGGGCGCGGCGCGACCCCTCGGCCCATCCCGCCACCGTCTGCTGGGGCGCCGCGGCCCTGCACGCGCTGCGCCTCGTCGCCCGCGGACGCCTGCTGCCGGGGCTCACCGCCGACGGCGTCGACGCTTGGCGCGCGGGCCCCCTCGACCCGGAGGACATCGCCCATCTGAGGTCGGTCGCCGAGGCCCTCCCGTACGAGGGACACGCCGTCCCCCTGCCCGGCGGGGGACCGGTCCGGCTGCCCGAGCCGGAAGCACTGATGCGGTCCTTCCTGGACGCGGTCGCCGACACCCTGCCCCGCACCCCCGCCGCGCCCCACACCTGCGGCAGGCCCTTCGCGGCCCGCGAGCCGCAGCGGCTGACCGGCGCGCACGACTGGGCCGCCGAGGTCGCCGCCGGCATGGACGCGGGCGTACGGATCTCGCTGCGCCTGGACCTGTCCGCCCACCAGCTCTTCGACGACGGCGAGGGAGCGCGGCGCGCGGGCGCCGCCGTCGTCCAGGTGCACAGCCTCGCCGACCCCACGCTCGTCGTCGACGCGGCCGCCCTGTGGGCGGGGGAGGCCGGCACGGCGTTCGGACCCCGCGCCCGTGTCGACGCCGCCCTCGCCGTCCGTCGCGCCGCCCGGGTCTGGCCGCCCCTGGACCGCCTGTCCGAACAGGACGTGCCCGACGTGCTCGCCCTCTCCGAGGAAGAGCTGTCGGACCTGCTCGGCGTCGTCGCCACCCGGCTCGGCGCCGCCGGTGTCGCCGTGCACTGGCCCCGGGACCTGGCGCACGACCTGAGCGCCGCCGCGGTGGTGCGGCCGGCCCCCGGATCGGCGACCGACGGGACCGGGTTCTTCGAGAGCGGGGAACTCCTCCAGTTCCGTTGGCAGCTGGCCCTCGGCGGAGATCCGCTCAGCGAGGCCGAGATGGACGCGCTGGCCGAGGCCCACCGGCCGGTCGTCCGGCTGCGCGACCAGTGGGTCCTGGTCGACCCCGCCCTCGTCCGCAAGGCCCGCAAGCGCGAACTGGGCCTGCTCGACCCGGTGGACGCCCTCTCCGTCGCGCTCACCGGAACCGCCGAGGTCGACGGCGAGACCGTCGAGGCGGTGCCGGTCGGGGCCCTCGCCACGCTGCGCGACCGCCTCACCGCGGGCGTGCCCCCCGTCGAGCCCCCGCCCGGCCTTGACGCCCGTCTGCGGGACTACCAGCTCCGCGGCCTCGCCTGGCTGGACCTGATGACCTCCCTCGGCCTCGGCGGCTGCCTCGCCGACGACATGGGTCTCGGCAAGACCGTCACCCTCATCGCGCTGCACCTGAGGCGGGCCCGCAGCGAGCCGACGCTGGTGGTCTGCCCCGCCTCGCTCCTCGGCAACTGGCAGCGGGAGATCACCCGTTTCGCGCCCGGCGTCCCCGTGCGCCGGTTCCACGGCCCCGACCGCACCCTCGACGGTCTCGACGGCGGCTTCGTCCTCACCACGTACGGCACGATGCGGTCGGCCGCCGCCCACCTCGCCGACCAGCGCTGGGGCATGGTCGTCGCGGACGAGGCACAGCATGTCAAGAACCCCTACTCGGCGACGGCGAAGGCCCTGCGGACGATCCCGGCGCCCGCGCGCGTCGCGCTCACCGGCACACCCGTGGAGAACAACCTCTCCGAGCTGTGGGCCCTGCTGGACTGGACGACCCCGGGCCTGCTCGGCCCCCTGAAGTCCTTCCGCGCCCGGCACGCGCGCGCCGTGGAGAACGGGGAGGACGAGGAGGCCGTGGCCCGGCTCGCGCGGCTGATCCGCCCGTTCCTGCTCCGCCGCAAGAAGTCCGACCCCGGCATCGTCCCCGAACTTCCGCCGAAGACGGAGACGGACCACCCCGTCCCGCTGACCCGCGAACAGGCGTCCCTCTACGAGGCGGTGGTCCGTGAGTCCATGCTGGCGATCGAGACCGCCGACGGCATCGCCCGCCGCGGACTGGTCCTCAAACTGCTGACCTCCCTCAAGCAGATCTGCGACCACCCGGCCCTGTTCCTCAAGGAGGACACACGGGCGGCCGTGCGGGGCACCTCCGCCCGTTCGGGCAAACTGGCCCTGCTCGACGAGCTGTTGGACACCCTGCTCGCCGAGGACGGCTCGGCGCTCGTCTTCACGCAGTACGTCGGCATGGCCCGCCTCATCACGGCCCATCTGACCGCCCGCGCGGTCCCGGTGGAACTGCTGCACGGCGGTACGCCGGTCGCCGACCGCGAACACATGGTGGACCGCTTCCAGAGCGGGGCGACCCCCGTCCTGGTGCTGTCGCTCAAGGCGGCCGGCACCGGTCTGAACCTCACCCGCGCGGGCCATGTCGTCCACTTCGACCGCTGGTGGAACCCCGCGGTCGAGGAGCAGGCCACCGACCGCGCCTACCGCATAGGCCAGACCCAGCCCGTCCAGGTGCACCGGCTCATCACCGAGGGCACGGTCGAGGACCGGATCGCCGAGATGCTCGAAGCGAAGCGGGCCCTCGCCGACGCGATCCTCGGCTCCGGCGAGGCGTCCCTGACGGAACTGACCGACCGCGAGCTGTCGGACCTCGTCTCGCTTCGGAGGCCGACATGAACGGGACCGGGGGAGAGGAACCCCGCGTGTCAGAGGAGGAGCTTCCCGTGTCCGAGGCCGGAGCCGGTGAGCCGGCCGACGGTGCCGGTTCGCACCGGCCCGCCATGGGAGACCGCCCCGCCGACGCGGCCCGTCGGGCCCTGCGCGCCGCGCGGAGGGCCATGGCGGCCGACGATCACTCGGGTGCGGGTGCGGGTGCGGGTGCGGGTGCGGGTGCGGGTTCCGGTGAGGGCACGGGTGCAGGTGCTGGTGCCGCTCATGCGGGTGTCGGTGTCGGTGTCGGGCGTGAGGTGGCGGTCGGTACGGAGTCCGTGTCGTCCACGCCTTCCGACGAGGCCGCGCGCTCCGTGGTCTCCGCCTCGTCCTCGGCTTCCGCGACGGCCTCCTCGCAGCAGGAGTCCGGGGTGCTCCCGATGGGGGCCGCGTCGCGGGCGCGGCCGGGTGACGCGGCCCGGGAGGCCCTGCGGAGGACGACGACGGGCGACGCGGCGCTTCCGGTGCCGGGGAAGTCAGCCGCCTCCGGCCGTTCCGGTGCGCGGACCCCGGGAGGGGCCCGCCCCGGTGACATCGCCCGCGAGGCGTTGCGTGCCGCGCGGGACGAGGCGAGACGGCACCGGTCCGAGGCGGTGGACGGCACCGGGGAGCGGACGGCGGAAGCCGAGGGCGAGGGAGCCGGACCGAGGCGCCGGCCCGCCAGGACGTCCCCCGCCGGTGCACGGGGACGACGGGGTCCCGCGCACGCCCGGTCCACGGAACGGGCCTCCCAGGAGCGGGAGTTCCGGGACCTGCTCACGAACGGCTTCCGGTTGCCCCCGGACGTCGTCGTCGGCGCTCCCGCCCCGGAGACCTGCACCCCCGAAGCCTCCACTCCTGAGGTTCCCGCCTCCGGAGCCCCCACCTCTGAGAGTTCCGCTTCCGAAGTCTCCGTCCCCGCGGCCCCCGCCTCCGAGACCCCTGCCTTCGAGGCTCACGCCCCCGAGTTCTTCGCCGAACCCTTCACCGAGTCCTTCGCCTCGGCGGGTGCCGGAGCCCGGCACCCGGAGCCGTCCGTCCCCGCCGAGCGGCGCCCGCGCTCCATGGGAGCCCCGGGCCGTGACGGCGAGTTGCGCCGTACCTTCCCCGCCTTTCCCGCGCGGGTCCGCAAGGAGGGCGGGTTCGCGGAGACGTGGTGGGGCAACGCGTGGGTCACGGCGCTGGAGGAAGGGGCGCTGGACACGGCACGGCTGGCACGCGGACGGACGTACGCCGGGCACGGCAACGTCGACGCCGTCACCGTCACACCGGGTCTGGTGCTCGCCTATGTGCACGGGAGCCGGCCGCGGCCGTACCGCGTCCAGATCAGGGTGCGGACGCTGACCGAGGACGACTGGGACCGTTTCCTCGACGCCGCCGCCGAGCGGCCGGGGCACATCGCGGCACTGCTGGACAAGGAGATGCCCAGGTCGCTCGCGGACTGTGGTGCCGGACTGCTTCCCGGCCCCGGCGAACTCGAACCGCACTGCAGTTGCCCCGACTTCGGGCACCCCTGCAAGCACGCGGCGGCCCTCTGCTACCAGACGGCGCGGCTGCTGGACCAGGACCCGTTCGTCCTGTTCCTGCTGCGCGGACGGGGCGAGCGCGAGCTGCTCGACGCGCTGTCCCGGCGCAACGCCACCCGCGCGGCCCGAGCCGCCCAGGAACGGGAACCGGCACAGCCGGCCGGCGTGCGCGCCCGTGACGCCCTCGCGCGACGCGCGCTGCCGCCCCTTCCCGCTCCGCTGCCCCCGCCCGCGCACCCGGGGCAGCCGCCGGCCTACCCGGGCGTGCCGGGCGGTCCGGACGCCTTCGCGCTGGACCAGTTGGCCACGGACGCCGCGGCCCGCGCGTACGCGCTGCTCACCTCGGGCCGCGACCCCGTCGCGGAACTGACGCTCTGGCAGGACGCGGTACGTGTCGCCGCGGCCCGCCCCGGGTCCGGGCTCACGGCCGCCACCCGCGCCCTCTACTCCTCGCTCGCGTCCGCGGTCGGCCGTACCCCGGTCGATCTGGCACGGGCGGTCGCCGCCTGGCGGCAGGGCGGACTCGACGCGCTGGACGTGCTCGAAGAACCCTGGGACCCCCCGGCGGGCCGGTTCGACCGGGCCCGGCCGCTGCTGCTGGCCGCCGACTTCCCGGCCTTCCGCCCCTGGCGCAACCACCTCACCCACCCCCGCGGCCACGCCCAGCTCCGCCTCGGCCGCAACGGTCTGTGGTACGCCTACGAGTCCGAGCAGGGCCGTGACGACTGGTGGCCCCGCGGCACCCCGGACCTCGACCCGGTCGGCGCCCTGACGGGCCTGGGCGCACCGGGCGAGCTCTAGGGGACCCATTTCCGTGCCGCGCTTTTGGGGACAAGGCGCGCTCGTGTCGACGGCCATTGTTTCGGGACCGTGTCGCTTTGTGCCGGCAATCAGAAATCACTGAGATCGACAGCATCCTCGGAAAGGGTGTAAATGTCTTGGATTTCTGATGTTTGTGGCGGTCTGCTTGGCGGGTCGCATCATCGGTGCAGATCCCTTCGACGGGTGTGGGCTCCAGCCGTTTTCCCTGTCCGTGAAAGGTTCTGACGCGCCTTGCCGACTCTCCGGCCGGTCGTCGTGGCGGGTTTATGACATGAGGCGTATCCGCCACACTCCATGCGTTGCATCGGATCCGTGCGGAGCATGAAAGTGAATGCCGAATGCGGCAAGTACTTCTTTCTCGCGATGAGTAGGAGACGCTCGTGCATCCAGCGCGTCATTTTTTATGGCGACCTCGAAAGGGCGGCATCTCGAGAGGTCTCTCGATGAGACGTTTCGGGCGGGGCCTGGCCGGCGCGGTCGTCGGCATCACCGTCCTCGGGACGGTTCTGCCGAGTACCCCGGCGGCCGCCTCCGGACCGGCCACGGATCCGACCTCGGCCGCTTCCAGCGACCTGGCCCTGCCCGCGTCGGTCCGTGACAACGTTCTCCAGGCGGTCGCCGCGGCCGGGGCGGACGTGCCGCTGACGCTGGTGACCGGCGACAAGGTGCGGATCGGTGTCACCGGGGACCGGCGTCCGGTCGTCCGTGAGATCGAACCCGCGACACGGCCCGGGCACGCATCGGTCCTCTTCCACACGGTCACCAGGAACGACCAGGTCTACGTCGTACCGGACGACGCGTTGTCGCTGCTCGGCGCCGACCTGCTGGACTGGGAGCTCTTCAACGTCGCCAAGCTGGCCGACTGGGCGGCCGCGGGCCGGACCGGCGAGGTCCCGGCGATCGCCGAGTACACCGCGACGGCCCGTGCCCGGACGGCGACGACCGCCGTCGGCACGACCGACGGGACCGTCCTGCCGAGCATCAACGCCCGCTCGATGACCATCGAGGGCGGCGGCCGGTGGTGGCGCGAGGTGCGCGGGGAAGGCACCGACAAGCCCGCCGCGTTACGGGCGGCAGGCCCGCTCGCCGGTGTGGACAAGGTGTGGCTGAACGAGCTGATGACGGTCCGGCTCGACAAGTCCGTACCGCAGATCGGCGCGCCCGCCGCCTGGGAACGCGGCTACGACGGCTCGGGCGTGAAGGTCACGGTGCTGGACAGCGGCGTCGACGCCACCCACCCCGATCTCGCCGACCGGATCACCGAGGCGGTCGACTTCACCGGCAGCCCCGACGGTCCGGTGGACGGCCACGGACACGGCACGCACGTGGCGTCCACGATCGCCGGTACCGGCAAGGCGTCCGACGGGCTGCGCCGAGGCGTGGCGCCCGGGGCGAAGCTTTCCATCGGCCGGGTGTGCGACAAGGACGGCAGGTGTGCCGGCGACGCGGTCGTCGCGGGCATGGAGTGGGCCGCCAAGTCCGGTGCCGACGTGGTGAACATGAGCCTCGGCGGCCAGGCCAGCGACGGAACGGACCTGCTGAGCACCACGGTCAACAAGCTCAGCCGCTCCTACGGCACCCTGTTCGTCATCGCCGCGGGCAACAGCGGCCCGGACGCCGGAACGGTCGGGTCGCCGGGTGCCGCCGACGAGGCACTGACCGTCGCCGCCGTGGACAAGAGCGACAAGATGGCCTCCTTCTCCAGCCGCGGACCCCGCCTCGGCGACGGCGCGGCCAAGCCGGACATCGCGGCTCCGGGTGTCGCCATCGCCGCGGCCCGCGCCGAGGGCACCACGATGGGCACGCCCGTCGACGAGCACTACACGTCCGCCAGCGGCACCTCCATGGCCACTCCCCACATGGCCGGGGCCGCGGCGATCATCGCCCAGCAGCACCCGGACTTCACCGGGCGGCAGATCAAGGCGCTGCTGATGGCGACCAGCAAGGATCTCGGGCACGACCTGTACGCCCAGGGTGCCGGCCGGGTGGACCTGGCCCGCGCGGTCGATCCGAGGATCGTCCCGGACGGGAACCTGAACTTCGGCCGTTCCGAGTACCCGAACCCGCCGGTGTCCAGGAAGGTCACCTACAGCAACTGGACCGACGAGCCGATCACCCTCACGCTCTCCCTCTCGGCGTCCTCCTCGGGCAAGCCCGCACCGGCCGGGCTCTTCGCACTCAGCGCGGACAAGGTCACCGTGCCCGCCGACGGCTCGGCCGACGTGACGGTGACCATGGACGGCACGGCGCTGGACGCTTCCGGACAGTACGGCCGGTACGCCGGCACCCTGACCGCCGAGGACAGTGCCGGGGCACTGCTGGGATCGACGCGGATCGCGGCGTTCCCGGAGCCGGTCCGCCACGACGTGACCATCAAGGTCACTCCTCCGGCCGGGGCCACCGACGTGTCATACGGGAGCGTGCTGATCGTCCCGGTCGACGAGGACGAACTGCACCTGTACGAGGACCCGCTGACGGTGCCGGGCGGTGAGACGGTCAAGGCGCGGGTCTTCTCCGGCAGCGTCGCGGTGGCCATGGCGGTCACGTGGCGGGACGCGGCCGGTGATCTGCACAAGGCGGCACCGATGGCACCGCAGGTGGCCGTCGACGGGGCGACCACGGTGGAGCTGGACCTGAGGAAGGCCAAGCCGGTCAGGGTGGCCACCCCGGAGCCGACCGAGACGTACCGCGCGGTCTTCAAGGTCGAGCGGACCTCCGTGGACGACGCCTGGGGGCTCACCGCGCAACTGGCCCTCGAATACGGTCCCGGTGAGCCGAACTGGTGGGCGCTTCCGACCGGGAAGGTCGGCCTCGGCACGCTCGACTTCGGAAGCCGGCACGTCCTGGTGCCGCCGTCGGTGACGATGAAGGTGACGGGCAACGGCGGCTCCTTCGGCCTGGACGCCCGCTACGCCACACCGGACACCTCCATCCATGGCGGGGTCCAGACGTGGAAGGAGAACGGGACGTCCGTGACGCGCCTCGTGCGGTCGACGATCCCCCGACTGCCCTCCAAGGGGCACAAGTCCGTCGTCTACGCGGGCACCGGCTCGGACGGGGAACTCGCCGAGGTCGATGCCAAGGGCGCGCTGGTCCTGCTGAAGCCGACCGACATCTGCACGAAGACCTGCGACTTCACCGTACTGCGCAAACGAGTGGCGGCGGCCGCCGCCGCGGGCGCGGCCGGGGTGCTGGTGACCGGCACCACCGACCGGGTCACCCTGCTGAACTACGAGCCCCGGACCTACAAATGCGCGGACGGTCCCGACAGCTGCCCGCCGGTCGATCCCTACGCGGCACTGCCGGTCGTGACCGTGCCCCCGGCCCGGGCCGCCACGCTGATCCGGCGGATCGAGGGCGGAGCGAAGCCCGGCATCCGGGTCGAACTCGGCGGCAGCAAAGAAGTGTCAGAGGCCTACGCTCTGTCCTTCCACTCCTCCGGCCGGATTCCCGGCAGCCTGCCGTACCGGGTCCAGCCCCGGGACCTGGACCGGGTCGACCACCGCATCCACGCCGACCGGCCCGGTGTGACCCCCCACCTCAGCTGGAGCCGGTCGACGAAGTCGGTGCCGGCGGGAGAGGAGATGGAGCTGCCCAAGCCGGCCAGCCAGCGGCAGGTCACCACGCTGGTCGGGCCGCGGGACGACGACGCCATCGACCGCTTCGAGGCGTCCGTCAGGGATTACCTCGCACCGTCCGCGGCGCGTTCGTCGGGCTCGGCGGAAAACCAGGACATGGTGCTCGGAAGAAGCAACGTGATCGACTGGAACGCGGGTCCGTCCATTCCCGGCGCGGTGCCCCAGGTCCGAACGAAGTCGGGCTTCACCGTCAGTGCCGGCCTGCCGTGCGCCGGCTGCCGGGAGACCGACCGTTTCTGGCCCACTCTGTACCTGACCGGCAGCGGGGGCGGCCGCCAGTCCGTGATGGGCGTCCTCAACGACTCGGGCGGCACCTCGCTGATCTACGGGATCCCCGCGTGCGCGCCCTCCGACTGCGACGTCAGCCTCTTCGACGGCGGCGGCCGTGAACTCCCGCAACGGCTCGTCCCGGCCGAGTTCGTCTTCCAGCTCGGTGAGCCCGGCAACGTGCCGGACCTGGTGTCGAGGGGTGAGCGGTGATGACCGAACCGGCGAAGGAGACTGCTCCGATGAACACGGCCGCACCGTCGAGGTGGCGCCGGAAGGTGAATCTGGCGGCGTCGGCCGCCGTGGCGGTGCTCGCGCTGACGGGGTGCTCGGTCAGCGCCGACGTCGTCGCGTACGACCTGCCCGCCGAATCGGCCCGCTACTCGCTCCGGACGGAGACCAACGGGGTCGAGACCGTCTGGAAGTACACGTCCGGCCGTCCGGCCGAGGCCGACACGCCGACATCCCAGCCGTGCGTCGCGGACGTCCTCGTCAAGGACCCCGGTCCGTGCCGTCCGGAGCCGTTGATCTTCCTGCGGTACGACCTGGACCTGGCGCTGGACAACACCGCGGAGGCCGACACGATCCACTCCGTCACCGTCACCGGCTACTACCAGGAGCGGATCAGCACGCCGCCGACCGTGACCCGTCTGCGGGCGGAGGCCAGCTTCGACGGCGGCAAGACCTGGCAGTCGGCGAGCACCCGGCCCGACAGGAAGAACACCTTCACCGCACGCATCAGGCATCCACGGCGTGACAAGGCTCCCGAAGGAGTCGCACTGCGGATCACCGCGACCGACAGCGAGGGGAACACCGTCGAACAGACCATGCCCAAGGCGTACCGACTGCGCTGAGGCGAACCGATGAAGCGGTGAACAGACCCGAGGGGGTACGGCCGGGGCGCGGTGTGAGACCCGCCCTGGCCGTCCCTCGCGCTCCCGAAGGCGGAGAGGCATCTTGCTGTCAGACGTGCTGGGACTCACCCCCGAAGAGGCGGACACCTATCGCACCCTGGTCTCGGTGGTCTCCGCCACTCCCGCCGGACTCGCCGAACTCGTCGGCTGCGACGTCCGCCGGACGGTAGGCATCCTCAGCAGGCTCGAAGGCCGGGGACTCGCCGCGCGCAGCCTCGGTGACGCCACCCGGTTCGTCGCCTCCCCGCCGGCGTCGGCGCTGCGGGCGCTGCTGGTCCAGCGGCAGAACGAGCTCAATCTGGCGGAACTCGAACTCGACTCCCTCGACGAGATCTACCGCGCGGCCACCCGCGGGCGCGGCACGGTGGAGGTCGTCGAGGTGATCCACGGCAGCGAGGCCATCCGCGAGCGCGTCGGGCGCATCCAGCTCGGCGCGCGCGAAGAGATCATGAACCTCGTCAAGCCGCCGTTCTTCTCGTCCGGCAACATGACCGACGGCGCGACCATCGAGCGCGGTGTCCGCTACCGCGTGGTGGTGGAGCGCGGGACGCTCGACGGGCAGGCCCCGTCGTTCGACGAGATCATCGAGGCGCGCGCCGCGGGAGAAGAGGTCCGGATCGCCGATGCCGTGCCGCTCAAACTCTTCATCGTGGACAGCGAGTTGGCCATCGTTCCGCTGCTCGGCTCGGCCAGCACCGCGAAGGCGGGAGCCCTGCTGGTGCACGAGAGCAGTCTGCTCGACGCGTTGATCGCGTTGTTCGAGTCCGAATGGGAGAAGGCGACGCAGTTCGTCACCTCCGTGGGTGCCCTGCGGAACGCGCCGGTCGTCGACGATCTGGGCGCGCAGATCCTCAGCCTGTTGCTGACCGGCCTCACCGACCAGGCGATCGCCACCCAACTGCGTACCTCCCTACGGACGGTGCAGCGCCGGATCAGGCATCTGATGGACAGCGCGAACGTGCAGAACCGCATGCAACTGGGCTTCCACGCGGCACGGTTGGGCTGGCTCGACGACGGACGGGACGACGCGGGAGGGGCGTCCCGCTTCAACGCGGTATCCCCGGCCGCCCGGTGATCCGCCGGCCGGTCGCCGGGGTGCGGCGCGCAACAGGCTGCGGTCCACGGCGACTTGCCGACCGTGGGATAGGGTGCCGCCGAGACGAGGGTCCGCCCGGTCCACCCGAGCCGCGCCGAGGACAGGCGAGGCGGCCGCCCGAGAGGGGAGCTGGATGCTGCAGGCGCTGGGACTGAGTCTGGCCGAGGAGACCGTCTACACCGCTCTGCTCGCCCGCCCGACGGCCTCCGCGCACGACCTCGCCGGGCAGACCGGACTCGACGAGCCCGAGACCACCCGCATCCTGCTCGGCCTGTCCTCACGCGGTCTGGTGGCGATCGCCGCCGAGGCCGAGAGCGGCGTACCCGACTCGCAGGGCCTTTCGACCCCCCGTTACCGGCTCACCCCGCCCTCGGTGGCCCTGGCCCCGCTCCTCGTCGAGCAGCGCAACGCACTCCACCGGGCCGAGACCGCGTTCTCGATGCTGACCGAGCAGTACCGCAGCACCGCCGCGCACCCCGCGGGCAGTGTCATGGAGGTGGTCGTCGGCGTGGAGCAGGTCGCGCACCGGTTCCACCAGCTCCAGCGCGGCGCCCAGCGGGAGTTGCTCGTCTTCCTCGTCGGGGATCCCATCGCGGTGCCACGTGCGGACGCCGACGTGTCGGAGAGCTCCGCGCTGGACCGGGGGGTCGACTTCCGGGTCGTGGCGGCCAAGGACTACCTCGACGGTCCCGACGTGGGCAGGGACGTGAAAGAGGCCATCGGGGCGGGTCTCGAACTCCGCCTGGCCGACTCGTTGCCGCTGAAGATGGTCGTGTCGGACCGGGAACGAGCCATGGTGCCGCTGGACATGACGGACTCCGGCGACGAGCCGAGCGCCATCGTGGTGCACCGCAGCGGTCTGCTGACGGCCCTGGTCCATCTCTTCGAGAGGGAGTGGGACCAGGCCCGTCCGCTGTACGCCACCACCACGGGCGTGCGCGCGGACCCGGCGGGCGACCAGCGGCCGACCGAGGGGGAACTGGAGGTCCTCGCCCTGTTGTTGGCGGGGGTGTCCGACCGGCGGGTGGCCTCCCAGCTCGGTCTGTCGATCCGCACCGTGGAGCGGCGGACGCGCCGTCTGATGGACCTCGCCGGAGCGGATTCGCGACTTCAGCTCGGCTGGCACGCCGCACGCGCGGGCTGGTTCTGACCCGCCCGGCCGGCGCTCGCCCGGACGGATCGCGGCGAAGAGGGGCACGGGTCCACCTCCGTCCGCGGGGCCGGGGCCCCAACGGTCCCACGAATCACCGGACATGCCCGTGTGGCGGGATACCGACATGCGGGAAACCCGTCACGCGCGGCATCCCCGGCCGATCCGCGGGTCTGCCAGGCTGCACCCCACAACCTGGCATGTTCACGGTATTCATTGGGGAGATTCATGCGCTCCATAACGCGTACGGCTCTGGGCGCGGCGACCGCCGTCGTCCTGAGCGTCACCGCGGTCTCGCCTTCCGGGGCAGCGGACACATCGCCTGACGAAGCGTCAGGGAAACGACCCGTCGTCGGCAGCGGGACCGCGGCCGGCGGCAAGCAGGTGTCGGTCACGCTCGTCACCGGTGACAAGGTGCTGGTGACCACGGACGCGTCGGGTCGCAGCTCCGCCGCCGTCCTGCCCCGCGAGGACGGCACCCAGCCGGTGGTCCAGACGTACCAGAGGGGCGAGGACCTCTACGTCTACCCGGAGGACGCCTCCCGGGCGATCGCCGAGGACAAGGTCGACGAGCAGCTCTTCAACGTCACCGGGCTCATCCGCCAGGGATACGACGACGCCCACACCGACGCGCTCCCGCTCATCGCCACCTACCGGAAGGGCGTGAACCTCGCCGACAGCGCGCCCGCCGCGCCTCGCGGGGCGGAACGGGTCCTGAGCCTCCCGGCGGTGGACGGCGCCGCGCTCGAGGCGGACAAGGACACGGCCGCCACCTTCTGGCAGGACGTCACCAACACCCGTTCGCGTTCCGCCTCCACGCTGAAGAAGCTGTGGTTGGACGGCAAGGTCGAGGCCACGCTGGACCGCTCCACCAAGCAGGTGCACGCGCCGGAGGCGTGGAAGGCCGGATACGACGGCAAGGGCACCAAGGTCGCCGTGCTGGACACGGGCGCGGACGCCGAGCACCCGGACCTGGCCGACCGGATCACCGAGGCCGAGAACTTCACGGACTCCAAGGACACCGCCGACCGCGTGGGCCACGGCACCCACACCGCCTCCACCGTCGGCGGGACCGGAGCGGCGAGCGACGGCCGCAACAAGGGCGTCGCCCCCGGCACCTCCCTGCTCATCGGCAAGGTCCTCGACGACTACGGCTACGGCCAGGACTCCTGGGTCATCGCGGGCATGCAGTGGGCCGTCGACCAGAAGGCCGACGTCGTCTCCATGAGCCTGGGCAACGCCTCGGACCGTGACTGCACCGGCCCGGTGTCCCAGGCCACGAAGCAGCTCGCGCAGAGCACCGGGTCACTGTTCGTCGTCGCCGCGGGCAACTCCGGTCCGGGCACCGAGACCGTCTCCTCGCCCGGCTGCGTGCCCGAGGTACTGACCGTGGGCGCCGTCGACCGCGACGACACCACCGCGCCGTTCTCCAGCCGCGGTCCGGTGGCCGTCACCCACACCCTCAAGCCCGAGATCGCCGCCCCCGGCGTCGGCATATCGGCGGCCAACGCGGGCGGCCGGGGCGTCTACGCCTACCAGTCGATGTCCGGCACCTCCATGGCCACCCCGCACGTCGCGGGTGCCGCGGCCGTCGTCCGCCAGGCCCACCCGGACTGGACCGCGCAGCAGGTCAAGGCCGCCCTGGTCTCCTCCGCCCGCACCGGCGGCGAGGTCGCCGGAGCGGACGAGACCGGCGCCGGCGTGCTCGACGTGTCCGACGCGGTGAAGCAGAAGGTGCTCGCCGCACCCGCCGTGCAGGCCGGCAGCTACGACTGGCCGCAGGACGCCTCGGACCGCACCACCGTGCAGGTGCCCCTCACCAACACCGGCGGCAGGGACCTCACCCTGAACCTGCGGGTCAGCGGGGTGCACGGCAACGACGGCAGCGATGTCCGCTCCGACATCGTCGAACTGACGCAGGACAGGGTGCGGATCCCCGCGGGGGCCACCGTCCGGGTGCCGCTGCGGATCGACCCCACCGCCCGTCTGAGGGACTCCCAGTACGGCGCGGTCACCGGCCGGATCCTGGCCACCGGCGGCGACGCGCACGTCTCCGTGCCCGTCACCCTCTACGTCCAGCCGGAGACGGTCACGCTCCGGGTCAAGCTCATCGACCGCAACGGCAACCCCGCCGCCGGCTCCTCCTCCCTGGACATCGCCAAGCTCGACATCGACAAGGGGGAGCGCCGCACCAACGCCGGTGCGGCAGAGCAGACGTTCAGCGTGCGCCCGGGCGACTACGCCCTGAGCAGCTTCGTGACGTCGTACGACGCGAACAAGGTGCTGGAATCGGTCAGTTACCTCGCGCGGCCGCAGCTGCGGATCACCCGTGACACCACCGTCGTCCTCGACGCCCGCGAGGCCCACCGGCTGAGCCTGGAGACCGAGCGCCCCTCGGCGGTGGACAACACCACGTTCAGCTACGCCCGTTCGTGGGACGACACCTGGCAGGCCTCCGGATCGCTCTCGATCGCCAAGACCGTCCAGAACCTCTACGCGGACGTCGACGGACGCGCCACGAAGGGCACCTTCGAGTTCCGGCCCACCTGGCGCGCGTCCGGCACCGAGGACGGCAAGCCCTACGTCTACAACCTGTCGTTCCCGACCGGGGGTCCGCTGTACTCCGACCGGGTCTACCGGCCCAGGGACTCCAGGCTGGCCCAGGTCGAGGAGACGTGGAAGGCCATGGGCAAGGAGGCCGACTACCTGGACGCGCTGTTCATCCGCCCCAACGGGACCGACAGCGGCTACGTCCCCGTCAGCCCGTACGGCAAGATCCACGTGCCCGTCACCCGCACCGCCTACTACACGACCGGTGACGACGCCTGGTACCACGGCGCGATGACCAGCTTCCCGTTCGCCGCCTTCATGGGCGACCAGGAGCGCACCTACCGGACCGGACAGCGCGGCTCCGAGGAGTGGTACGGCGGCCCCCTGAAGCCCGCCGCGCCGCGCGACGCCGACGGCGAGCTGATGCTGGCCGCCGAGCGACAGGGCGACCTGATCGGCTTCCAGAACGCGCTCTGGGTCGACGGCTCCGGCGACCACTGGACCTACGGCGGATCGTTCGGCGACCTCGGCAACCTGGTACTGAAGCGCAACGGTGAGCAGATCGGCAGGAGGATCGATCCCTACGGCGTGTTCCAGGTGCCGGACGAGGACTCCGCGTACGAGCTCACCCAGAACCTGGAGAAGATCCTCTCCGGCGACCGGAACTGGCTGCGCTCCACCGCCGCCACCACCACGTGGAGCTTCCGTTCCCACCGGGAGCCGGACGTCTACTCGCGCGGCCTTCCGATCCTCACCCCGGTGTACGACCTGCCGACGGACGGGATGAACACCCTGCCCGCCGAGAGCGGCATCAGGGTCGGTCTGTCGGTCGAGGGCCACGCCGGGTACACCCCGGGCGCGATCACGAAGGCCGCGCTGTCGTACTCCTACGACGGCGGCACCACCTGGACCGAGGCGCCGACCGAGCGGCGGGGCGGCCGGTGGACGGCCGTGCTCGACCACACCGGCGCCACCGGCAAGCAGGTCATGACGAAGGTCGCCTTCACCGACTCCAAGGGCAACGCGGTGACCCAGACCATCACCCGCGCCTACGACGTCCGCTGAGGATCCGGTCCGACCGGTGGATGATGCCTGCGGTGGACGAGCTCCCGGTCAAGGGAACCGCGTCCACCGCAGGCTTCGCACATGCGTCCATCAGCCCGGGCCCTTCTGTCGGAACGGTCGCGAATGCTCGCCGAAAAGCGCAGATCCGGACCCGTGATGGTTCATATGGGTCGGGACCTGTCGCGAGATGATCGACAAGTGCCTCGGGGCTCGCCCCAGCGGTATGAGATTTCGTGCTGTATGAGAGGCTCGGGCGGGTGAGCGAGACACCACCGAACACCCTGCAGTACCGCTTGGACGGGCCGGAAGACGCGCCCGTGCTGATCCTGGGGCCCTCCCTGGGCACCACCTGGCACATGTGGGACAGGCAGATCCCGGAACTCTCGAAGAGCTGGCGGATCTTCCGTTTCGACCTCCCGGGACACGGCGGAGCGCCCGCCCACCCCGCCGGATCGGTGGCCGAGTTCGCCGAGCGGCTGCTGGCGACCCTCGACCGGCTGGGCATCCAGCACTTCGGGTACGCGGGCTGCGCGTTCGGCGGGGCCATCGGGCTCGAACTGGCACTGCGCCGCCCCGAGCGGGTGGCCTCCCTCGCGCTGATCGCCGCCTCGGCCCGCTTCGGCACGGCCGACGAGTTCCGCCAGCGCGGGGTGATCGTGAGGTCGAACGGCCTGGACCCGATCGCCCGGACCTCGCCCGAACGCTGGTTCACGAGCGGTTTCGCGGCGGCCCAGCCCGCGATCACCGAGTGGGCCGTGCAGATGGTGCGCACCACCGACCCCGGCTGTTACATCGCGGCCTGCGAGGCCCTCGCGACCTTCGACGTGCGGGACGAACTGGGACTGGTCGGCGTGCCGACCCTGGTCCTGGCCGGTTCCGACGACGAGGTCACCGGACCCGCGGAGGCGCGCACCCTGGTCGCGGGCGTCCCGGACGCCCGGCTCGCGGTCGTCCCCGGTGCCTCGCACCTGGTGCCCGTGGAGCAGCCCGCCGCCGTGACGGACCTGCTGGTGCGGCACTTCTCCAGCGCCTGGCTGCCCCCGTTCGACTCGTCCACCGGCCAGATGGCCGTCCAGACGGCGCAGGCCTACCCGGTGCAGGCCGCGCCGCCGCTGGTCACCCCCTTCGCCGAGATCGCCCCGGCCCCCGTCGCGCCCGAGCCCGCCGGGCGGCAGGACCCCTACGACATCGGGATCAAGGTGCGCCGCGAGGTGCTGGGGGACGCGCACGTCGACGGGACGCTGGCCTCGGCGGACGAGTTCTCCGGGGACTTCCAGGAGTTCGTCACCCGGTACGCGTGGGGCGAGATCTGGGACCGGCCCGGACTCGACCGGCGTTCGCGCAGCTGCGTGGCGCTGACCGCGCTGGTCGCGGGCGGCCACCTCGACGAGCTCGCCGTCCACACCCGCGCCGCCCTGCGCAACGGTCTCACCCCGGTGGAGATCAAGGAGGTGCTGCTCCAGACGGCCGTCTACTGCGGCATGCCGGCGGCGAACAGCGCTTTCCGGGTGGCCCAGAAGATCATCCGTGAGGAGACGACCCCCCAGGAGTGAGCGGAGGGAGCCGTCCGGCGGACTTGTCCGCAGGAGTGACCTCCGGGACGGGCACGGGGGCAGGATGGACCCATGAGGCTCACGAAGAAGTCGCACGCCTGCGTCCGTCTCGAGAAGGACGGGCGGACGCTCGTCATCGATCCCGGGGGTTTCAGCGAGGAGGACGCGGCCGTGGGCGCGGACGTCCTCCTCGTCACGCACGAGCACCCCGACCACTTCGACGAGGGGCGGCTCCGCGCGGCCATGGAGGCCAACGCGGCGGCCGAGATCTGGACCCTGCGGTCGGTGGCGGAGAAGGTCTCCGCCGCCTTCCCCGGCCGGGTGCACACGGTCGGCCACGGGGACGCCTTCACCGCCGCCGGTTTCGACGTCCAGGTGCACGGCGAACTGCACGCGGTGATCCATCCGGACATCCCGCGCATCACCAACGTCGGCTATCTCGTCGACGACGGCCGGGTCTTCCACCCCGGGGACGCCCTGACCGTCCCCGGCCGGCCGGTCGAGACGCTGATGCTCCCCGTGATGGCGCCGTGGAACAAGATCTCCGAGGTCATCGAGTACGTCCGCGAGGTCAAGCCGCAACGCGCGTACGACATCCACGACGCCCTGCTCACGGACCTCGCCCGGCCGATCTACGACCGCCAGATCGGCGCCCTCGGCGGCTCCGAGCACCTGCGGCTCGCACCGGGAGCGTCGGTGGAGGTCTGAGCCCGGCCGCGCGCCCGTCCGTGCCGCGCCTCCCGTCCGTGCCGCACCGCGTCGCCCGGGAGAGGAAGGGACGGCACGCAGTGTCTCCGGCCGACCCGTTGTCGTACCCGCCCGGTAGGTTGTGGAGCATGCGTATCGCCACCTGGAACGTGAACTCGGTCACCGCCCGTCTCCCGAGGCTGCTGGCCTGGCTGGAGAGCAGCGGCACGGACGTGCTGTGCCTCCAGGAGGCCAAGGTCGCCGCCGAGCAGTTCCCGGTCGAACCACTGCGCGAGCTGGGTTACGAGGCGGCCGTGAACGCCACGGGACGGTGGAACGGCGTGGCGGTGATCTCCCGGGTCGGCCTGGAGGACGTGGTCAAGGGCCTGCCCGGCGGCCCCGAGTACGAGGGACTGGAGGAGCCCCGGGCCGTCTCCGCGACCTGCGGTCCGGTCCGCGTCTGGTCGGTGTACGTGCCGAACGGCCGTGAGGTGGACCACGCCCACTACGCGTACAAGCTCCAGTGGTTCGAGGCCCTGAGAGCGGCGGTGGCGGGCGACGCCGGGGGCGGCCGCCCGTTCGCGGTGCTCGGCGACTACAACGTGGCGCCCACGGACGACGACGTCTACGACGTGGCCGCGTTCGAGGGCCTGACCCATGTCACCCCGGCCGAGCGCGCCGCGCTGGCGGCCCTGCGCGAGACGGGCCTGACGGACGTGGTCCCGCGCCCCCTCAAGTACGACCACCCGTACACCTACTGGGACTACCGCCAGCTCTGCTTCCCGAAGAACCGCGGCATCCGCATCGACCTCGTCTACGGCAACGAAGCGTTCTCGACGGCCGTCAAGGACGCGTACGTGGACCGCGAGGAGCGCAAGGGCAAGGGCGCCTCGGACCACGCGCCGGTCGTGGTGGACCTGGACGTCTAGGACCTGTCGTCCGGATCGGCCCCCGGACGCGGGGGCCGGCACGTCCAGGGCGTGCCCCGGCGTGTCCGCGACGGGCGACGGGTGACGGGCATTCGGACCCGCGATCGCGGGCACGCTTCGTCATGGGCCGGTTCGGGAAACCGGTGAGGGTTCAGGGGTGTTTCTCCGAGTGTCACGATTTGCCTGATTCCGTAATGAAATGCCGCGAGCTACATTTTGTTCACCTGCCGGGAGCACGGAGCTTCGACGATCGCACCCCACGGAGAGGCTGGTCATGAACATCTCCTTCTTGGACAAGCTGCTCAAGCGGCGTCCGGTGCGGCGGGACCGTCCTCTCGCCAAGGCGTTCGAGGACGACCCGGCAGGGGTGGCCGAGCTGCTCTCGGAGTGCGAACTGCTCCGCTCCCAGGCCGCGGCCGTCGGCCTCGAACTGGACGACTCCCCGGACTCGTTGGTGGCGCTCGACCAGCTCCTGCCGCTGTGGCGCGACGATCCCGAGGCGCTGCCCTGGCTCGGCAACGACGCCGGCCTCTATCTCGGCACCGTCGTGGTGCGCACCGTGCCGGGTGCCTCCTGGCACGTCTGGCCCGGCGGCAGCCCGGCCGTCCGGCTCCCCTCGGGGCGTGAGATCCCGGTCGTCGAGGCCGGCCTCGACTGGGCCGTCCAGGGCGTTCCCGAGCTGTCCCAGATGTACGCCGAGGCCGCGGAAGCCTGACCGCGGGGCCCGGCCCCCAACTGCCGGACGCGGCGCGGCGATCCGTGCCCGGACCCTTCGGCCCCCGGGCCGGGGCACGGGCCCCGGCGTCTCGCCGGGTGCTTCCCCGGGCCCGGAAGGCCGACCGCGGCGATCCTCGACTACGATTTGCCGTTCATCCCCGTGGTGACGGTGATCTTCGCCGATCCGCATCGGGATGTGCGTGCCGTTCTCCCGGTCCGCCCACGGGCGGACGGGCGGGAGCGGTGCGGTCCCGAGACCGAGGCCGTGTGCGTGGCTCCGGCCGGACCAGGGACGCTGCTGCCGGGTGGGGTACCCCCCACCGCCCCGCGACCGCAGGGGGAGTGGCGGCTCACAGGGCCAGGCCCGGCCGGCGCCAGCCGGAGATCACTGCTCGCGCAGGGGTACCGACACGTAGGACGGGTCGTGCTCCGGCGAGGAGAAGGTCAGCTGCGCGCCGGACGGGTTGTGCTCGATGTACAGCGGGTCGACCGTGTCGACGACCAGGGCGAGCCGATGCCCGGCCGGGACGTCGTACGCCGTGGAGAACAGGTCCAGGTCGACGCCGAACGGCTTGCCGGGCGTCTGTCCGTGGAAGGTGTACGGCGCGTTGCTGACCAGCTTGCCGATGCCGAGCGGGCCCACGTCGTAGAGGTAGGCGACGAAGGTGCCGCTCTCCTTGGTGCCGGTGACCGTCGTGTGCAGCCTGGCGGTGCCCCGTACGCGCTGGGCGTCCTCGTACTTCTCCGACTGCCACACCGCGCTCCAGTAGCGCGGCAGCAGCGGGATCGAGGCCATCGGCGGGATCCGCGTGAGCTGGTCGAGGATGCTGGACAGGAAGATGACCCCGCCGTCCGCGCCCGAGTCGACGTTCGTGTGGATCCTGGTGGTGCCTTCGAGGGCGATCTTCCTCGTGGTCGCGCCCACCGACTTCCAGTCCGGGTAGCCCTCGTAGCCGCCCGTGGAGCGGGACTTGAGCCGCACCGGCTGTTCGCGGTCGATGCCGTTGTCCTTGCCCGCCAGGTAGTGGTCGAACCAGCGGGCCGTGTCCGTCCATACGTCGTTGGGGAGCCCGAGCAGACCGGTGATCTCGGCGGTGGCATGGTCGCCGGGACGGAGCTCCAGCCGCTTGGGCCCGCTCAGTCCCTCGTAGAACTCGGCGTACTGGTTGGCCGAGAAGATCGTGTCGCCCCAGGTGTTGGCCATGAAGACGGCGGGGCCGTTCTTGTCGAGCCGGTCGGCGTAGGTCTTGGGAGAACGTTTCTTCCCCCAGTCGAGCAGGGCCTGCTCCTTCGACAGGTCCCCGGCGAAGAAGTCCTTGAACACCTGCTGGGTCTCGGCGCTGGGGTGGCCCGTGATGTGCCCGACGCCGTTCAGCAGGGCGGCCGCCTGGACGTGTTCGGTGCGGCCGGAGTAGATCGACGCGGTCAGGTCCGCCCAGCCGCTCAGCGCCGCGACCGCCTTGATGCGCTTGTCGTGCGCGGCGGCCAGCAGACTGATCCCGGCGCCGTACGAGACGCCCGCCACGCCCACCTTCCGCGCGTCGGCGGGCGTGTTGGCGAGCGCCCAGTCGATCACCCTGGACACGTCGGCGGTGTCGCGGGGGCCGGCGACGTCTATCTCGCCGCCCGACTGCCAGAAGCCGCGGACGTTGTAACCGACGACCACGTAACCGGAGTTCGCGAGCTTCTGGGCCTGGGCGAGGTATTCGACCTGCGGCAGGCCCCAGCTCGTGGGCAGCACGACGAGCGGGTAGGCGCGGGTTCCGTCCGCTCCCGCGGGAGTGACGACGTTGGCCTTGAGGGTGGTGCCGCCGTCACCGGCGATGTCGACGAAGCGGACACCGCCCGAGCTGTCGGCGGCCTGGGCGACGGGTGCCAGGCCCAGGCCCGCGGCGGCGACGAGCGTCGCCGAGACGGCGCCGAGGGCGGAAGTGCGCAGGGGGTTGCGACCGTTTCCCAACGGGTCACTCCTCACTTGGTCAGTGCAAGGTGACCCGACGGTAACCGCGGCGCCTTACTCGAAGTAACCCGTCGGTAAGTTACGTGCGAGTAACGATTGTTGAAGTGTTCATTTCCATCCGTTCGAACCTCGTGGGCGCCGCGAACGGCCGGAAGGCGCCGCGCCCTCCTGGGCCGGCCGTCACGTACGCCGGCGCGCCCGGGGCGTGGCCGGCCTCGCCGGGGTCTCCCCGTCGGTGTCGGGCTCCGCGTCCGGCGCCGGGTCCGGGGCCGGCGGCTCCGGCAGCGGGGCCTGGGCGGCGCGGGTGACGTCCGCGACGACCTCGACGACGTCGGGGCCGTACGCCTGGGAGTTCACGACCTTCAGGAGCAGGACGAAGCTGTTGCCGCCGTGCTTGCGGGCGAGGCGCGCGTGGTTGCGGGCGAGGTAGCGGGTCGCCGCCTGGTTGGTTATCGCGCGCTGGCCGCAGAAGAGGAAGACCGGCCGCACGGCACGGCTCTGGCCGGCGGTGAGCCGGGCGAGGATCACGTACTCGGCCTGGCCCGGCTCCAGCCGGTAGCGTTCGCCGCCGATCTGGAACGCGCCCCGGTCGGGCCCCCGTCCGGACTCGACGTTGACCTGCACGCCGGGCAGCAGGGACTGCAGGTGCGCCGCCATGCGCCGGTTCGAGGCCGGTCCGCCCACGCAGAACTCCGTGCGCTCGCCGAAACCCTGCTGGGTCGCGTCGTGCGCGATGACCTGGGCGTGCGCGCCGCAGTCCTTGATGAGCGCGGACAGTTCGAGGAGCGCGAAAACGTCGTGGCGCATCACCGTGAGCTCGGTACCGCCCGCCTCGCGGTTCACCACGAGGAGCGACTCGGCGTTGTCGGGCAGCCCGAAGAACGCCTGCTTGCGGCGGAGCTTGCGCTTCCACAGGTAGGTCCGGGCGATCCAGCCGAGCGCGGCACTGATGCCGACTGCCAGGACGCCGAGGACGATGTTGCGCACGTCGTCATTCATGTGCGCGCATGCTAGCGGGCCCGCGGAACCGTGTTCGAGGGGGCCTGACGTGGTCACCGCGGTGAAGTTACGCTGCGCAGACGACTGTTGACTGGAGGTATTGATGCGACGTCCTCTTGCGCGGAATCTGACGGTCCTGGCGGTTTCGGCCGCGACGGTGCTGGTGGGTGCGGCGGCGCCGCCCGGGACGCCGGCGGCGGGCACGGCCGAAAGGACGGCCGCCGTGAAGGTGCCCGTCGCGGTCGGGTACGGGGGTGCCGTGGCGAGCGTCGACGCGGACGCGTCCGCCGCGGGCGTCGAGGTGCTGAGGAAGGGCGGCAACGCCGTCGACGCGGCCGTCGCCACGGCGGCCGCCCTCGGCGTCACCGAGCCCTACTCGTCCGGCATCGGCGGAGGCGGCTACTTCGTCTACTACGACGCCAAGTCCCGTACGGTGCACACGCTCGACGGACGCGAGACGGCACCCCTGACCGCCGACTCCGGGCTGTTCCTGGAGAACGGCAAGCCGCTCGCCTTCGCCGACGCCGTCACCAGCGGGCTGGGCGTGGGCACCCCGGGCACGCCCGCCACCTGGCAGACGGCGCTGGACTCCTGGGGCAGCAGGCGCCTCGGCAGCGTCCTGGAGCCGGCCGAGCGCATCGCCCGCACCGGGTTCACGGTCGACCCGACCTTCCGCGCGCAGACCGAGTCCAACCGGGCGCGCTTCGCGAACTTCCCCGACACCGCGAAGCTCTTCCTGCCCGGAGGCTCGCTGCCGGTCGTCGGAACGACCTTCAAGAACCCCGATCTGGCCCGTACGTACGAGGAGTTGGGCAGGAAGGGCACGCGCGCCCTCTACACCGGCGAACTCGGCCGGGAGATCGTCGACACCGTCAACAGGCCGCCCGTGGACCCGGCGTCCGGTTACAACGCCCGTCCCGGCAAGCTGTCCCCGAGGGATCTCGCGGCCTACCGGGTGAAGCGCCAGGCGCCCACCAGGACTTCGTACCGAGGTCTGGGCGTCTACTCGATCGCCCCCTCCTCCTCCGGCGGCACCACCGTCGGCGAAGCGCTCAACATCCTGGAGGGGAAGGACCTTTCGAAGGTGAGCGAGACGCAGTACCTGCACCACTTCATCGAGGCGAGCCGGATCGCGTTCGCGGACCGGGGCCGCTGGGTGGGCGACCCGGCCTTCGAGGACGTACCGGCCAAGGGCCTGCTCTCGCAGAGGTACGCGGACAGCAGGGCCTGCCTGGTCAAGGACGACGCCGTGCTGACGAGCCCGCTCGCGCCGGGCGACCCGAGGAACCCCGCCGCCTGCGCCGGCACGGGGACGGCCGCCCCGACGACGTACGAGGGGGAGAACACGACCCATCTGACGGTGGCCGACAAGTGGGGCAACGTCGTCGCCTACACCTTGACCATCGAACAGACCGGTGGCAGCGGGATCACCGTCCCGGGACGCGGCTTCCTCCTCAACAACGAGCTGACGGACTTCTCCTTCGCCCCGGCCAACCCGGCCGTGCACGACCCCAATCTGCCGGGTCCCGGCAAGCGTCCGCGCTCGTCGATCTCGCCGACCATCGTCCTCGACCGCCACGACAGGCCTGTCGTGGCGCTCGGTTCGCCCGGCGGCGCGAGCATCATCACGACCGTCCTGCAGACCCTGACCGAGTTCGTCGACCGCGGGCTCCCGCTGGTCGACGCGATCGCCACACCGCGCGCCAGCCAGCGCAACGCGGCCCAGACCGAACTCGAACCGGGCCTGTACGACAGCCCGTCGAGGGCCGCGCTCGAAGCGATCGGGCACTCCTTCAAGACGAACCCGGAGATCGGCGCGGCCACGGGCGTCCAGCGCCTCCCGAACGGCAAGTGGCTGGCCGCGGCGGAGAAGGTCCGGCGGGGCGGCGGCTCGGCCATGGTCGTGCGACCCGAGTCCTGAGGATCGTGCGCCCGGCGTCCTGACGGCGGGCCACCCGCGTCCTGGTCGCCGTCGGGCCGTGCGGCGGGGCCCGTCCCCGCCGCACGGCCGTCGGTGTCCGGAGTGGTCAGCGCGCCGTCAGGATGCGCGGACCCGCGTCCGTGATGGCCACCGTGTGTTCCGCGTGTGCCGCCCGGGAGCCGTCGTTCGTGCGCAGGGTCCAGCCGTCGGGGGCCGCGTGGTAGTCGTCCGTGCCGCCGCCGATGAGCATCGGCTCGATGGCGAGGACCATTCCGTGCCGCAGCGGCAGCCCGCGTCCCGGACGGCCCTCGTTCGGGACGCCCGGGTCCTCGTGCATCCGGCGTCCGATGCCGTGGCCGCCGAACCCGTCCGGGATCCCGTATCCCGCCGCCCGGCACACCGTGCCGATGGCGTGCGCGATGTCCCCGATGCGGTTGCCGACGACGGCCGCCCCGATCCCCGCGGCCAGGGCCCGTTCCGCGGTCTCCACGAGCCGCACGTCGGCGGCACGCGGCTCGCCCACGATGAAGCTGATCGCCGAGTCGCCCACCCAGCCGCCCAGTTCGGCGCCGAAGTCGATGGAGAGGAGGTCGCCGTCGCGCAGCCGGTACCCCGTCGGGACGCCGTGCACGATCGCCTCGTTCACGGAGGCGCAGACGACCGCGGGGAAGGGCGTGGGCGCGAAGGAGGGGTGATAGCCGAGGAAGGGCGACGTCGCGCCCGCGTCGCGCAGGACCTGGTGCGCCACCTCGTCCAGTTCCAGCAGCGAGACGCCCACGTCGGCGGCCTCGCGCACCGCTGTGAGCGCCCTGCCCACGACCTGGCCGGCCGCGTACATCTCGTCGATCGACGTGTCGGTCTTCAGTTCCACCATGCCAATTACTATACCGGTATTAGAATGGTGCCATGGTGCGAACCCCTCTGACCCCCGAAGAGCGCGAACGCGGCGAGCGGCTCGGGCGGCTGCTGCGCGAAGCCCGTGGCGACCGCAGCATGGCGGACATCGCCGGGGTCGCGGGGATCTCCGCGGAGACCCTGCGCAAGATCGAGACCGGGCGCGCGCCCACGCCGGCCTTCTTCACGGTCGCCGCGCTGGCGCGGGCCCTCGGGCTCTCGATGGACGAGCTCGTCGTGCGGTGCGCTCTGGTGCCCGCGGCGTGACGTCCTTCCGCTCCGGAGGGGCCCGCTGACTTCCTCCGGGGAGGCCCGTCGGCGGAACGGGTCCGGCGGTGGGCGTCTTGGAAAGCGGGAGTCCGCTCCGCCTGTCTCACGTACTGTGGCTTCGCATGACCGACTCCGGGACCGAGATCACCGCAGAGCTGGTGCGTGATCTTCTCAAGGACCAGCATCCGGACCTCGCGGGGCTGCCCGTACGCGAGGTGGAGGGCGGCTGGGGCAACCAGATGTGGCGCCTCGGGGACGAGTTGGCCGTGCGCATGCCGCGCACGGAAGACGCCCCGGACCTCCTGCGCAAGGAGTGCCGGTGGCTGCCCGTCCTGGCCCCGCGCCTTCCGCTCCCGGTTCCGACGCCCGTGCGGACCGGTGAACCGTCCGCGCGCTTCCCGAAGCCGTGGAGCGTCATGACGTGGGTCCACGGCGAGCCGCTGGACCGCGCCTCGATCAGTCGCGGCGACCACGCGGCCGACACTCTGGCGGGCTTCCTCGGGGCGCTCCATGCGGTGGCGCCCGCCGGGGCACCGGCCGGTTCGGACCGTGGCGCTCACCCCAAGGAGTGCACGGACGGCTTCGAGAATTTCCTGCGGGCCATCGCCCCGGGCAACCTCGCCGCCGACGCCCGGGCGGTCCGGGACGTCTGGGACGACGCTGTCGCGGCCCCCGGGTGGGAGGGCCCGCCGGTATGGGTGCACGGTGACCTCCATCCCGCGAACGTCGTCGTCTCGGACGGGACGCTCTCGGGTGTGATCGACTTCGATTCCCTGTTCGCCGGTGATCCGGCGTGGGACCTGGCGGCCGCGTGGGTGCTGCTTCCCGCGGGCGCGGGCCCGCGGTTCTTCGAGGCGTACGCGCGCGCGGACGAGGCGACGGTCCGGCGCGCCCGAGGGCTGGCCGCCATGAAGAGCCTCTTCCTCGTCCTCATGGGCCAGAACGGGGAGCGGGGCCTTCCCGGCGGCAAGCCGGCCTGGGGGCCCGCGGGCCGGGCGGCGCTCGATCGTGTCCTGACATCCGGCCCGGGAGGGCCCGTATCGTAGGCGCGAAGATCGCTCGCATGTTCGGGGGTTGGGTGCGCGTCGAAGACCACACCGGGTGGGACCGGGACTTCCCGGTGAAGTACCTCCTTGTCCAGGAGGACGAGGACGGCGTGGAACAGCTCTGGGGGAGGTGCGCGGGCGTCGAAGGGCTGTTCGTCGACCCGGTCCCGCCGCCGAGGGAGGTCCTCACCCTCCGAGGGTGCAGCCCGGAAGGTCTGCTGAGCGAGGTCGTGGCCGAGTCCGACGTCTCGTTGCGGGGTCTGGGCGATGTGTGCGTCGAGGTCTGGGACGACGAGCGGCCCGTGCAGTGGTGGACTCTGGTCGATGCGGTCGTGGTGGCCCATCAGCCCCACCCCGGCGACCCCGCGCGGTACGACATCGTGCTCGGCGCCGGTGTCAGGAACGAGGAGAGCTCCTTCGAACCGCCTGCGACACCACGCTTCGAGCTTTTCGCGGGGATGACGGACACTGCTGCGAGTGCAGGCCGGTGCTCCGCCGTGGACGGTCTGTTCAAGCGGCGAGCGGACCCGGCCCCCGTCCCGATGGAGCTGATCGGCTGCGAGGCCGCGGAGCCGCTGCTCGTGGGGACTCAACGACCACGCCGGTGGGTATCGGGTTGGGCCGATCTCCTGGTGCTGGATCGACATGGCGCCGTGATGGCCTCGCGCACCGTGGGCCTGGGCATCACCGGAGCGCGCCCGTCCGTGCTCGGCGACGGGCTGGAGGACATCACCCTCACCGACGGCGGAGCCGACCGGCCGTCGACGACGGCCCGCCCGATCTGGGCGGAGTGGTATCAGGGTCCGCCGGCAGCCCCCAACCTGTGGGCGCCGTACGACTCGCAGGGCAGGGACGCCTGGCTCGACCTCACCACCCGTGCCTGGCGGGTGCCCGTGCCCAGGCCGGACCGCTCCGGCGGCGAGTACCACCTCGACGGCCGGTTCGTCACGGACGTCCCCGGGCTGCACTGCGCGATCGCCGAGGCCCTGCTCGGACCCGGCCGCTACTTCGGCCGGGAGTGGAACGCCTTCAAGGACTGCCTGTGCGGTGGATTCGGAGTGGCCCCGCCCTTCACCTTGACCTGGCACGACTCCGAGGTCGCGCGCCGCGCACTGGCGGACGCCGTGGAGGATCCGGAGGGGCGGCCCTCCTACTTCGAGGGGATCGTGCAACTCCTCGAACGGTGCGGCGTCACGGTCGTGCTCCGGTAGCCCGCAGGCCCCGGGCGAATACGACCCGGGGGCGGGGCCGAGCCGGGATCCGGCGCCTGCTGCCGCCGGGCGCGTGCCCGGGTGTTCGCGCGGGCGCGTGATCCGGCGCTCAAAGGCCGGGAGAGCGCGCTTCGGTGCGCCCCGCCGGGATCTCCGCGCCCGCGCCGAAAACTCCCCGTAGTCGATCCGTAACACGAATGGTGTTCTCTGTCGGGTCGAAGTGCTCACGTCGGGCGGGGAGTTGAGTGATGACTGTAGGACAACTCCCGGAACAGGTACTGGAGTTCGCGCGGTACCTGAACGGGCTTGTGGGGCGGCTCGACCGGGGCGGCGGCTGGTGCGAGGTCTTCTGGCAGCGCGACCCCGACGGTATGCGGGCGTGCCTCGAAGGCCGGGAGGTGCCGCCCTGGGACGTCGTGGAAGCACTCCTCCAGGACGTCTTCGCGCGGTACGGGGAGCGCGCCGCGGCGCAGGAGACGACGCGGGCCCGCACGCTGTACGAGGGCTCGCTGGCCGCGTACGACGCCCGTCCGGGCGGCCGGGACGCCCTCGGCGACCGTCTGGACGTCATGCTCCGCGAGCAGCGCTATGCCGCCGAACGCCAGGTCGGACTGAGCGGCCGGCTCGCCTCGGCCGTTTCCCGGGAGGAGGCCGAGGCGATCCGGGTGGACCTCGCCTGGGCCCAGGACGACCACGAACGCGCCACCGCCCGCTGCGCCGAACTGCGCCACCGCATCGACCACGTCGACCGCCACGCCCTGCGCGCCCGCGCGCGGAGCGTGCCGGGTCTCCCGGCTCCGGCCGCGCCGGACGGCACGTGGGGGTGGCGTCCGGAGAACCGGACGGAGACGGATCCGCCGGGCGGGCGCCTGCCCGAACGGCACCCCTCGGAAGGGGGCGGGCGGGACGGGTATCCGTCCCCGGGGCACCCGCTCGCAGGGAATGCGTCCGCGGGTGATTCCTCCGAAGGCGACTCCTCCGGAGCGGGGGGCGTCCACCACGGCCACGATACGAGTGCGCCGGGCGTACGCTCCGACGCGCGCCCGCGCACACGAGCGGGCGCCCCCGACACCGCCCCGCCCCCGGCCGACCACGCAGCCGACCCTGGCCACGCCCCTGCCCCCGCCCCCGGCTCCGTCCCTGTTCCCGGCCAGGCTGCCGTCCCCGGCCATGTCTTCGGCCATGCCCCTGGCTCTGGCTCCGTCCCCGGCCAGGCTGCCGGTCCTGGCCCCGCTTCCGGTTCCGCTGTCGGTCCTGGCTCCGATCCCGGTCTCGGCCGCGCTGCTGGCCCGGGCTCCGGCCATGCCCTCGGTCAGGCTCCTGTCCCTGGCCATGCCTCCGGCCCCGGCCCTGCCGCTGGTTACCCTGTCGGCCCTGATCTCGCTCCCGGGCCCGGTCCTGGCCCCGCCCTCGGCCACATCGCCGGTCCCGGTGCGGGAGCAGGTCCCGACTCTCGGCAGGCCGATGAGCCCTGGCCTCCTCCCGCGAGCCGTGCTCCGGGCGACGCGTGGGCTCACGACCCGGCCGCCGGACCGGCCCCGGCGCACGACAGGACCCCGCCCGGCGCCGGTCCGTCCCCGGAGAAGCGCGCCAAGCGCCGTCGCCGGGGAAGCGCACGCTTCGCCGGGATGGCGGAGCCGGACACGGCACCCGCAGCCGTGCCGCAGACGGGTCCCGCACTGCCCGCCCCGCCCGCGCAGGGCAGGCGCACGCCCCGCGGCGCACGTTTCGCCGGAGCCGCCGAGGAACCCGCGCGCCCGCCCGCGGAGGCCGCGACGGTGGCCGAGCCCGGGCCGCCGGACGCGGACGCGCGACGGCTCGCCGCGGAGGCCGTCGCGACGCTCACGCGGCTGCGGAGCGAAGGCCGCAGCGGCGAGGCGCACGCCCTGCTCGTCGAGGTGGCGTACTGGCCCCCCGCCCGCTTCCCCCTGCTCGCGGCCGAACTGCACGACGCCGGTCTCGACGCGGACTGGGCCACCCTGCTCTGGGAGGCGGCCTCGCTGCCCGCCGGCCGGCTGGTGGCCGCGGCCGACGCGCTGACCACCGCCGGCCGTACCGCCGACGGCCGGCAGATGCTGCGCCAGGGCGTCACCCGGCCCGCGCCCGAGATCGGGGCCGCCGTCCTCGGCCTCGCCGACGAGGGCCGCGGCCGCGAGATCGGCGCCCTCCTCGACGCGTACGTCCGCGTGTGCGCCCCGGAGGAGGCCGCCCGCAGCGTCGAGGCGGACCCGGAGCGCCTCGTGCCGCTCCTCCTGCGGGCGGCCCGGGGCGTGTCCGACGAATGCCAGTGGGACCTGGTCCACGCCCTGCGTGTCGCCGGGTTCACGGCGTGACTCCCCGCCGGACGGCGGTCACGGCGTGTCCTTCCGTCCGGCGGCGGTCACAGCACGTCCTTCCGCCGGGTGGCGACTACGGCCCGTCGTTCCAACCGGCGACGGCCCCGGCACCATTCCACCCGCCCGCGTTCACGGCGTGTCCCCCACCCGCCCGCGTTCACGGCGTGTCCCCCACCCGCCCGCGTTCACGGCGTGCCGCTCCACCCGGCCACGGCCTGGTGGAGCGGCACGCCCTTCCACGGGCGACGACCCCGGCGCGCCCCCGCCGGGCGAAGCGCCCGCCGGCGCCCGTGCGCCCACGCGTGCCGACGGCCGTCCGGGCTTCCGGCCGGTCCCCCGATCGGCCGTACCTCCGGCTCCACCGGCCACGTCATTCACCCGTGAGGGTCGGAAACGTGATCGACTCGGCGGGTTAACGACGATGGTCTTGGCAAGGCTGTCCGGGGGGCTTACTTTCAAGCCTCTACAGCTTTGTCTACGGGCGTAGAGGCTCTCTTGCGTCCCGTCGAAGGAGCAGCTCATGGGCAACGTCGTACGTGCCGCCCTGGTCCAGGCCACCTGGACCGGCGACACCGCATCCATGGTCGCCAAACACGAGGAACACGCCCGGGAGGCGGCCCGGCAGGGCGCGAAGGTCATCGGGTTCCAGGAAGTCTTCAACGCCCCCTACTTCTGCCAGGTCCAGGAACCGGAGCACTACGCCTGGGCGGAGCCGGTCCCCGACGGTCCCACCGTCACCCGTATGCGTGAGCTCGCGCGCGAGACCGGCATGGTGATCGTCGTGCCCGTGTTCGAGGTCGAGCAGTCCGGGTTCTACTACAACACCGCGGCCGTGATCGACGCCGACGGCACCTACCTCGGCAAGTACCGCAAGCACCACATCCCGCAGGTGAAGGGGTTCTGGGAGAAGTACTACTTCAAGCCCGGCAACCTCGGCTGGCCCGTCTTCGACACGGCCGTCGGCCGGGTCGGCGTCTACATCTGCTACGACCGGCACTTCCCCGAGGGCTGGCGCCAGCTCGGTCTGAACGGCGCCCAGCTCGTGTACAACCCCTCCGCCACCTCCCGCGGCCTGTCCGCCTACCTCTGGCAGCTCGAACAGCCCGCGGCGGCCGTCGCCAACGAGTACTTCATCGCCGCGATCAACCGGGTGGGCGTCGAGGAGTACGGCGACAACGACTTCTACGGAACCTCGTACTTCGTCGACCCGCGCGGACAGTTCGTCGGGGGGACGGCGAACGACAGGACCGAGGAACTCGTCGTCCGGGACCTGGACTTCGGCCTCATCGAGGAAGTACGGCAGCAGTGGGCGTTCTACCGCGACCGGCGCCCCGACGCCTACGAAGGGCTGGTGCAGCCATGACCGACCTGTACACCCGCCACCAGGCGGTCCTGCCGGACTGGCTCGCCCTCTACTACGAGGACCCGATCGAGATCACCCACGGCGAGGGCCGGCACGTCTGGGACGCCAAGGGGAACAAGTACCTCGACTTCTTCGGCGGCATCCTCACCACGATGACCGCGCACGCCCTGCCCGAGGTGACGAAGGCCGTCAGCGAGCAGGCCGGCCGGATCATCCACTCCTCGACGCTCTACCTCAACCGGCCGATGGTCGAACTCGCCGAACGCATCGCCCAGTTGTCCGGCATCCCCGACGCCCGCGTCTTCTTCACCACCTCCGGCACCGAGGCCAACGACACGGCCCTGCTGCTCGCCACCGCCTACCGCCGCAGCAACCAGATCCTCGCCATGCGCAACAGCTACCACGGCCGCTCCTTCAGCGCGGTCGGGGTCACCGGCAACAGGGGCTGGTCACCCACCTCCCTGTCGCCGCTCCAGACGCTGTACGTGCACGGCGGTGTCCGTTCCCGCGGCCCCTACGCCGACCTGGACGACGCCGCCTTCACCGACGCCTGCGTCGAGGACCTGAAGGACCTGCTCGGCCACGTCCGCCCGCCCGCCGCGCTGATCGCCGAACCGATCCAGGGCGTGGGCGGCTTCACCGCGCCCCCCGACGGCCTGTACGCGGCCTTCCGCGAGGTCCTCCAGCGGCACGGCGTCCTCTGGATCGCCGACGAGGTGCAGACCGGCTGGGGCCGCACCGGCGAGCACTTCTGGGGCTGGCAGGCCCACGCCGCCTCCGGCCCGCCCGACATGCTCACCTTCGCCAAGGGCATCGGCAACGGCACGTCCATCGGCGGGGTCGTCGCCCGCGCCGAGATCATGAACTGCCTCGACTCCAACTCCATCTCCACCTTCGGCGGTTCACCGGTCACGATGGCGGCGGGGCTCGCGAACCTCACCTACCTCCTCGAACACGACCTCCAGGGCAACGCCCGGCGCGTCGGCGGCCTGCTCATCGAACGGCTCCGCGCGGTCGCCGCGCAGTTCGGCGGAGTACGCGAGGTGCGCGGGCGCGGACTGATGATCGGCATCGAACTGGTCCACCCCGGCACCGACCGCGCGCACCCCGAAGCTGCCGCGGCCGTGCTCGAAGCGGCCCGCGAGGAAGGCCTGTTGATCGGCAGGGGCGGCGGCCACGACACCAGCGTGCTGCGCATCGCCCCACCGCTGTCCCTCACCGTCGCGGAGGCGGAGGAGGGCGCGTCGATCCTGGAAAGCGCTCTGAGGCGGGCCGGGTAACAGATGGGCGAGGGCGGGTGAGCCGAAGGGGCGGCGGTCCCGGGGACCCGGCGCGCGAGGACTCCGGGGGTCCGGTGCGCGAGGACCCCGGGGGTTCGGTGCGCGAGGGGTCCCCGGGGCCGCCCGCAGCGCTCCGCCGGCGGACCGAGCCACGGACGAAGGGGAACGCCGCCATGACCACCGCCCTGGAACCCGCCCTCTCGGTACGCCAGGTCCTCGCCCTGGACCGGGTGCTCGCCGGAGAGCCCGAGGTGGTGGCCGGCGCCGGCCACCTCGACCGGTCCGTCCGCTGGGTGCACGTCGCCGAGGCCGCCGACGTGGGTGTCATGCTCAGCGGCGGCGAAATGGTCCTCACCACAGGGGTGCTGCTCGCCGGCGACCCCGACGCCCAGGCCGAGTACATCCGTTCGCTGCACCGAGCCGAGGCCGCGGCCGTCGTCCTCGGTCTCGGCCGGGCCTTCCCGGCGCCCCCGGAAGTGATGCGCCGGGCCGCCGAACACTGCGGACTGCCGATGGTGGTGCTCCACCGCCCCTTCCCCTTCGCCGAGTTGACGGAGGAGGTCCAGTCCAGGCTGGTGCGGCACAAGTTCGCGGCCGTGAGCCTCTCCGAAGCCGTACGCACCGCGCTCACCGGGCTGATCACCACCGGCGCCCCGCTCCAGCGCATGCTCGACGAGATCGCCGTGCACGCCGCCTGCCCCGTCGTCGTCACCAACCTCGCCCACCGGGTCCTCGCCACCGCGGGCGAACGCTCCGCCGTCGACGACGTGCTGCGCGACTGGGACCGCATCGCCCGGCAGGCATGGGGGTACCACCCAGGCCCTTCAGGCGCTGGGGGAGGCAGCGAGGGTGACGGATGGATCCGCGCCGAACTGGGCGTACGGGGGGAGAGATGGGGCCGCATCGTGCTGTGCGGCCACCGGGGCGACGCGGCGACCGGACGGCTGCTCGCCGACCGCGCCGCCGAGGCCCTGGTCCTGCACCGCATGCTCGGCGGCCCCGCCCGCTCCTGGGAGGAGGAGTCCGCGCAGGGCCTGCTGACCGACCTGGTGAGCGGAGCCGTACCGGCCCGCCAGCTCCTGCCCCGGGCGCGGGCCGCCGGTCTGCCCGTGAACCGCCGCACCTTCGTGCCCCTGGTGGTGCGCGACGGCGACGTGGGCCGGCTCGACCGGGTGCTGCGCCTGCTGGGGCTGCCGGGGCTCGTGGCCGAACTGTCCGACGGGGCCACCGCCGTGCTGCTCAGCCTTCCGCGCGACCAGGACGCGGAGGCGCTGGCCGAACACTTCGCCGTACGGCTGCGGCACGAGACCGGGGTGCCCGCCACCGTGGCCGCCGCCGGACCCCGTACCGCCTGGGACGACGTGCCCTTCGGGCTGCGTGAGGCGCTGCACGTCGCCGAGGCCGCCGCGGACCCTCCCGCCGACGAGGACCGGCCCGCACTGGTCCGGCTCCGTGACGTCCATCTGCGCGGTCTGGTCCGGCTGCTCCGGGACGACCCGCACGTCCAGTCCTTCGCGGAACGCGAACTCGACGGGCTGCTGTGCGGCCCGCAGGCGGATCCGCGGCTGCTGCCCGTCCTGCGGACCTATCTCGCCACCGGCCGCAACAAGTCGCGCACGGCGCAGCTCCACCACGTCAGCCGGCCCGCGCTCTACCGCCGTCTGGAGGTCATACAGGCCCGCCTCGGCGTCGACCTCGACGACTTCGAACAGGCCGCCTCCGTCCACATCGCCCTGCTCGCGCACGACGCGCAGCAACGGTGACACGAGGGTCCGCGGAAGCGGTGCCGGACCGGCGGGCAACAGCGGTGAAACGTACGACCACTCAGGCGCAACACGGCGGAGCACGGAGGTGACACCGTGGAACGGCACAGCACTTCGGACGTGACACGGTGCAACTCAAAGTACCGCCCGGGTCTTTCTAGTCTCCTTGCACACCGAGCGACCGGAGGTCCCGATGAGCAGAGTGATCCGCGCCGCCGTCTTCCAGACCGCGTGGACCGGCGACAAGGAATCGATGATCCAGGTCCACGAGCAGGCGGCCCGCGACGCGGCCGCGCAGGGCGCCCAGGTCCTGTGCTTCCAGGAGCTGTTCTACGGACCGTACTTCTGCCAGGTCCAGGACAAGGAGTTCTACGCGTACGCCGAGCAGATCCCCGAGGGCCCGATCGTCCGGCGCTTCCAGGCGCTGGCGAAGGAACTGGGCCTGGTCCTCGTGCTGCCGATGTACGAGGAGGAGCAGCCCGGCGTCCTGTACAACACGGCGGCCGTGATCGACGCCGACGGTTCCTACCTGGGCAAGTACCGCAAGACCCACATCCCCCAAGTGCCCGGCTTCTGGGAGAAGTTCTACTTCCGGCCCGGGAACTCCGGCTGGCCCGTCTTCGACACGGCCGTCGGCCGGATCGGCGTCTACATCTGCTACGACCGGCACTTCCCGGAGGGCTGGCGGGCCCTCGGTCTCGCGGGTGCGGAGATCGTCTTCAACCCGTCGGCCACCTCGCGCGGGCTGTCCGGCTACCTCTGGCAGCTGGAACAGCCGGCCGCGGCGGTCGCCAACGAGTACTTCGTGGGCGCGATCAACCGGGTCGGGCAGGAGGAGTACGGCGACAACGACTTCTACGGGACCTCGTACTTCGTGGACCCCGAGGCCCAGTTCGTCGGCGAGGTGGCGAGCGACAAGGAGAGCGAACTCGTCGTCCGCGACATGGACATGGCCAAGCTCCGCGAGGTGCGCGACCGGTGGCAGTTCTACCGCGACCGCGCCCCGGGCGCGTACGGGCCGCTGACCGCGCCCTGATGTCGCGGCAGGCGCCGTCCGCCCCGTCGCGAACGGCGCCTGCCACGGCACCGGCCGTCCGCGCCGCGGGTCCCCGGCTCCGATCGCCGGACCCGTGGCGCGGCGGCGGACGCGGGTTCTCCCGCGATCCGCCCCACGAGCCGCCTCGCGAAACAGTGCCGGCCCCAGCCCCCGACAGCCCCACAACCCCCTCAGCGCACCCACGACCGGAAGGAGAGGGAGCATGAGCCGTACCGTCATCCGGGGTGGTCTCGTCATCACCGCGTCCGACGAGATCCACGCCGACGTCCTGATCGAGGACGGCAGGATCGCCGCCCTCGCCGCGACGGGAACGCCCGCGGCCGAGTCGTGGACGGCCGAGCGCGCCATCGACGCCACCGGCAAGTACGTCATCCCGGGCGGTGTCGACGCCCACACCCACATGGAACTGCCCTTCGGCGGCACCTTCGCCTCCGACACCTTCGAGACCGGCACCCGGGCCGCGGCCTGGGGCGGCACCACCACCATCGTCGACTTCGCCGTCCAGAGCGTCGGCCGCTCGCTGCGCGAGGGCCTGGACGCCTGGAACGCCAAGGCGGACGGCAACTGCGCCATCGACTACGGCTTCCACATGATCGTCTCCGACGTGAACCAGGAGACGCTCAAGGAGATGGACCTGCTGATCGAGGAGGGCGTCACCTCCTTCAAGCAGTTCATGGCCTACCCGGGCGTCTTCTACAGCGACGACGGCCAGATCCTGCGCGCCATGCAGCGCTCCGCCGAGAACGGCGGGCTCATCATGATGCACGCCGAGAACGGCATCGCCATCGACGTCCTCGTCGAACAGGCGCTGGCCCGCGGCGAGACCGACCCGCGCTTCCACGGCGAGGTGCGCAAGGCGCTTCTGGAGGCCGAGGCCACCCACCGCGCGATCAAGCTCGCCCAGGTCGCGGGAGCCCCGCTCTACGTCGTGCACGTCTCGGCGGCCGAGGCCGTCGCCGAACTCACCCGAGCGCGCGACGAGGGCCTGAACGTCTTCGGCGAGACCTGCCCCCAGTACCTGTTCCTGTCGACCGACAACCTCGCCGAACCGGACTTCGAGGGCGCGAAGTACGTGTGCAGCACGCCCCTCCGTCCCAAGGAGCACCAGGCGGCCCTGTGGCGCGGCCTGCGCACCAACGACCTCCAGGTCGTCTCGACGGACCACTGCCCGTTCTGCTTCACAGGGCAGAAGGAACTCGGCCGCGGCGACTTCTCGAAGATCCCCAACGGGCTTCCCGGCGTCGAGAACCGCATGGACCTGCTCCACCAGGCGGTCGTCGACGGGCACATCTCGCGGCGCCGCTGGATCGAGATCGCCTGTGCCACCCCGGCCCGGATGTTCGGCCTGTACCCGAAGAAGGGGACCATCGCGCCCGGCGCCGACGCCGACGTCGTCATCTACGACCCGCACGCCGAGCAGACCCTGTCGGCCGAGACCCACCACATGAACGTCGACTACTCGGCGTACGAGGGCAAGCGCGTCACCGGGCGGGTCGAGACCGTGCTCTCGCGCGGCGAAATGGTCATCACCGACCGGGAGTTCACCGGGCGCGCGGGCCACGGCGTCTACACCCCCCGTTCCACCTGTCAGTACCTTCTCTGAGCGACCAGGAGTGGCGCCATGGACTTCGGACTCGTCCTGCAGACAGACCCCCCGGCCTCCCGTGTCATCGACCTGATGAAGCGGGCCGAGGCCAACGGCTTCACGTACGGCTGGACCTTCGACTCGGCCGTGCTGTGGCAGGAACCCTTCGTGATCTACAGTCAGATCCTCGCCAACACCGAGAGGTTGACGGTCGGCCCGATGGTCACCAACCCGGGCACCCGCACCTGGGAGGTCACCGCCTCCACCTTCGCGACGCTCAACGACATGTACGGCAACCGTACGGTGTGCGGGATCGGGCGCGGCGACTCGGCGATGCGCGTCGCCGGACGCAAGCCCAACACCCTGGCCCGGATCAGCGGCGCGATGAAGGTCATCCGCGCCCTCGCCCGGGGTGACGAGGCCGACCTCGGCGGCACGGTCGTCAAGTTTCCCTGGGTCCGGCCGGGTGCCGAACTGCCCGTCTGGATGGCCGCGTACGGTCCCAAGGCCCTGAAGATGACCGGCGAGGAGGCCGACGGCTTCATCCTCCAGCTCGCCGACCTCTACCTCACCGAATACATGGTCAAGGCGGTCAAGGACGCGGCGGCCGGGGCGGGGCGCGACCCGTCCGAGGTGAAGATCTGCGTGGCCGCGCCCGCGTACATCACCGAGGACGACTCGCCCGAGGCGCTCGCCCACGCGCGCGAGCAGTGCCGCTGGTTCGGCGGCATGGTGGGCAACCACGTGGCCGACCTGGTCTCCAAGTACGGCGAGCACTCGGCGGCCGTTCCCGACGAACTCACCGAGTACATCAAGGCCCGTGAGGGCTACGACTACTCCCACCACGGACGCGCCGACAACCCCGACACCGCGTTCGTGCCCGACGAGATCGTCGACCGGTTCTGCCTGATCGGCTCGGCCGAGCGGCACATCGAGAAGCTGAACGCCCTGCGCGCCCTGGGCGTCGACCAGTTCGCGGTCTACGACATGCACGACGCCCAGGAGGCCACGATCGACGCGTACGGAGCGCGGGTCATTCCCGCCGTCAACGGGCAGTAACCGAAGGCCAACCCCTCAGTCTCCCCTTCCCGCCGTCCCGGGAAGGGGATCAGGGCGCACTGCGCGCACCCCCCGAGTCGTCCCCCGCACGGCCTTTCCCGTCACTCCTCATTGATTGGCCTGCTCATGACAGAAATAACCTCCCCGGGCGGCCCGCCCGCCGGACAGGTCACGCTCCCCGACGGCCGGGTGGAGATCGCGCCCGACGCCCCCGCGCCCACCGGTCCCTACGCCAACGACGACCTGCTCCCGGTTCCGGTCGAAAGACGCACCTGGACCACGTACAACTTCTCGGCCCTGTGGGTCGGCATGGCCCACAACACCGCTTCCTGGACGCTGGCTTCTGGTCTGATAGCCGTCGGCATGGACTGGAAGCAGGCCGTCCTCACCATCGCGCTCGCCAACCTGATCGTGCTGGTCCCGATGCTGCTCACCGGGCACGCGGGGCCGAAGTACGGCATCCCCTTCCCCGTTTTCGCCCGTGCCTCCTTCGGGATCCGCGGGGCCAACCTCCCCGCCGTCGTACGGGCGTTGGTGGCGTGCGGCTGGTTCGGCATCCAGACCTGGATCGGCGGCGAGGCGATCTACTTCCTCGCGGGCAAGCTCTTCGGCGACGGCTGGCGGAACGCCTCCGAGGTCGGCGGCCACGCCTGGACCATGTGGCTGTCGTTCGCGCTCTTCTGGGCGCTCCAGGTCGCCATCATCTACCGCGGGATGGAGACGATCCGCCGGTTCGAGAACTGGGCCGCCCCGTTCGTGCTCGTCGGCGCCGGCGTGATGCTGTGGTGGATGGGCGACAAGGCGGGCGGCTTCGGACCGCTGCTCGACCAGCCGTCGAAGCTCGGCTGGGGCGGTGACTTCTGGAAGCTGTTCTGGCCCTCGCTGATGGGCATGATCGGCTTCTGGTCCACCCTGTCGCTGAACATCCCGGACTTCACCCGGTACGGAAAGAGCCAGAAGGCGCAGACGGTCGGACAGGCCCTCGGACTGCCCACCACCATGACGCTCTTCGCGTTCCTGTCGGTCATGGTCACCTCGGGTTCGCAGGCCGTGTACGGCAAGGCGATCTGGGACCCGGTCCAGCTCGCCGCCAAGGCGGACAACGTCGTCGGGATCCTCTTCGCGCTGGTCACCGTGCTGGTCGCGACCCTGTCCGTGAACATCGCGGCGAACCTGGTCTCCCCGGCCTTCGACTTCTCCAACATCGCACCGCGGAAGATCAACTTCCGGGCCGGCGCGCTCGCCACCTGCGTCCTGGGCGTGCTGATCTTCCCGTGGAAGCTGTACGCCGACCCGCAGGGCTACATCTTCACCTGGCTCGGGCTGGTCGGCGGTCTGCTGGGGACGGTCGCCGGCATCCTCATCGCCGACTACTGGATCCTGCGCCGCACCAGGCTCGACCTCGCCGACCTGTACCGCACGGGCGGCCGGTACTGGTACGACGGCGGCTGGAACTGGCGGGCCGTGGCCGCCTTCGTCACCGGCGGCGTCCTGGCCGTCGGCGGCGCGGACTTCCACCCCCTGGTCGACGGACGGCCCGTCCCGGCGCTGGAGCCGCTCGCCGACTACGGATGGGCGGTCGGCCTCGGCACGTCGATGGCGCTGTACCTGGTCCTGATGGCGGCACGCGGAAAGGACGCGACCGTGCGCTGAGCGGGGACCGGCCGCGGTGGGCGGAGGGCGGTCAGCTCTTCTGACCGCCCTTCAGCGTGGCCGTCGCCTCCTTGGCCGCCTTGATGGCGCCCTTGTTGATCTCGTCGGTGCCGGGCGCCTTCTTGGACTCGAAGTCGCTGCCGTTGTAGGTGACGACCACCAGGGCGTTGGACGCCCGGACGATCACCACGCCCTCACGGGTGTCCTGCTTGTCCTCGGTGCTGAGGTTGACCACCGAGTAGGCGGAGTCGCCGACGCCCGGCACCGCCCCGCCGCCGCTCTTGTCGGCGACGCGCTCCTTGTAGGCCTTCTCCGCCGCGGCGTCCGACTCCTTGATCTCGTACGAGACGTCGAGCCAGCGGTAGTCGAAGCCCTTCAGGGCGTTCCATGAGCAGGTGCGGCGCACCGCCTTGTCGGTCGAGGCGATCTCCTGGCCGGCCGTCTTGGCGCCGGGGACCAGGGACTTGATCGTCGCCACCTGGACGCTGCCGCAGGGGGCGGGCGACGCGGCGAACGTCTTGACGGCGGCCGACGCCGAAGGGGCCGACGACGAGTCCGGTGTCTGTGTTTGCGGTGATCTTTCCTTGGCGTTGGGGGTCGCCTCGGACGGGCCGGCCGCCAGGGCCCAGCCGGCGGAGGCGAGCAGAGCGACCGGCAGCAGGCGCGCGGCGAGCGCGAGTGGCAGGGGAAGAGAACCCAAAGCGCACTTCTCGTGGGGGATGGTGCGGAGGAGTCCACACTGCGGACGGGACGCCAGTGTCACATGGGACGCGGTGGGGCGGAAGGGCGGACCGCCTTCATGCCCGTGTGATGGCGGTGACTCACCTTGGCGCCGAATGACCGATGCCGCCGCGAGATGTCTGTTTTGTTCGATCCGATGGTCGTCGTTTTCTCCGCATCGCATCACATCGTGTTCGGTCCGTACCGGGATCCGGGGGTGTCGGGCGCCGTGCCCCGGTCGTGCCCCGATCGTGCGCCGGCCCGGCCGTCCGGTCGCGGCCGTTCCCAACTGGCCCCGCTTTCCCGGTAGTCGGAGACCTGCGGGGAGCGCGGGAGGGGTCGGAACGATGCCCTCTGCGGGGCTTTCGTGCCATGATCGGCCCATGATCGCGACGAACCGGCACCCCGCCGGCGCGCCGGCCCCCGCCGGGGTCCCGGCCCGGTCCGAGGTTCCCACCGTCTCCTCACCCGCGCGCGGCGCTCCTTCCCGCACCGCCGTTCCCCGGGGGAGGTGGGCGCGCCCGGTCCTGCTCGTGTGCCTGCTCGCGGCGGCCGCCACCGGGTGCGGCCTGTCCGCCGAGATCGACCGTGAGCTCGACCCCGGGCGGACCTCCGTCCCGGACCCCGGCCCGAGCGTCATCGGGACCGACGCCGCCCACCTCCCGGACCCGTCCGGCACGTACGGGGGAGGCCCTCTCGTCATCGAGGTGCCCGAGCGGCCGGGTGCCGAGCCGTCGAGGACCGCCCCGGCCCTCCAGGGCCGCGGCTGCCCGTCGTCGGGGCTGCGCCTCGACGTCGGACCCGGCGACGCGGCCATGGGCCTGCGCGGTACGACCCTGACCCTCACCGTCTGCGGCGAGCGCCCGTACGAGGTGAACGGCCACCCGTCCGTGCTCCGGGTGCTCGACCGGGACGGCGCCCCGATCACGGGCGTACGCGCCGTGGAGGGAACGGACGAGGTGTTCATGGCCCCCGCCGACCCGGGCCCCGAGCCCTTCACGCTCCAGCCGGGCGAGAGCGCGCGGGCGTGCCTGTACTGGCGCATGGCGGCCCAGGAGGGCGTGTACCTGCGCATCGCACCCCAGCGGGGGCAGCGGACCGTCACCCTCCGGCTGCCGGAACCCCTCGACATCGGCCCCGAGAACGTCCTGGGGACCACCGCCTGGGTGCCCGTGTCCTGATCTTCCGCCCGCCCCGCCGCCGGCCCGGGGGATGCCGTGGTCGGGGTCGGGTCCGATCGCTCCCTACCGTGAGGTGGCAGGCATGTTCACGACCCGACCCACCCTTCAGGGCACCTTCGGCATGGTGTCCTCCACGCACTGGCTCGCCTCGCAGTCCGCGATGGCCGTCCTGGAGGACGGCGGCAACGCCTACGACGCGGCCGTCGCGGCCGGATTCGTCCTGCACGTCGTGGAACCCCACCTCAACGGACCCGCGGGCGAGGTCCCGATCGTCCTGGCCCCCGCGGACGGCCCCGTGCGGGTGCTGTGCGGACAGGGCGTCGCGCCCGCCGGAGCGACGATCGCCCACTACAGGAGCCTCGGTCTGGAACTCGTACCCGGTACGGGCCCGCTCGCCGCCGCCGTGCCGGGCGCGTTCGACGCCTGGATGCTGCTGCTGCGCGACCACGGCACCAAACCGCTCGCCGACGTCCTGAAGTACGCCGTCGGATACGCCGAGGACGGGCACGCGCCCGTGGAACGCGTCGGCGAGACGGTGGAATCGGTACGGGCGCTCTTCGAGACGGAGTGGACCTCCTCGGCCGAGGTGTACCTGCCCGGCGGCCGGTTACCGCGCCCCGGTGAACTGCTGCGCAACCCGGCCCTCGCCGCGACCTGGCGACGGCTGCTCGACGAGGTCTCCGGCGCGGGGGACCGGGTGGCCGAGATCGACGCGGCCCGTGAGGTGTGGCGCTCCGGATTCATCGCCGAGGCCCTGGTCGGGCAGGCCGGGCGGCCCACCATGGACACCAGCGGCGAGCGCCGTGCCGGCACCCTGACGGCCGCCGACCTGGCCGGCTGGTCCGCGACCTACGAGGCCCCGGCGACGTACGACTGGCGCGGCTGGACCCTGTGCAAGGCCGGCCCCTGGAGCCAGGGCCCGGTCCTCCTCCAGCAACTGGCGCTGCTCCCGCCCGAACTGCCGCCCCAAGGCTCCGCCGAGTACGTCCACCTGCTCGTCGAGGGCTGCAAGCTCGCCATGGCCGACCGGGAGGCCTGGTACGGCGACGCGGCCGAGGTGCCCCTCAACGACCTGCTGTCGGAGCCCTACAACGCCGCCCGGCGGGCACTCGTCGGGGAGAAGGCGTCGTACGAACTGCGCCCCGGCAGCCCGGGCGGCCGGGAGCCGCGGCTGAGCGGGCACGCGCGCGTGGTCGCCTCGGGGGAGCCCGGCTTCGACGCACTCGCGGTGCCGGGCGCGGGGGAGCCCACCACGGCCCGCGCGGCCGCGGAACCCGAGGTGGCACCGGCCGGAGGCACCCGGGGCGACACCTGCCACCTGGACGTCGTCGACCGCTGGGGCAACATGGTCGCCGCCACTCCCAGCGGAGGCTGGCTCCAGTCCAACCCGGTGGTCCCCGAACTGGGGTTCCCGCTCGGCACCCGGCTCCAGATGGCCTGGCTGGAGGAGGGGCTGCCCAACTCCCTGACCCCGGGCCGCCGTCCGCGCACCACCCTGACGCCCTCCGTCGCGCTGCGCGACGGCGTGCCCGTCATGGCGTTCGGCACCCCCGGCGGCGACCAGCAGGACCAGTGGCAGACACACTTCTTCCTGTCCGTGGCACTGCGTCCCGAGGTGCGCGGCGGACTCGATCTCCAGGGCGCGATCGACGCCCCGAACTGGCACAACGACAGCTTCCCGGGCTCGTTCTATCCGCGCGGCATGCGTCCGGGCAGCCTCACCGTCGAGTCCCGCACGGACGAGGGCGTCGTGGAGGAACTGCGCCGCCGGGGCCATGACGTCACGGTCGCCGACGCCTGGTCCGAGGGGCGGCTGTGCGCGGTGGCCCGCGATCCCCGGACCGGCATCCTGTCGGCCGCGGCCGATCCGCGCGGGATGCAGGGGTACGCGGTCGGCCGCTGAGGCCCGCCCCGCCAGGAGGCGCGCCCGCGCCGGACGTCCCTCTCCCGCGACGAGGATCCCGGTTCCCGCGACGAGGGTTCCGGGCCGGTTCCGGTGATCGCGCGGCCCCGGGAGTTCATGGCGATTCCACCCCGTGTATCCCGGAGGAGTGAGGATTGTCAGTGGCGCGTGTTGTCATGGAGCCATGATCGAAGACATCGAAACCATCGACGAGTTTCTCGCACACCGCGCGTCCGACGTGGAACACGCCGTCCGTCAGGCCGCCGCCGCCGAGATCATGCCCCGGTTCCGGCAGCTCTCCGCCGACGAGATAGACCAGAAGTCCGGTCCGCACGACCTGGTGACGGACGCCGACCGCCTGGCCGAGAAGCACCTCACCGAGGCCCTCACCGCGCTGCTGCCCGGCTCGGTCGTCGTCGGCGAGGAGGCGGTGCACGCCGACCCGGCGACCTACGGGGCGATCCAGGGCACGGCGCCCGTCTGGATCGTCGACCCCGTCGACGGCACCCGGCAGTTCGTGCACGGCGACCCCGGGTTCTGCACCCTGGTCGCGCTCGTGCTGGACGGCGTGGTGCTGGCCTCGTGGACGTACGCCCCCGCGCGCGGCGAGTTCGCCACCGCGATCCGGGGCCGGGGAGCGGTGCTCGACGGCGTGCCGCTGCGCTCCGGTTCCCCCGAGCCCGGCCGTGACCTCGCCGTCGCGACCTCCCACCCGGACTACACCACGGACGAGCAGAAGCGCGCGCTCCTCGGGCTGCGCGTCGAGGGCGTCGCCCCGCGCCCGTGCGGTTCGGCCGGCCTGGAGTATCTGGCCATCGCCCGCGGCGAGTCGGACGCGGTCGCGTTCAGCTGGGAAGCGGCCTGGGACCACGCCGCGGGACTCCTCCTGGTCGAGGAGGCGGGCGGCGCCCACCGGACGCTCGGCGGCGAGCCGTTCCGCGTCACCGGGGGCAACGCGCTGCCGTTCACGGCGGCCCGGGACGAGGCCACGGCCCGCAGGGTGACCGCCCTGCTGGCGGCGGGGTCGGAGCAGGCCGCGGCCGGCGCCTGAGCTCTTCGGTTCCGCGCGGGCCCGGTTCCCGCCCGGTGACCGGCGCGGGGCGTCCCGGCCCAACGCCCCGCGCCGTCAAGGCCGTCGGTCCTCCGGCATATCCTGATGTCCAGTGGCCGTCGGCTGACGAAGGAGTCCGAAGGTGCCGTCGATGCTCGATGCGGTCGTGGTGGGTGCGGGGCCGAACGGACTGACGGCTGCCGTGGAACTGGCCCGCCGGGGCTTCTCCGTGGCCGTGTTCGAGGCCCGCGACACGGTGGGCGGGGGATCGCGCACCGAAGAGCTGACCCTGCCCGGTTTCCGGCACGATCCGTGCGCGGCGGCGCATCCGCTCGGCATCAACTCGCCCGCCTTCCGGGCGATGCCCCTGGAGCGGTACGGACTGGAGTGGCTGCACGCCGGTCTCCCCATGGCGCACCCCTTCCCGGACGGCTCGGCGGCGGTGCTCTCGCGGTCCGTGGCCGAGACGGCGGCCTCGTTCGGACCGCGGGACGCGGGCGCGTACCGCAGGCTCGTCGCGCCGTTCCTGAGCAAGTGGGACACCCTGGCGCACGACTTCATGTCGCTGCCGCTGACCGCGCTGCCCCGGGACCCCCTCACCCTCGCCCGTTTCGGTCTGGCCGGGCTGCCGCCGTCGACCTGGCTGATGCGCCGCTTCCGCGACGAGCGGGCCAGAGCCCTGTTCGCCGGTCTGGTGGCGCACGTCATCGCACCGCTGGAGGGAATCGCCACGGGCGCCGTCGGCCTGGTCTTCGCGCTGGCCGCGCACGCCCGGGGATGGCCCGTCGCACGCGGCGGCTCCCAGTCCATCGCGGACGCGCTCACCGCGTACCTCGAGGACCTCGGCGGCACCGTCCACACCGGCTACGAGGTCAAGCGCCTGGACGACCTGCCCCCCGCGCGGGCGTACGTCTTCGACACCTCGCCCACGGCCCTGGCCCGCATCGCAGGTTTCGGCCGCCACTACGAGGGCTACCGCTACGGCGCGGGCGTCTTCAAGATCGACTACGCGCTGGACGGGCCCGTGCCCTGGACCGCCGAGCAGGCCCGCGCCGCCGGGACGGTCCAGGTCGGGGCGAGCCGGGCGGAGATCGGCGCCGCGCTGCGGGCGGCCTCGCGCGAGGGCCGGGCACCCGACGCGCCGTTCCTGATCACGGTGCAGCCGAGCGTGGTGGACCCCACCCGTGCCCCCGAGGGCAAGCAGGTCTTCTGGGCCTACGGCCACGTCCCGAACGGCTGGACCGGAGACCTCACCGACGCGATCGAGCGCCAGCTGGAGCGGTTCGCGCCGGGCTTCCGCGACCGGGTGCTGGCCCGCGCGACCGCCGGACCGCCCCTCCTCGCGGCCCGCAACGCCAACTACGTGGGCGGCGACATCGCCTGCGGGGCCGCCTCCGGACTCCAGCTCATGCTCCGCCCCAAGCTGTCCCTGTCCCCGTACGGCACCCCGCACCCCGCCGTCTTCCTGTGCTCCTCGGCCACTCCGCCCGGCCCCGGGGTACACGGGATGTCGGGGCACAACGCGGCGAAGGCCGTGTGGAGGAGGCTGAGAGAGTCATGACCACGATCACGCTGGTGCGGGGCGACATCACCCGGCAGAGCGCCGACGCCGTCGTCAACGCGGCGAACTCCTCGCTGCTCGGCGGCGGGGGCGTCGACGGGGCCATCCACCGCCGCGGCGGCCCCGCGATCCTCGCCGAGTGCCGGAAGCTGCGCGCCGGCCACTACGGCAAGGGTCTGCCGACCGGCCGGGCGGTCGCCACGACCGCGGGCGACCTCGACGCCCGCTGGGTGATCCACACCGTGGGTCCCCGCTATTCCCGTGAGGAGGACCGGTCGGAGCTGCTGGCTTCCTGCTACCGGGAGTCGCTGAAGGTCGCCGACGGGCTCGGAGCCCGTACGGTCGCCTTCCCCGCCGTCTCGGCGGGCATCTACGGCTGGCCGATGGACGACGCGGCGCGCATCGCGGTGGAGACCGTCCGGGCCACCGCGACCGACGTCGAGGAGGTCCGCTTCGTGCTCTTCGACGAACGGGCGTACGACGCTTTCGCCGGGCGGCTGTAGGCCCGGCCTCACAGGGGCAGTTCGACCACCAGTGGCCGGTGGTCCGAGACGGGGGTGCTCGGCGCGTGCGCGCCCGTGGCCGCGCCCGGCTCGATCCCGGCGGCCAGGACGTGGTCGAGCTGGACGAGGGGCCGGTGCGCGGGATAGGTGGGGGTGCGGGCCAGATCCCGCCAGCCGCGCGGCAGCGGCGGGGCGCCACCGGGCCGGCTCCGGCCGCCGTCGACCGGTCCGGCCGGGCCGAGGACCGTCCGGGGAAGCGCGCCGGGCAGGTTGAAGTCGCCGAGGAGCACCCGGGGCCCGGGCAGGTCGGCGATCCAGGCGCGGACGGCGAGCAGCTGACGCACGTTCCAGCCGGGCACGAACGACAGGTGCAGCGCCACCACGGTGAACGGACCGCGGCTTCCCTCCAGTACGGCGGCCAGCGCGGCCCGGGGCTGGTCCCTGGACAGGGTGAGCCCACGGCGTCCGGGCGTCCGCAGCGGCACGGGAACCGGCGCCGGGGCCAGCCGCCGAGCCCTCCAGTGCCGTACGGGCAGCCTGGACAGCAGGGCGACGCCGTGCGAGGGAACCCCGTCGCCCGCCTCTGCCTCGCGCGGCCCGTACACCCGCAGGCCGGGCTCGGAGGGTTCCGGCACCCAGCCGCCGCCCGCCTTCGCCGTGCCGTGGAACGCGGACGCGTAACGCCAGTGCGGCGCACCGGCCCCCGCGGCCGCGGCGGACGCCTGGTCCACCCCGCCCGAGCGTTCCTGGAGCCGGTCCACCTCCTGCAGCGCCACCACATCGGCGTCCAGCGACGCGACCGCCCGCACGAGCGGCAGCTCGTCGCCCGCGGCCGGGACGGGAACGGGCCTGCCGTCCACCAGTGTCCGTCCGTGCAGCACGTTGAACGTCGCGAACCGCACCCGTCCGGAGCGCGCGGCGCCGGGATCAGCGGACATCGGCCCTCACGATCCGGTCCCGCCGAGGAGGTCGCGCAGGGCCTCCTCCTCCCGGCGGCTGAGTCCGGTGACGAACTGCCGGAGGGCCGCGATCGGGTCCGGCCCGCGGTCGAGCGCCTCGCGCATGGCCTCGGCGGTGAGCTGGGCCGCGTTCTTGGCGGGGCGGTACGCGCCGCGCCGGCCGTCGACGTCCCGGAGCACGAGGCCCTTGTCGTGCAGGCGTTTGAGGATGGTGTGCACGGTGTTGTAGGCGAGTCCGCCGCCGATCCCGGCCTGGATCTCGGCGGGCGTCAGGGTGTCGTCGGTGGCCCACAGGGCGGCGAGGACTTCGCCCTCCAGCTCGCCGGCGCCGCGCCGTTCCGCCCCTCCTCGGGGACCTGTGCCAGCCATGCCCGTCACCTTACAGCGCGTAGTCAAGCCCGGAGCGGTGCCGGTCCCGGGTGTGCGCCCGGGGTCGTGGGGCCGTGTGCCGCCCCGGTCTCCCCGAATGCCTGTCGCGTTCGGCACCTTCTTCCGGTGAACGGTAGTTTGTCCATGATTCCCCGGCTCCCGGCCTCGCCCTACGTCTTGTAGGGTGAAGGAACCCTACAGCGTGTAGGGGTGAAGGGTGGACGATGGCCAAGACCCCGAACGTCCCGTTCGTCGGCACGCGGCGTCCGGATCGCCGACCGTGACGATCCGGGGGTTCCGGAGGTCCGGCGGCCCGGACGTGTTACCGCCCGGGCCGGAGTCCGGGCAGGACGGGCCGGACGGGCAGGGCGGGTCGTCGTCAGGGCCGGACGGGCAGGGTGGACCGTCCTCCTCCTCGGTGGCCGACGGCGGGGGAGCGGCCGTCGGACGGCGGCCGTCCTCGTGGGGCGGACGGGCGGGCCGGCGCGCCGGACTGTCGGTGCTCGTGCTGGTGTGCGCCGGGTTCCTCGCGAACCGGCACTGGCCGGTGATCGCGGCCGGAGCCGCCCGGCTCGCCCACGCCGACCGGGGCTGGCTGCTGGTGGGGGCCGCCGCCACCCTGGCGACCTGGGGGTGCTCCGCCCTCGCGCAGCAGGGCGCGGTGCCGGAGACGCTGCCCGCCGGACGGCTGGTGGCGGTGCAGTTCGCGGCAGCCGCCGCCAACCACGTGCTCCCCGCCGGCCTCGGCGCGGGCGCCGTCAACCTGCGCTTCCTGACCCGGTGCGGACTGTCCCTGACCCGTTCCGCGACCGCGCTCGCGGTCAAGGCCTGCGCCGGAACCGCCGTCCGCGGCTGTCTGATCGGCGGACTCGCCCTGGCCTGTCCCGGCGCGCTCCGCCTCCCCGGGCCGACGGCGAGCGCCTGGACCGTGGCCGCCTGGGCGGCCGGCGCCGTGGCCGCCGTCGCCGCGGTCCTCTTCGCCGGACCGCTGCGGCGGGCGCTGCGCCGCGTGCTCCTGGACGTCCGCGCCGTGCACGAACTCCCCGCGCGGGCCGCGGCGCTGTGGGGCGGCTCGCTCGTCTTCGCCGCGCTGCACACCACCGTGGTCGTCGCCGTCGCCCAGGCCGTGGGCCTGTCGCTGTCCCCGGCCAGGGTGGCCCTCGTCTACCTCGCCGCGAGCAGCGCCGCCGTCCTGCTGCCCACCCCGGGCGGCCTCGGCTCCCTGGACGCCGTCCTCGCGGTGGCCCTCACGCTCGCGGGGGCGCCGGGCGACGCGGCGGCGTCCACGGTGCTCGGCTACCGGCTGCTCACCGTCTGGCTCCCCCTGCTTCCCGGGCTGGTGGTACTGGGCGTGCTGATCCGGCGCCGGGTGCTGTGAACGGGCGGCGGGTCCGGGGCGTACGGAGGCCGGGGCGCGCACGGACGGCGACGACGGTGCGGCCGGTGCCGCGGACCCTCTCATACTGGAAGGGGCGGGCGCGTTCGGAAACCCGCGCCCCGATGACTACGATTCTGTAGACGGTCTACCGGGACGTGGACGATGGTGGGGTGAGGACCGTTCCCATGGGCAGCGGCAAGGACGAACGCCGACCGGCGGGCGAGCTGGAGGCCAGCGTGATGGCGGCCCTCTGGGCCGCGGGCGTACCGCTCACGCCGGGACGCGTGCAGACCGAGCTGGACTCCGGTCTGGCCCGTACGACGGTGACGACGATCCTGTCCCGGCTGTACGAGAAGGGCATCGTCGGCCGCGAGCGGCTGGGCCGGGGCTACGCGTACTTCCCCGTCCAGGACCCGCACGGCCTCACCGCGCGCCGCATGCACACCGAGCTCGACCGCGACGACGACAGGGAGATCGCGCTGGCCCGCTTCGTCGCCCAGCTCAGCCCCGACGACGAGCGGCTCCTGCGGGACCTGCTGGAGCCGGATCTCGGCACGCGCCCGGAACCGGGCGAAGGATGACCCTTCTCCTGGTGGTCCCCCTGCTCGTCCCCTTCGCGCTGGGACCCCTGGCCCGTCGCTGCCCGGACCGGCTCACCCCGGTGGCCGCCCTGTGGGCGGTGACCCTCGCGCTCGTCGTGCTGGCCGGAGCCTCCGTGGCCTCGCTGGGCGCGCTCGTGCTGACGGGCCTGCTCAAGGTGCCCCTGTTCGCCGGCCTCGGCGACCTCGTCCATCCTCTGCGCACGGCCTCGGACCTGGTCGTCCTGCCCGCGGCCGCCGCCGCGACGGGGGTGCTCACGGTAGGCGCCTGGACCGTCGTCCGCTCCGCCCTGCGCCAGTTCCGTGCCTTTCGCGCCGCGCGCAGCCGGGCCGACCGCAGCCCCACCGCGGGCGACCTCTGCGTCGTCGAGTCGCCGCACCCCGACGCGTACGCGCTCCCTGGCCGGCCGCACCGCATCGTCGTCACCACCGCGATGCTGCGCAGCCTCCGCGCCGACGAGCGCGAGGCGCTCTTCGCCCACGAGCGGGCCCACAACGCAGGCGGCCACCACCGCTTCCTCGTCGTGGCCGAGCTCGCGGCCCACTGCCACCCGGGTCTGCGCACGGTCCGCGCGGCCGTCGCGCTCGCCGCCGAACGCGCGGCGGACGAGGCCGCGGCGGCCGCCGTGGGGGACCGGAAGCTGATCGCGCGGGCCATCGCCCGCGCCGCCCTGGCCACCGGCGGGGCCCGCTTCGAGCGCCCCGGCTTCGCCCCCGCGGCCACGACGGGTCCCGTCCCCCAGCGGGTCGCCGCGCTGCTCCGCACCCCCCGCCGCCGCCCCCGTGCCGCCGCCGGGATCGCCCTCCTCCTCGCAGCCTGTGCCGCCGTCTCGGCCGGTGCGTCGGGCGCGGGGGTCGTCGTCTTCCACCACGAGGTGGAGGTCGCGCAGGGCGAGGAGGCCCGCTGACGGCACGGCGGAGGCGCTGCGGGAGGCTTCTCCCGGGCGGGACGGCGGGACGGCGGGGCGGGCCCGCCGGTGGCGTCCGGTACGCGCGTACGGTGGTGCCGGACCGGGCCCCGGGCGGGCGATGTTGATGTCGGATTCTCGCCAGCCCCGCCCTTCGGGGTGCCCGATGCTTGAGGGATGCAGAACGGGATGCACACGGACACGGAGCGCTGCGTGCGTGCCGTCCAGTCCAAGGACGCACGGTTCGACGGATGGTTCTTCACCGCGGTGACGACGACCGGGATCTACTGCAGGCCGAGTTGCCCGGGCGTGCCGCCGAAGCCCCGCAACATGACCTTCTACCCGAGCGCCGCGGCCTGCCAGCAGGCCGGATTCCGGGCCTGCAAGCGCTGCCGCCCGGACACCAGCCCCGGCTCACCCGAGTGGAACCGGCGCGCCGACCTGGTGGCCCGCGCGATGCGGCTCATCGGCGACGGAGTCGTCGACCGCGACGGGGTACCGGGCCTGGCCGCCCGGCTCGGCTACAGCACCCGCCAGATCGAGCGGCAGCTCCTGGCCGAACTGGGCGCGGGACCCCTGGCGCTCGCCCGCGCCCAGCGCGCCCAGACGGCCCGGCTGCTCATCGAGACGACACCGCTCCCGATGGCCGAGATCGCCTTCGCCGCGGGCTTCTCCTCCATCCGCACCTTCAACGACACGGTCCGTGAGGTCTTCGCGCTGTCCCCGAGCGAACTGCGCGCCCGTGTGCCCGGGAGACGGGCCGGGACCGCGGCCGGCGCCCCCGGCACGCCGGGCGTGCTGAACCTCCGGCTCCCCTTCCGCGCCCCGCTCAACCCCGACAACCTCTTCGGACACCTCGCGGCGACCGCCGTACCCGGGGTGGAGGAGTGGCGCGACGGCGCGTACCGGCGGACCCTGCGGCTGCCGTACGGGCACGGCGTCGCCGGTCTGACCCCGATGCCGGACCACATCGCGTGCCGGCTGACCCTCAGCGACCTGCGCGACCTGTCCGTCGCGATCAGCCGCTGCCGCCGCATGCTGGACCTGGACGCCGATCCGGTGGCCGTCGACGACCAGCTCCGTACGGATCCGCTGCTGGCTCCGCTGGTCGACAAGGCCCCCGGCCGACGGGTGCCGCGTACGGTCGACGAGGCCGAGTTCGCCGTACGGGCGGTGCTGGGGCAGCAGGTCTCCACGGCCGCCGCGCGCACCCACGCCGCCCGCCTGGTCACCGCGTACGGAGATCCGGTCGACGACCCCGAGGGCGGCCTCACCCACCTCTTCCCCCAGCCGGAGGCACTCGCCGCGCTCGACCCCGAGTCGCTCGCGATGCCCCGCACCCGGCGCACCACCTTCACCACGCTGGTGGGACAGCTCGCCGACGGAACACTCCACCTGGGGGTGGAGAGCGACTGGGAGCAGGCGAGGGCCAGGCTTCTCGCGCTCCCCGGCTTCGGCCCCTGGACCGCCGACGTGATCGCGATGCGCGGCCTCGGGGACCCGGACGCCTTCCTCCCCACCGACCTCGGGATCCGGCGCGCCGCGCGGGAGCTCGGGCTCCCCTCCACGCCCGCCGCCCTGACGGCCCGTGCCGCGGCCTGGCGCCCCTGGAGGGCCTACGCGGTCCAGTACCTGTGGGCCACGGACAGCCACCCGATCAACTTCCTGCCGGCCGGGTCGGACACCCCGCACCGCCCGGAGGCCACGGAGCCCGCCTCCCGTACGACGGCACCCCGCACGCGTACTCCACGTACTCCACACCCCCCGAGCGCGACACGCACCGCGCGCACCGCACGTACCTCACGCACCAAGGACGCCCAGTGAAACGGCACACGGTCATCGACAGCCCCTACGACCCCCTCACGCTCGTCGCCGACGACGACGGAGTCCTGTGCGGCCTCCACATGGTCGGTCAGCGGCACCGCCCGCCCGAGGAGAGCTTCGGCGAGCGCGACGACACCCTTTTCGACGAGGTGACGGAGCAGCTGGACGCCTACTTCGCGGGGGAGTTGAAGGAGTTCACCGTCGAACTGCGCATGGACGGAACGCCGTTCCAGCGCGGCGTGTGGGACCAGCTGCGGCGGATCCCCTACGGCGAGACCCGGTCGTACGGCGAACTCGCCGAGGCCCTGGGCAACACGGGCGCCTTCCGCGCGGTCGGCCTCGCCAACGGCAGGAACCCGATCGGGATCATCGTGCCCTGCCACCGCGTGATCGGCGCGAGCGGAAGCCTCACCGGCTACGGCGGCGGCCTGGACCGCAAGAGGCAACTCCTGGACTTCGAGAGCGGTTCGGCACTCTTCTGACGGCCCGGCGGAGAGGTCCGGTCCGACGGTGTCCGGCGGCCGGTGATCGAAACGGGTTGGTAAAGGACGGCAACCCATAGGGAGTTGACATTGTCTGAACAGCTATGAAGATCTCGTTTCTGCTCCACAACGCCTACGGCATCGGGGGCACGATCAGCACCACCTTCAATCTGGCCCGTGCGCTCGCCGCGAGGAACGAGGTGGAGATCGTCTCGGTGCTGCGGCACCGAGAGCGGCCTACCCTGTCCCTGGATCCCAAAGTCTCGTTACGGTCGCTGGTGGACCTGCGGCACGAGAAGGAACATCCGTCGCACCTGAGACCGGCGAGGGTGTTCCCCCGCGCCGAGTCCCGGTACCGGCAGTACAGCGAGCTGACCGACGAGCGGATCGGCGCGTGCCTCGCGGAGACCGACGCCGACGTGGTGGTCGGGACCAGGCCGGGGCTCAACGTGCACCTGGCGCTCCAGACCCCACGGCACGTCGCGCGCGTCGGCCAGGAGCACCTCACCCTGGACGGCCATTCGGCCCGGCTGCGTTCCGCCCTGCGCCGGGCCTATCGCCGGCTCGACACGCTCACCACGGTGACCGAGGCCGACGCCACCGCCTACCGGCGCAAGATGCCGATGCCCGGGGTCCGGGTGGAGGCGCTTCCGAACAGCGTGCCGGAACCCGTGCTGCCGCCCGCCGACGGCTCCGCCAAAGTGATCGTCGCGGCCGGCCGTCTGGTCCCCGTCAAACGGTACGACCTGCTCATCGAGGCCTTCGCCAGGGTCGCCGCCGAACGCCCCGACTGGCGGCTGCGCATCTACGGCAAGGGCCAGGAACACGAGAGGCTGCGGCGGCTCGTCGTGGACCTCGGCCTGTACGAGAACGTCCTTCTGATGGGCATGGCCGCCCCCATGGAAGCGGAGTGGGTCAAGGGCTCGATCGCGGTGGCGGCGTCCGACTACGAGGCGTTCGGCATGACCATCATCGAGGCGATGAGCTGCGGTCTGCCGGTGGTGAGCACCGACTGCCCCCACGGACCGGGCGAAATCATCGAGGACGGCGTCGACGGCCGACTCGTGCCGGTCGGGGACCGCGACGCGCTGGGCGAAGCGCTGCTGGAACTGGTCCGTGACGACGAGCGGCGCCTGCGCGCGGGCCGCGCGGCCAGGAAGAACGCGCGGCGATTCGCTCCGGGCCCCGTCGTCACCCAGGCGGAACGCCTGTTCACCGAGGCCGTCTCGGCGAGAAGGGAGGGCCGCCCGGTGCTGCGGGAGCGCTCCGGCGCGCACCGCGCCCTGGTCGGCCGGGGCTTCGCGGTGCGCGACGCCGCGCTCGGCGCGGCCGACAGTGCACTGCGGTCACTGTGGAGGCGAGGGTGAGCGGGGACATGGAGACGCAACCACACATCGGCTGCGCGATCGACGCGGACGGCCGGATCACCTTCGACCTGCCGGCCGGGTCGCCCGAAGGACAGCAGCTGCTGCTGCGCCTGCGCCCGAAGAAGGGGCAGCCCGAGAAGACCGTCCACATCCTCGACTTCGAGGCCGACGGCGAACGCCGGTGCGCAGTCCTCGACGCGCGGCCCGTTCTCGCGGAGGGTCGCTGGGACGTGTACCTGCTCCGGGAACCGGGAGCCGAACGGCAGCGTCCGCGCCCCGGTCCGCGCGATCTGCGGGCACTCGTCGACGGACACCGCCGACGCCGGACCTCCCCGCTCGCGGTCCGGATCCCCTACGTCACCAAGGGCGGCCACCTCGCGGTGCGCGCCTGGCTGCGCACCGCCCACGCGGAGGCCGAGGGCGTCGACGTCACCGGCCGTTCGATGACGGTCAGGGCACGCCTGCACGGTGCCACGCTCCAGGAGGGGGCCGTCGTGACCCTGCGTCTGCGGGGTGCCGGCACCACCGCCCGCACCGTGGAGCCGCGTGCCGAGGACGACGGAGGGAGCGACGGAGGGAACGACGAAGGGAGCTTCTCCTTCACCGTCGACTACGGAGAGCTGGCCGCCGGGACACCGTCGAAGGCGGGCGTCTGGGACGTCTTCGTCCGTCCCGCGGCCGAGGCGCCCCCGGTGCGCGTCGGCCGTCTCCTCGACGACCTGGCGGACCGCAAGGAGATAGCCGTCTACCCGACGGCCGACGTCGACGGTGCCGTCCTGCGCCCCTACTACACCGTCGACAACGACCTCTCCGTCGAGGTGACGAGGAGGTCATGACCTGGACGGCGCAGTGTTCCGTTCCTCCCGGGTGACCCCGGTGGCGTGGTCCCGTGATCGCTGGTGTCTGTACGAAGGAGGAGCAGGCGGAAGGCGGAGACCATGGAGCGGAAGCACAGACGTCTCGCGACACCCCGGGCCGCCGGGGTGGCCGGGGTGGCGTTCGCGGTCCTGATGGCCGCGGCGATCGTGCTGGTGCGCGTCGCTCTGCCCGACGGGGGCGACGTGACCCTCGACGCCGGACAGCGCAGCGCCGTCCGGGCGGCGCTGGAGCTGCTGCCGTTCGCCGGGATCGCGTTCCTGTGGTTCATGGGCGCCCTCCGCGAGCAGGCCGGCCGGGCCGAGGACCGGTTCGTCGCCACCGTGTTCCTGGGCAGCGGCGTGGTCTTCGTCGCCACGCTGTTCGCCGCCGCCGCGGCGGCCGGGAGCGTGCTCCACGACAGTCAGCAGGGCTCCCCCTTCGGCCGTGACTTCGCCTACGCCCTGCTGACCACGTACGCCATGCGGATGGCGGCGGTGTTCGTCATCGCGACCTCGACCATCGGCCGCCGGCTCGGCGTCCTCCCCCGCCCGCTCGTCGTCATCGGCTATCTGGCGGGTCTGACGCTGCTCGTGGCCGGATCCGGTGTGCCCTGGTCCGAGCTGGTCTTCCCGGCCTGGGCCCTGCTCCTCTCCCTGAACATCCTGTGGGGCGGGCCTCCCGCCACGGCACGGCCCGCCGGCCCCGCCTGACCCGGCCGTACCGATCACCCGAACGGTCTTCTCCTCGTGGCGGCGCCCCGTCCGGCCGCCGACAGTGGTCGCAGGGAGGGTTGAACGGGCCGTTGGAGAGGACCGATCCCGTGGTAAGGATTGCCGTCGATCTGAACCGCTGTCAGGGGTACGCGCAGTGCGCGTTCCTCGCCCCCGAGATCTTCGCCATGCACGGCCGGGAGGCGCTGCTGTACGACCCGGAGGCCGACGAGGCACAGCGCGAGAAGCTCGCCCAGGCCGCCGCGGCCTGCCCGGTCCAGGCCGTCATCGTCGACTCCGTGGAGCCCGACGTGGAGCCCGACGACCGGGGAGCCGGTGCCACGGACCCCGATGCCGGGGACACGCCGGAGGAGGTGTCCGGTGCCCGGTGACGGATCTCTGGAACGGCTCAAGCGCGACGGCCGCATCGTCGTGGTCGGCGCCTCGCTGGCCGGCCTGCGGGCCGCCGAAACCCTGCGGGACAAGGGCTTCACCGGATCACTGACCATGATCGGCGACGAGCCCTGCGAACCGTACGACCGCCCCCCGCTGTCCAAGCAGGTGCTGCTGGGCACGGCGAGCGCCGACCGTACCGCCCTGCCCAGGCTCCGGGCCGTCGACGCGACCTGGCGGCTCGGCACCCCGGCCGCCGGCCTGGACATGGCCGCCGGGCGGGTGCGCCTGGCCGACGGCGACGAGGTGCCGTACGACAGGCTGCTGATCGCCACCGGCACACGGGCCCGGCCGTGGCCGCACGAGGAGGAGGCGGCCCTCGACGGCGTCTTCGTGCTGCGGAGCCGGGACGACAGCGCCGCGCTCGCGCGCCGCCTCGACGCGGGTCCCGAACGGGTCCTGGTCATCGGGGGCGGATTCACCGGCTCGGAGATCGCCTCCGCCTGCCGCGAACGCGGTCTCGCCGTCACCGTCACCGAACGCGGCGCCTCGCCCCTGGTCGGCGCGCTCGGCGGGGTGGTCGGCGCGGTCGCCACCGAGATGCAGCGCGAGCACGGCGTGGACCTGCGGTGCGGGGTCATGGTGACCCGCCTGGAGGGCGACGCCTCGGGAAGGGTGCGCGCCGCCCACCTGTCCGACGGCTCCACCGTGGAGGCCGACGTGGTGATCGTCTCGCTCGGCGCCCTCCGCAACACGGAATGGCTCGCCGGGTCGGGACTCGGCGCCGGTCCCCGCGGCATCGCCTGCGACGCCGGCTGCCGCGCCTTCGACATCCGCGGGATCGTCACCGACGACATCTACGCGGCCGGGGACGTGGCCCGCAGCCCGCACGCCCTGTTCGGCTACCAGTTCCTCTCCCTGGAGCACTGGGGCAACGCCGTCTCCCAGGCCCGGATCGCGGCGCACAACATGCTCAGCGAGAGCAGCGACCGGCTGCCCCACATGGAGGTGCCGGCCTTCTGGTCCTCGCAGTTCGGCATCAACATCAAGTCCGTCGGGATCCCCTCGATGGGGACGGAGATCCTCATCTCCCAGGGCTCGCTCGCGGATCACCGGTTCCTCGGCGTCTACGGGTACCAGGGGCGCGTCATCGGCGCCGTCGCCTTCGACCACGGCCGCTGGCTGCCGTTCTACCAGGAGCTGATCGAGACCACCGCGCCGTTCCCGCCGTCGTTCGCCACGGTCGACCGGCGCCCGGAGGGACGGCGGCCGCTCGACGCCGACTTCCCCGACCCCTCGGTCCCCACCCACGGCCCCACCGTGACCCTCAGCGGATACTCGCCGGCCGACCGCCGGATGACGTTCACCCCGGCGCACTGACCGCGCGGCCACGAGGACCCTAGGACTCGCCATGACGCAATCCCTGCTGCACCAGATCCTGGACTACGCCAACCGGGCCGACCCGTACCCGATCTACAAGGAACTGCGGAAGACCCCGGTCCACCACGAGGGCGACGGGCCGTACGTGGTCAGCACGTACTACGAGATCCGGAGCCTGCTGCACGACCCCCGGATCAGCTCCGACGCCCGCAACCTGGCCTCGAACGCGGCCGATCCGCTGACCTCGGAGGCGCCCGCGGAGGAGAGCACCCTCCCGCCGGGCTTCCTGAAGCTCGACCCGCCGGAGCACGACCGGCTGCGGCGCATGACGAACCGCCCCTTCGGCCCGCCGCACTCCCCGCACCGGGTCGACGGGATGCGCGGAGAACTCCGTGACATCGTCACCGGCCTCATCGACGGCATCGGCGACACGGACCGGATCGACCTGGTGGAGCAGTTCTCGTACCCCTTCCCCGTGACGGTGATCTGCCGGCTGCTCGGGGTGCCGCGCGAGGACGAGCCCCGCTTCCACGTCTGGGCGGACACGCTCGCCGCGAGCCTGGACCCCGACCCGGACGCCGATCCCGCGAAGCGGGGCGAGGGACCCCAGGACGCCCGGATGCAGCTGGGCATGTACCTGGCCGCCCTGATCGAGGAGCGCCGCAAGAACCCCGGGGAGGACATGCTCTCCCAACTGGCCACCGCCGAGGGGGAGGACGGCCCCATGACCACGATGGAACTCCTCAGCACCGCCGCGCTGCTGCTGATCGCGGGCCACGAGACCACGGTCAACCTGATCACCAACGGCATGCTGACCCTGCTGCGCAATCCCGGCGTGCTCCAGCGGCTGCGCGCCGATCCGCGGCTGGCCGTGCCCGTCGTCGAGGAACTGCTGCGCTTCGAGCCGCCCGTACAACTGGTGCCGCAGCGCACCGCCCTCGCCGACATCGAGGTCCGCGGGGTCACCATCCCCAAGGGCGCCCCCATCTGGCTGGTCCTGGCGTCGGGCAACCGCGACCCCCGGCGTTTCGAGGACCCGGACCGCTTCGACCCGGACCGCAAGGACATCCAGCACCTCGGCCTCGGCAGCGGCATCCACAGTTGCTTCGGCGCGCCGCTGGCCCGGCTGGAGACCCAGTTCGCCCTGGCGGAACTGGCCCGGCGGCTGGAGAACCCCCGCCTGCTGGAGGACGTGCCCCCCTACCGGCAGAACGCCGTGCTGCGCGGCCCGCGCCACCTGCCCATCGCGTGCGACGGCATCCGGCCCTAGGACGTTTCCGCACCGGCCGCGCGAACGGCGGTTCAGCCCACGGCACTTGTCCCGTCGTCCGCGCCGATCCGGTGCAGCAGTTCGGGCAGGGCGGTGCCGATGGGTTCGCGGATGACTTCGTCGGCGAGTTCGTCGTACGGGGTGGGTTCGGCGTTGACGACGAGGAGGCGGGCGCCGTGGTCGGCGGCTACCCCTGCGAGGCCGGCGGCGGGCTGGACCTGGAGGGTGCTGCCGACGGCGATGAAGACCTGGCAGGCCTTGGCGATGGCGGCGGCCTGGCCGAGGACGACGGGGTCGAGGCGTTCGCCGAACATGACGGTGGCCGGTTTGAGGATGCCGTCGCACTTCAGGCAGGCGGGGTCGTCCTCACCGGCGTCGACGCGGGCGAGGGCGTCGTCCATGGGCGTCCTCGCATGGCACCGGGTGCACACCACCGCCCTTGCGGTGCCGTGGAGTTCGAGGACCTTGCGGGCGGGCATGCCGGCGAGCTGGTGGAGTCCGTCGACGTTCTGGGTGAGGACCCGCACCGGCACCCCGGACCGCTCCAGCTCGGCCACGGCCCGGTGCGCGGCGTTGGGCTCGGCCCCCAGCGCACCGGCATCCCGCCGCATCAGCCACGCCCGGCGCCTGATCTCCGGATCAGCCATGTAGTACTCGTACGTCACGAGCTTCTCGGCCTCGGGATCCGTCCGCCACAGACCGTTGGGACCGCGATAGTCGGGGATCCCGGAGTCGGTGGAGATGCCCGCTCCGCTGAGGATGGCGACGAGTGGCCTGTTCATGGGGGGAGAGTAGGACGCCTGCCTGCCCGAGGCGAACGGATATCCGGTGGTCGTCCCCGGGCGCCTCAGCGGAAGGCGGGGAGGGCGAGGGCGACGGTGCCCCAGCCGACGAGGACGGTGACGGCGGTCAGGACGACCGGTACAGGCAGCCACTTGAGGACGGCACCCAGGCCCTGGCAGGCGGCCACGCGGGAGTGGTGCCTGGGGTGGTAGGCGACGTTGTACGTCTCGCCACGTACGCCGCGTACGTGGCCGGGGACGGGGCGGAGCCTGCCGTCGGTGGCGGTGTAGCCGTGGGCGACCACGCCGTGGACGAGGACGGGCTGTGCCTCGACCGTGATGCCGTGGCGGGGCAGGTACCACTCGTTCCACAGGACGGCCACCGCGCGGACCGTCAGCCGGCCGATCGCCAGACCGGTGCCGCCGAGCAGCAGCACCGCGAGCGCGCGGCTCACGTGGTCCCCCGCGACCACGATGCCCACGGCGAGGGCGACGAGTCCGAGGCCGACCGCGGCCATCGTGCAGCGGATGACGATTTCGGCCGGCTGCAACGGCTCCGCGTCCTCCTCGTCGTCCCCCTCCCGGCCCGCGCCCGTGTCGCCCCGGGGTGTGACGGTCACGAGCGTCGAGCCGTCCACCGGGTCCTCGTCGGCGGGGCGTTCGGGCAGTGAACCGTTCACCGCCTCCGCGAAGACCGTGCCCGAGGCGCGGCTCACGCCCTCGATCCGGTACAGGACCGGCTCGGTCCCGGCCGGGGCCGTCAGCTCCGCGGTCACCACCCGCCCGTCCGCGTGCACGTGCGCGAGGGCGGCGAGGGGGATGCGGACCTCGTCGTGGGGGCGGCGCAGGAGCAGTCCGCCGTTGTCGGCGCGGAGTTCGGCGCTCCGGTTGCCCAGGAGGACGGGTATGGACGAGGTGATCGACATGCGCGTGATCGTAAGCGGCGGGGGTTCCGAAGGATATGCCGCTGACGTACGGTCCCGCTGTGGACATGGTCATCCTGGTACTCGGCACGTTCGTCCTGGCGGGCGGAGGCCTGCTCTTCTTCGGCCTGATGAGCTTCAGCGGTGAGAGGAGCGCGCTCAGGAAGGCGAGGGAACTGGAGGAGACGGGCGCCGAGGTCCCCGCGGTCCTGGTCGCCCTGGAGCCGCTGGTCCGCACCGACACCCTGCGCGCCCACTACGAATACCCGACGGCGGGCGGCTCGCAGGCCCGGCACATCACGGGTGTCGGCCCCAACCCCCTGCACGTCGTGGGCGAGACGTACCCGCTGGTGCGGCTGCCGCGCGTGTCGAGGAGCGTCCACATGGGCACGATGGCCGCGGTGCGCAAGGAGCGCCGGGACCGTGAGAGGTACGTCCGTCAGGCCGTGTGGATGATGGCCCTGGGCGCCACGGCGTGCGCGACGGCCGTGACGGGCCTCGTCCTCGTCCCCTGACCTCGCTCGTCCTACCGGGCGGGACCGGTCGCCGGGATCTTCGTGAGAGGGGAGTCCTGCCCGCCCAGGTCGAGACGGAACGGCGGGTACTGGTCGGTCATCAACGCGGCGTAGGCGGCGACCCGTGCGGCCCAGCGGGCCAGGCCGAGCAGCAGGTGGAAAAGGTGGACCGGGTACCGGGCCGTGAACGCCAGGATGATCACGGCGACCAGGGAGAGGAAGGGGATCAGGCCGACGCCACGCCAGCTGTCCTCTTCGCCCCAGCCCCAGCCACCGACGAAGATCCCGACGACGACGTACTGCGGGATCGCCAGCAGCCACCACTTCACCAGGACCAGACCGCGGGAGAGGCGCTCGGGATAGGCGACGTCGAGACGCGCCGGGTAGGCGGGCGCGTCGGCGAGGGTGAACGGCGGGTACTGGTCGGTGCCGAGCGCGGTGTGGGCGTAATAGCCGACACGCCAGTTCCAGCGCAGTACCCCGACGTTGAAGTCGAAGAGGGACCGGGGGTAGCGGCCGGTGAACAGGATGGCGAAGAACGCGACGAAGGTCACGAAGACGAACGCGATCCACAGGAAGAACAGCACGATGTAGTGCGGGATGGCGAGGAACCACTTCACCAGCCACATCCATCTGGACAGCCGGGGATCGACGAACGCCTCGATACGCACGGGTGACGCGGTGACAGGAACCATGTGGCCGAACTCCTTTCGAGCGTCCCCGCCCGACGGCCACCCGTAGCCGCCCCCGCCCGGACGGGCAGGCGGCGAGGCCATCGCCTGATCATGAATTCAGGCTCGCACGCGAGGTGGAGGGCCGCGACTCGGATGGGTCCACCGTCGTGATGCGGAGCAGGAGGCAGGACCGAGCCGCCCCGGAGCTCCTGGTACTCCGTCACGCGGTCGATCTCCGACGGGGGACCCCGAGCGCGAGCCATCGCTGCCGGAGCCCCTCCACCGACGGCACGCCGATCCTGATGCCTCGCGGGACGGCGAACCATCGCGAGGTCCTGGCGCTGCCCGCTTTGTCCAGGGTCGTCAGATGCCACCAGGCACGTTGGACACATGGTCTTCAGCGGACATGCCTCACTGATGTCCACGGGTTCTTCCGGCATGTCGGGGACGTGAGCCAGGCAGGCTGTCCGGGAGGCGACGGCGGGGTTTCGGTCGGAACCCGCCGACGCCGGTCCGGGGTCGGATCTTCGCGGCGAGCCTGCGGCTGGGGGAGCTGCGGCGTGCCGATCGCGGCTACGCGCAGATGTCGGCACGGCGGCCGGCCATGAGTCAGCACGTGATGTCCACCAGGACCTTGCCGACCGCTCCGCTTTCCACCGCCCGGTGTGCGTCGGCGGTGCGGTCGAGCGGGAGGCGCAGGAGTGGCAGGCCGTGTTCTTCGCCGACCGGCAGGGCGCCGTCGCGGACCGCGGCGGCGACGTCCTCGACGGCCGCGGTGCGCGCCTCCGGACCGGCCGTGTAGAGCACCAGGAACTGAAGGCGTGCGTTGAGCACCATGTTCTGCAGCACGTTCAGTTCGACCGGCTTGCCGCCGTCGTTGGCGTAGGTCGCGATCGTGCCGCGCGTCCGCAGCACGGCCAGGTCCAGTGCGAGGTTCGCGCCGAGCGCCACCTCGGCGATGATGTCGACGCCGTCCGGGGCGATCTTGCGGATCTCGGCGGCCGGGTCGCCTTCGCGGTAGTTGATCACGTGATGGGCGCCGGCGGCTGTGGCCAGCCGGGCCTTCTCCGGGCCGCTGACCGTGCTGATCACGGTGGCGCCGGCCCAGCGGGCGAGCTGGATCACGGCGTGCCCGACCGCCCCGGCCCCGCCCGCGGCGAGCACGACCTGGTCGTCGAGCGCCCCGGGACGGAGACGGCCGGGTCCGTCCTCGGCGACGGTGAGCGCGCGATGAGCGGTCAGCGCGGGGACGCCGAGTGAGGCACCGAGGTCGAAGCCGGCATCGTCGGGCAGCGGCACGGCCCGCTCGGCGGGTACGACGGTGTACTCGGCGGCGGTGCCGGTGGGCCGCCCGGCGGCGGCCATGTACAGCCAGACCCGCTGACCGGCCCGGCTCTGCTCGACCCCCTCGCCCACGGCGTCGATCACGCCGGCACCGTCCAGGTGCGGGGTGAACTCGGCGAACGGCTTGGCATGGGCGACGCCTGAGCGTGCTTGCCAGTCGGTCGGGTTGACTCCGGACACGGCGACCCGGACACGGACCTCGCCGGGGCCGGGCACGGGCAGGTCACGGTCGACCAACTGGAGAACCTCGGGGCCGCCGTTGTCGCGGTAGATGATGGCTTTCATGATCTGTCCTTGGGTCCTTGGGTCCTTGGCGGATATGGGCTGTGCGCCGTGGCCGGGCGCCCGGGCCGTGGCCGCGAGCCGGGCCCGGTCGGTTCCGGTCAGCCGATGGGGACTTCGTTGGAGCGGGACTCGATGGCGTCGAGGGCGGCGAGGGTCGCGGCGTCGAGGGCGATCTCGCCGGCCGCGATGTTGGCCTCCAGATGGGAGGCGTCGGCGGTGCCGGGGATGAGCAGCACGTTCGGGGCGTGGTGCAGCAGCCAGGCGAGGCCGACCTGGGAGGGTGTGACGCCCAGGGACTCGGCCACGGTGTGCACCGCCGGTTCGTCGGTTGCTTTGGGCAGGCCTGGGAAGGCCCCGCCCAGCGGGAAGAACGGCACCCAGGCGATGCCCTCGGCCACGCACAGCCGCAGCATGTCCTCGTCGTCGCGGGAGACGACGCTGTAGGCGTTCTGGACGCAGACGACGCCGGCGGGCAGGGCGCGGCGCAGGCCGTCGAGGGTGACGCTGCTCAGGCCGATCGCGCCGATCTTCCCCTCGTCGCGCAGGGCGGTCATCACCGCGAGCTGGTCGTCGAGGTCGACGACTTGATCACCGTCAGGGCGCAGGCCGGGGCCGGAGTCGAGACGACGCAGGTTGACCACCGGGAGCTGGTCGGTGCCGAGGCTGCGCAGGTTGTCCTCGACGCTGGCGCGCAACTGTTCGGGACGCTGCGCCAGACGCAGCGGCAGCGGCCCGCCCGGGTCGGGATCGGCACCGACCTTCGTGACGACCAGGACGCCGTCCTCGGGGCGCAGCGCCTCGCGGATCACGTCGTTGGCGAAACCGAAGCCGTAGAACTCGGCGGTGTCCACGTGGTCGACGCCCAGCTCGACCGCGCGGCGCAGCAGCGCGACGGCGTCGCCGCGGCGGTCGTGCAGGCGCTCGAGCTGCAAGGTGCCGTAGCCGATCCGGAAAACGGCGCGGGCGGCTAACGAAGCGGTCGAGGTGGTCATGACGCTGTCTCCTCGGTCGGTGATCGCAAGGCGGTGCGCAGCAGTTCGGCCAGGTAGAGCGCCATCACCCGGTCGGTGATCGGGGTGACCTGCTCCTGAACCTCGGCCGGGTCGAGGTGCTCGACCTTGACCAGGTGGGCCGTGACGCAGTCGTGCACCATGGCGCGCATCCGGTCGATCGTGCCGACGACGATGCCGCGGATGGCCGGGTTGGTGGTCGCCTCGGCCCAGGTCTGCACGCCGACGCGGGCCTCGGCGGGGTCGATCGCGGCGATCAGGTGGGCGAGCAGTTCGTCGGGGCCGGGCGGGGTGTCGCTCGCGGCGTAGTCGCCGAGGGCTTCGGCGCGCTTGGCGAGCACCGCGTGGGCGGAGGCCTGGACCAGGTCGGCCTTGCTGCGGTAGTGGGCGTAGATCGAGCCGTTCGAGAGGCCGGACTCGGCCGTGATGTCGGCGATCGAGGTCCGCTCCAGGCCGTTGCGGCTGAAGCAGCGTACGGCGGCCTCGGTGATCTGGGCGCGTCGAAGTTCCTTGCGCGCGTCGGTGAGTCGCGGCATTGCACCCTCCGGCAAAAGGAATCACTGCTCTGTTTGTAGATCCCACCATACAGAGTCGCTGCTCTGTTTGGCTTGGAGTGGGGCACGGGTGGACAAGCCCGGCCGTGGACTACGCCCAGCGCCGGGACCTCTCCGAAGTCCTGCGGCTGCTTCGCCCGGGAGGTCACCGGCCACGACGCGGCAACCAAGGGCTGTCCCGCCGTTCGCTCATCCACACCCCTCGTCCGCCACAGCGACTGACCGGCGGCTGACCGGCCGGATCGGGTATCAGGAATCCGCTTGGGCCCGCCCGCGGACGATGCGTACCCTGCCGGATCATGTGCTACCACGCGTTCAACGGCGCCTTTCGGCACTACGTGTGCGTCGCGTGCCGGCTCGCCTTCAAGGGCGGCGCGTGGCCGATCCGGAAGCGCATCTGTCCTGGCTGCCGTGAACAACTCGTCTTCGCCGGCTACGACTTCGCCGCGCCCCGGCGACGCGACACCAAGGCATGGTCCGTCGTCGCGACCGTGCTCGCGGAGGGGCTGACCTACGATCACCGCCCTGGCTGCGGCTGCTCGCGGCTCCCCTCCTTCCGGCCCCGGACCCGAGCACAGGTGCGTGTCCGGCGACGCGCGGCCGGGCGGCTGGGTCTGCCCCTGTCGGTGACCCTCGCTCGCCGCGACGCCTTCACCTCGGAGAGCCGCGACGAGCGACCACCCTCTCCGTCGGCCGCGAAGCGCGACACGCCCTGAGCGTCGACGCGGCATGACGGCCCGCATGACCAACGACGTGGATCTGCGTCCAGCACGGTCTGCTCTCCCGCGGTCGGCGACAGCGAAGAGGCGTCATGACAACCGCTGACACCGACGCCCCGGTCGTGGTCGAGGGACCGGGGTCGGCACATGCGGTCCTGGAGGCTTTCCCCGTCTGTGAACGCGGCTTGACTCGGATCGTCATGCCGCGTTCACAGCCTCTTCCGTGCTGAGGGCAGTCACCGCCCGAGGCTGCTCCACTCCACGTCGATGCCGTCTCGTGGCAGACGCGCGCAGGGCCGTGGGTCCGGGCCGGCGGCCGCCGTTCGGATCACCCGAGGCAGCTCTTCAGGTGACTGCCGGACGCCTCATGAGGCAGGCAGGCGTCGCAGGGGTACGACGTCTCAGCAGAGAACGAACCAGAACGCCGTGAGGAGCTTGGCGATGTACGCAGCAGTCCGGCGGTACGAAGGGGTGACCGATTCGGCCGAGGCGGCACGTCTCGTGAACGAGGGGTTCGTGGCGCTCATGCGCCAGGTCCCCGGCTTCGTGGCCTACTACTGGATCGATGCCGGGGACGGAGTGATGGTCTCGACCAGCGTCTTCCAGGACCAGGCCGGTGCCGAGGAATCGATCTCGAGGGCTGCGGACTTCGTGCGGGACAACCTTGCGTCACTGCTCCCCAACCCTCCCCAGGTCATGGCCGGCGAGGTGGTGGCTTCCGCATGACAGCGTTCGGACCGGCCACATGAAGCCTCCAGGCCGTACCGGCCTGCGGTGCCCACGTGGTCGCCCTTCACGGCGTTGACCCCGCGAGGCGTGTCGGCCGCAAAGGTCTGTGAACGCGGCTTGACTCGGATCGTCATGCCGCGCTCACGGACCCCTCCCGTCCTGCGGCTGCGGTTGCGACATGATCAAGGTCGGCCGATTCCCTGGAGGGCGACGTGGCATGGTCTGAACGCGTGGTGGTGCGAGACGGCGTCCGGCTTGCCTGCCGGGACTGGGGCGGTCCTGGACAGCCCATCGTGCTGCTGCACGGCCTGGCCGGTCATTCGGGTGAATGGGACGTGCTGGCACGGAGGTTGAGCTCCAGATATCGAATCGTCGCGGTCGACCAACGCGGGCACGGCGCCAGCGAGCGCCACCCTCGGGATGTCTCCCGCGCCGCCTACGTCGCGGATGTCATCGCCGTTGCCGATCATCTGGCGCTGCAGCGGCCCGTCCTGGTCGGCCAGTCGCTGGGCGGGCACACGGCCATGCTCACCGCCGCCGCGCATCCCGGACTCGTCCGCGCGCTCGTACTCATCGAGGCCGGCTCCGGTGGTCCGAACCCGAACGGCCCCGGGGACCTCGGCGAATGGCTCGGCTCGTGGCCGACACCGTTTCCCTCACGCGAAGCGGCAGCCGCGTTCCTCGGCGGCGGACCGGTCGGTGCGGGCTGGGCGGCCGGACTGGAAGAACGCGACGGTGGATGGTGGCCCCGCTTCGACCGGGACGTGATGGTCCGCTCGCTGGCGGAGAACGCCCGGCGTTCCTTCTGGCACGAGTGGAGGCAGGTCGCGTGCCCCACCCTGGTAGTCCTGGCCCAATCCACCTTCATCCCCGCCCAGGAAGCCGACGAAATGCTCCGGCAGCGACCCGCCACCGTAGCCATGAGCATCCCCGGCACCGGCCACGACCTGCATCTGGAACAACCTGGGATTCTGCACACCGCGCTCTCGGGATTCCTCGACGGCTTCGCCTGAAACTCCTACGCGGTCACGACGACGCCGAAGTCGGACCCTCCGGCGTCGACGACGCAAAGGTCCGTGAACACGGCTCGACATGAGTCACCGTGCCGCGTCGACAGACCTGGATCCGCTGATCCCGGCGCGGCGGTGGGCGGGCAGGCGGTCGCGTCGCCCTGGTGTTCCAGCCGCAGGTCGTGATCCTGGTGGCAGGGGCTGCCGCGCCCGTGAGTTCCTGTCAGTACCAAAGGGTGAGCCCGACCGCGCCAGCTCCCGCGTGCGCCGCGTGGCGCAACACCCGAAGCGGGCCGTCGATCAGCTCGTCGACGTCGCGGTTCGGGTCGTCCGCCATCTCGTCCAGCCACAGCCGTATCCGGGCGGCCACATGTGCCCGACGGGGCGGGGAGAGGACGAGTGCCTGCTCGGCCGCGGGGAGCACGGCCCGTACCTGGGCGGTATCGAGCAAGAACTGCCCACAGCAGCCCGGGAGCCGGAGCGCCGTGTCGAGGCCGAGCCCCCACATGAGTGCCGCCGCGCCGTCGCCCCTGGGCACGCCGGCGCAGAACAAGCCTTCGCCCTCTTGCTGCGGGACTGTGTGAAGCAGGTAGTCCTGGAACTCGTCCACCTCGGCCTTGTCGTTCCGGGCCCTGTCCACCGCGTCGGCGAAGCGGACGATTTCGTCGGTGCGCGACGGCCGTTCGAGCGCCCCGTCGAAGAACCCCGCGGGCTCGAAGCCCAAGCCGGCGGATGACTCCGGCCACGTACCGTGAGCGTCCGCGGCCTCGGGGAATCGGCGACGCGCTTCCCCGACGACATCACCTGCCACGACGCCGACCACCCAGACCCCCATCACGCCCATCCGCACTCCTTCACGTCCATGTCGCTCACGACCGACGACGGGGACACCTGGTGCCGTGACCGGGAAGGTCGCTTTCGGAGGGCCTGGCGCTGGTGCCGGCTTCGGCGGCCACGGGCCTGGTGTCGCCGTCTGGGCCAGTGATCCGAGCCAGTCCCGGGGACACCCGCACGAGGCGGTCCCCTTCCGGACCGATCCGTCGGCGGGTTCAGGCTACGGCGCTCACGGACCTTTGCCGCCATGTGGCCCGTGGGTGGTGCCGGCGGTTGTGCTCCTGTTGCCGGTCAGGAACTCAGGTGGGCCAAGAGCTCGTCGCCGGCGGGGTATGCCTGTTCCTGGGGGAGCAGTCGGGTGGCCGCGTCCAGTTCGCCGTCCCTGACGAGTGCGTGGATCTCGTGGGCGAGCGGGGTCACGTCGCGGATGGACACGATCCACTCGTTCGCGTAACGCGCCGACGCCTCGCCCGCGAGCCCCAGTTGCAGCGAGCGGTGCGGCAGGGGGCGCAGGTGCAGATCCCGTTCGGGGTCCCACTGGACGCGGGCCGGTGCGCGCTTGAGGTCACGCTGCCAGGTGTCGCGGTCGGGGTGCAGTCCGCGGACGTAGTGCGACAGACAGGAGTGGCGCAGTGCCCAGTCGAAGCCGTCCCGGGTGATCTCGACGGCCAGGACGGTCTCCTGCCCCTCCTTCGCGCCCCAGCCGCAGCGGTACATCATCCACAGGAAACTGGGCTTGATCCACGTCATGCGGTCGGGCTTCCACGCGGCGGGGAAACGGCCCTTGCGGGCGGCGGGGCCGCCGATCTCCGGGCGGTACGCCTGGTAGACGGTAATGGTGGAGTCCGTGTGGAGTGCGCGGATCCTGCGGTGCGGTTCTTCCATGGCGTACAGCGTGGTCTCGGCCAGGTCCTGTGGCCACCGATTTTCGACCGTCGCCCCGCACGACGGAGCACGCAGGCGGCAGGCAGTCGCCCGTGCGGGCCGAGTGGCGTCCGGCACGTGGAGCGACGTCTCGGCGATGCCGTACCTGATGGACCGACGCGTCGGGCGCGGTCGTTCGTCACCGCGCACGGCACCAGGACCGACGTGCCGCCGGCCGGCTTGCGGGGCGGCGGCTCGTAGGGGAGACGGCGGGCACCCTCAGCCCGTTTCCCACAGCAGCACCGTTTTGTCGGCGCCGCAGCCGGCGAGCAGCCGTCCGTCCGGGCTGAACGCCAGACCCTGTACGGCCTTGCGATGACCGGTGAGATGAGTGGCCGGGGTCAGATGCGCGGGGTCGGTGACGTCCCACAGGGTCACGGCCGCGTTCTCGCACCCGGAGGCCAGCAGCCGTCCGTCCGGACTGAACGCCACCGCGTACATCTGCCCCGTGTCCCCGAGACCGGCCAGAGGGAGGGTGCCTGTGCCCCTCTTCACGGGATGCGCCGGGTCGATGATGTCCCACACCGTGACGGCTCCTTGCCGCCACGACCCGTAGGTGCCGGAGACGACGCCCAGATCCCCGCTGCCGGTTGCCAGCAGCCGTCCGCCATGACCGAATCCCACCGAATGGACGGCCGGCGCCCCGCCCGAGGACAACGACTGGGACCAATCGCGGACCTGTGGACGGACGACAGCGGTCAGGACCGGACGCGTCGGATCGCTGACGTCCCACAGGACCCCGATGTTCTTGTCGCCGTCGGAACCCGAGGCCAGTAACCGCCCGTCAGGACTGAACATCACCGATATGACGGGACCTGACCGCCAGACATACCGATGGTGGGTGACACGGGCGCACCGGTTCGGCCGTGCCGGGTCGGAGATGTCCCAGACGATCACGGCGCGGTCGGCGGCGCAGGCGATGAACCGTCCGTCCGGGCCGAACGCCACCGCGTGGACACCGCCTTGCCGCCAGCCGTCGCGAAACAGCCAGCCGGGGCGCTCATGGACGAGGACCGCCGCCCTGGTCGGGTTCGCCAGGTCCGTGACGTCCCAGAGGACCACGCTCCAGTCGGTGCTCCCGGACGCCAGCAGCCGTCCGTCCGGGCTGAAGGCCACCGCGTTCACCGCTCTGCGATGGCCGTTGAGAGCGGCGGCCCGGGTCGGGTTCGCCAGGTCCGTGACGTTCCAGAGGACCACGGTCCTGTCGGTGCTTCCGGAGGCCAGCAGCCGTCCGTCCGAGCTGAAGGCCACCGAGTTCACCGCTCTGCCGTGCCCGCTGAGGGTAGCGGCCGGTCCCCGTGACAATGACGGCGACGGCTGTCCCGAGAATGCCATGGTGCAGTCTCGCGCGATCCGGCATTCCACGGAAGGCGTAGTGCCACCCGCTCCTGTGGTCCGCTTGTGTGTGCCGAACGGGCGGGGCCGTTCCCGCGGCGGGGACGGTGTTCCTCTTCGGCTGGGGCCGGCGCGGTCAGTGGCTGCGCGGGGCGTACATGATCACAGCCATTCCGGCGAGGCAGATCAGCGCGCCGATGACGTCGTAGCGGTCGGGGCGGTATCCGTCGGCGACCATGCCCCAGGCGATCGACCCGGCGACGAAGATTCCGCCGTACGCGGCGAGGATGCGGCCGAAGTTGTCGTCGGACTGCAAGGTCGCCACCACCCCGTAGAGACCGAGGGCGATGACGCCGGCGCCGATCCAGGCCCAGCCCTTGTGCTCGCGGATGCCCTGCCACACCAGCCAGGCACCGCCGATCTCGAAGAGGGCGGCGACGGCGAACAGGGCGATGGAACGAGCGACGGTCATACCGGCGGACCCTACCGGCGGCCCGCTCCTGTGATCTTCAGCGGGTCGTCGGAGCCCTTGCAGCCGCATGCGCCCTCACCTGAACTCTTCGCCGAGCAGGAGCAGGAGCGGCGGCGCTGTCCGAGCCACCACGTTCCGGCGGCGAGGACGGCCAGGACGACGGCGATGGCGGGCAGCCGGCCCACGATTGCTCCGGCACCCGCACCGACGACCCCGGCCGTGATCAGGACGGGCAGCGCACAGCAGGCCACACAGGCCAGAGCGGCCAGGCCCCCGAGCGCCGTGGATGCCTTGTGAGGGCGGGAGTCAGCAGCAGGGTCCGGCATGGCGGTTCTCCTCGGCGAGGTCGGTGAAGGGAATGGGGCAGCATGAGCTGGAGGCGCAGAGGGTCAGGTCGTCGCAGCCCGCCTCGACCGCGGCGACCAGGGCGGTGCGGATGGTGGTCAGGTCGGCGATCTTCGCGTCGACCTCGGCGAGTTTGGCCGCGGCGCGCTCCTGCAGTCCCGCCACCGGGCGACCGTGGCGGTGGCGGCCGGCCTCCAGCAGCTCGGCGACCTCATCCAGGGTGAACCCGAGCCGTTGGGCCGCCTTGATCACCCGCAGCGCGGTGACCGCGTCCTCGCCGTAGAGGCGGTGACCGCCGTTGCTGCGTTGCGGCTCGGCGAGCAGGCCCCGCCGCTCGTAGTAGCGCAGGGTCTGGACGTTCACACCTGCCGCCTGGGCGACCTGACCGCTGCGCAGTCCCGTGCTCATCCCTGCTCCCCAGCGGCAGCGGTACGGGCGGCGATGGCGTCCAGCATCCCAGCGTGCGGCTGGTCGACTGCGATCACCAGTTGGACCAGGTCCTCGCCGGGGGTGATCGTGAAAGCGAAGAACGAGCAGCAGCCGCTCTCGCGTTCCACCAGGTCCCGGACCCGCTCCTCGACGCCGGGCCCGCCCGCCAGATCGAGACGCAGACGAAGAGGCTCGGGGCGGGACAGGGACCTCAGGCGCTCGGAGAACAGCGCATCCCACTCCGCGACCCGCAAGGGCCGCTCCTCGGTGGGCAGCGTGCAGGACTGCGGAACCCATGCCAGATCGTTCATCGCGTCACTCCCGTCTTCCACACCCCGCAGGTGGGGACACCTCCGACGGTAAACCTGTACCTGGGTACCGGTTGCAACCTCACGAAGACGTGAGACCGGACGACGTTCGCCTGCGGCGGGTGCGGGACCTGAACCCACGGTGACTCGCGCCACGACGGTTCTCGGGACCGTGGACCGCCCCTGCGCCGGAGTCCGACGCTCGTACCCGGCAGGGAGCCAAGAGGCCAACCCACTCAAGCGACCAGCCGCCCTTGAACGCGCAGGTGAACGCCCCTTCACGAGAGCCGTGACCCCACCACCACAGTTACTGACCTTCAAAGCGTGGTGTCGTGAGGGGTCTGCGGGGCGTGATCTCGGCGGTCTGTTCCAACCCAGGCAGTAGGAACTCGATCGCTCTGGCTGTGGTCGGTGCGCTAGAAAGGGCCGATGACCTTGACTGTTGAGCGAACAGACGCACGCACATGGCCTGATGAGCAGATGCAGGAGCTCTTCAGTGAGGGCTTCCCGGCGTTCATCTCAGCCGATCGGCTGGCCAAGCAGTACATCGGCAGGATCAGGGAGTGGTTCGCCGACCTTGATCTCATGTTGGTGGACGACCACGGTGTGCCTGTCGCGGCCGGCTGGGGTATCCCGATCCGATGGGACGGGCGAACGGAGACACTCCCCACTGGCTACACCCAGGCCACGATTCGCGCCGTGGAGGGCCGAGAACAAGGCATCGAACCCGACACCCTGGTGATCTGCGGGGCAATCGTCACCCCGTCGCGCAAGGGACGTGGCCTGGCCGGGGAGACACTCAAGGCGCTGCGCCAGCTCGCCGAGGATGCAGGATGGCCGCGCGTTATAGCGCCGGTGCGCCCGACGTTGAAAGCCCGCTATCCGCTGACGTCCATCGATGCCTTCATGAGGTGGACCCGTGAGGACGGTATGGCCCTGGATCCATGGATTCGGACGCATCAGCGTCTGGGCGCCCACATTCTCGCAGCGGCTCCCGAGTCGCAGACCATGACCGGCACGATTGCTGAGTGGGAGCGTTGGACCGGCATGGTGTTTCCCGAAACGGGTGGCTACGTCATCCCTGAAGGGCTGAGCTTGCTACAGCTCGACCGTTCCGCTGACCTAGGCACCTACGTAGAGCCCAACATCTGGATGCAACACGTCTGAGTCCCAAAAGCGCTCGCCGACCACGGTATTGAGGGCGTGATGTCGTCATGGTGGCTGGCGCCGGAGGCCGGTGCCGGTGAGGCAGCCGTCGAGGACGTCGGGGCGGTACTGGAGCTGGCGTAGGCCGCGTCGGACGGCGGTGATCAAATCATCGGGTCGGCGAAGGCGCGGTTGGCCGTGGTGGTGCGTCGCAGGACGGACCAGATGCCCTCGACCGGGTTGAGGTCGGGTGCGTAAGGCGGCAGTTGGAAAACGGTGAGCCAGTCCCGTGCGGCGATGTAGCGGCGCATGCCGGCTGTCAGGTGGGTGTTCAGGTTGATGCCCCTATGGTCTGTCAACCTGCGCGTATCACTGTTCCGGGGAGGGGCGATGCGCTGATGCACCGGAAGAGTTCGCGGGCCACGTAGCGTTTGAGGCAGCGGATGACTTCTCTTTTGGTCTTGCCTTCGGCTGTGCGTCGTTCCAGGTAGACCCGTGTTCGTTCGTCCCAGCGGAGGCGTGTGAGCACGATGCGATAGAGAGCGGCGTTGGCTTGCCGATTGCCGCCTCGGTTTAGGCGTCGGTGTTTGCTCTTTCCCGAGGAGTGCTCGACGGGGTTGACGCCGCAGAGGGCCGCGAAGGAGGCCTCGTTGCCCAGGCGGTCGTGGTTTTCACCGGCCGCGACCAAGAGTGCGGCCGCGCTGTCGGGTCCCACGCCCTGAATCTGTAGGAGCGCGGGATTGTGATCTTTGATGGCGGCGGTGATGCGTCGGGTGAGGGCGTTGACCTGGTCGGACAGTTGCTGGATCCGCACGGCGAGCAGGTTCAGAGCTTGATGGACGGCGGTGGTCTCTGGATCAAGGCGGGCGCACGCATCGAAGAGTGCGACGTTACTCAATTGCGCCAGGGACTCTCGCAGTTCCGGGTCGGCGCTCACCAGAATCGCCTTGAGCTGGTTGATCGCCTGGGTGCGGGCCCTGACGGCGGAGTCTTTGACGGTCTTGGACACGCGTAGGTCCTCCACCGTCCCACCAGTGTGCTTGGGGCTGGCCGTGGCCCGGCCTCCCAGAACAGCACGGGCGGCTGCCTCCGCGTCAACCGCGTCGCTCTTGCCCGACCGGCGGCGCGCGGCACGGTCTGGCCGGTTGACCTCGATCACCCGCAGGTTCTCGGCGTCAAGGTAACGACACAAGGCCGCGCCGTAGGAACCAGTGCCTTCCACGCCGGCTCGGCAAACTGCGCCGAAGGAACGAGCCCAGTCCAGCAGTTCACGGTAACCGGCTGCGGTGGCCTGGAAGGGGCACGTTCCCAGCAATGCTCCCAACTGGGTGACCACCGCCGCGACGTGCACGTCTTTGTGGGTATCGACACCCAGGACAACCTCCGGTCTCCCGGCTGACAGGTTCTCTGCGCTCTCATCCTGCAACTTGCTCAGGGTCGTCATGTCTCTCCTCGTCCGAGCCGATGGCGGAGGACTGGCACCGGGCCGGACGAGTGGTCAAGACTGTGAAGGCGCTGGCCGCGAAGCCCCTATCGGGACACATCCGCCGACCCGGTGCCGGCAAACCCGTTCAGGACCACGGCCGACAAATCAATACTCCAGACACAGTGGTCAGTCCCAGACCGGGTCAAGCCGCGGTCCCGAACGGGACACCTCATCCTCACAGTCCCAGACCAGCACGATGGGGCCGCCGAGCTGCTGGTGGGCGGTCTGGATCAGGTAGCGGTAGTCCTTCCAGGAGAAGCTCTTGCGCCCGTCGGGCCGGGTGTCCGGGCAGGGCCGGTAGATCAGCCGCGAGGGTTGACCGGCCTTGTAGCAGGCCAGGGCGGCCACCGACAAGCGGCGGCGGGAGCGGCCCCGGACGCGGATCACGGGGGTGTGTCCGCGGCGGGACCAGGTGCGGGCGTGTGGCGGCGTCATCGAGAATCCGGCCTCGTCCTCGAAGACGAGCCAGGCGTCGAGCGCCGCCACGGTCCTTCCACGTGGAGCCAGGTCTCCTTCACCCAGCCGGCCACTGCGGTTTCGTCCCGCTCGATAGCCCGCCGGGCGGGGACCTGGCAGCTCCAGCCGTGCCGCTTGAGCAGGGCGGCCACCCCTTGCACGGTGTAGCTCTTGTGGAACCGGCGTCCGATCAGCGTCTTGATCCGCGACAGGGTCCAGGTCTGGTCCGGCCAGCAGTGCACCACCGGCCCCTTGGCCAGCTCCCGCTCGAGCGCTGCGAACAGTTCGTCACTGAGGGTTTTCCAACCTGCCTGTGGACAGCTTCGGGCCGGTAGGGATCCTGCCGTCGGTCCGTAGCATCGGGCACTTCCGCTCCAGGGCGATCGGCCCCGACAGCAGCCCCGAGCCGTACCGCTCCGCACTCGCGACGGCGTGGTTCCAGCACACCACCGACGTGCCGTCCGGGGACCGCGCGGAGCCCGGACCGCTGCGCATCCCCCGGGACGAACCGGCAAGGGACTTCGAGCTCCAGGTCAGCGCTGCTGCCACTGCTCCCGGGTGATCCCGTAGCGCACTCCCCCCTGGTCCGCACCATCGATCACCCGCATGTCCTCCGGAACCGGGATCTCGCCCGTGAGCGTCAGGCCGGCCTTCTCCATGACGCGGCGGGAGCGGCTGTTCACGGCCAGCGTCTCGGCCCAGACCGAGCGCATGCCGAGCTCGGTGAACCCCTTGTGCAGCAGCGCCAGCGAGCCCTCGGTGGCGTAGCCCCTGCCCCAGGCCGCCTTGCGCAGACGGTAGCCCAGCTCGGCATCCTCGCGCGGCCCTTCGCTCTCGGGCCACAGCGAGAACCAGCCGATGAACGCGCCGCCGTCCTTCTCGTGCACGGCGAACAGACCGAGCTCACCCTGCCACCGCCGGCACTCCGCGACGATGGCCGGCATGACGAGCTCGCGCATCTCCGCGGCAGGCCTCTCCGCCTCGCCGGGGGGAAGGTAGCGCATCACCTCGGGGTCGCTGTTCAGCTCGATCAGCAAGTCCGCGTCCTCGACGGTGACATGACGCAGCGTCAGCCGCTCGGTCTCCAGGTAGGTATCCACGGGCGCGGATCCTGCCCGAGACGGGCAGCCCGGCTCAACAGGTTTTCGCCGCGCCCCGCCGGTCAAGAACGGACCCGGCACCCAGGGTTTTCCGGTCTCAGACCGATGTGGTCAGGTGGAGCGCGAGGACTGCCCGGACGATGGCGGTGATGCGGGTGGTGCTGCATCGGAGTTTGCGCAGGAGTCGCCAGGTCTTGAGGGTGGCCATGGCCTGTTCGCCGAGCGCGCGGATCTTGGCGTGAGAGCTGTTGACGGCCTGCTGACCTGCGGACAGCTTCTCCCAGCGGCCACGGTAGGGAACCCGCACCGTACCGCCGACTCCCTGATACGCCTTGTCGGCCCAGCAGAGGATGTCCGCCTGGGCCAGGGCGTCGATGATGCCGTGGGCGCGGGCGGCGCGGATGTCGTGCACCGCGCCGGGCAGGGCGGCCGAGGCCCACAGCAGACGCCCGAACGGATCGGCGATGACCTGCACGTTCATCCCGTGCTTCTTGTGTTTTCCGGAGTAGTACGGGCGGTCGGCGGCGATGTCCCCCAGCCTTCGGCCGGGAGGTGCCCCCAGTCGATCGGCAGCAGCGTCCCGTCGAGGATCACGAACGCCTTGCGCGCTGCTGTCCGGACGGCCGTGGCGAGGTCAGGCGCGAGAGCGGCCAGGACCTCGACTGCCTCGGCCACATACCGGTGGACCGTGCTGGTCCCGACGCCGAAACCGGCCGCGAGCTGCGCGTAGGTGTGTCCGCACCGCAGGTGGGCCAGGACCAGCAGGGCTTGGCGGTCCGCCGGAAGCCGACGCCACCGCGTACCGAGTTCACGGCGCCGGGCAGCCAGCAGGCGGGACAGGAACCGAAGGGCCGAGCTGGACAGATCGATCCCCGATGGGTAGACAAGCACATGAAGCTCCGGGCGGACAGGTTGATCTTGGTCGACAACCCATCTACCAGGAGCTTCACCTCTTCCCGCACGCGGCCCCACACCAACTCACGCCGCTGTCAGCCAGGTTGGCAAAGGCTCACTGAGCAGTGGCAGCGATGCCGGGCCCTTGGAGGCCAGGGCCCGGGGCCCGTTCTGCGACCAGGCTCTGCGCCACCGCTGAACCGACCGGACGCTGACCCGCAGGTCGTGCGCGATGACCGGGTTTTCGTCGCCCCGGGCGAACCGCTCGGCCGCCTCGATCCTCAACTTCTCGCGGAAGGCCCGCCGTTCGTCGGTCAGTCCGCCCCCTTGCGCATACCTCATGCGGTCGGCATATCGCAGGAATCATGAGGCGTCAGCCCTTACGACACCACGCTTTGAAAGTCAGTAGAAGGCGTGCGCTTCATCCCGAGGTACCTTCTGAGCATGTCAGTGAAGCGCGTCTGTCCACGTTGTGAGCAGGACTGGGTCCATCGATACCGCTTCAAAGCCGATGGGGCCTCCTTCTTGTTGTGCACTGAGTGCGACTCGCTGTGGTGGCCCAACGAGACGGTCGAGACCGCTCAGGCGCACTTCCTCGACGACGTCGTCGCAGCACGCCTGGGCGTGGAGGACAACCCTTGGACCGACCGCGTCACATTCGCCCAGCTCGGCGCCTGAACCTCCCGCAAAGGAGCGCAGCTTCCCAAGCTGAGAGCGTGACGGGTGCACATCGAGTGGCCGCATCGCCCTTTTGTCCAAGGCGTGTTGCCTTCGGTGTGTCAGCAACGGCCATCTGCACGGGTGCAGCCTGTCGTCACCGTTCCGTCACAAGTAGTCGCCGCACGGAACCCTGCCGCTCTCCCGCCTATCTGCACTCACGCACCACGACCACGCGTACCGCGGGGCAACAACCGACGACCGAAACCCGCGGACGAGACGACTCAGGGGGACGACAACATGCGTCACAGCAACGGCATTCGCAGGGCGGCTCTGGCGACGACGGCGGTCACGGCCGTCGCGGCGGCGGTGACCGGCATCCTGCCCGGCACCGCCATGGCGGCGAGCACCACCACCTCTACCCCGCCGCCCGCCTGCCCGGCCTCCGCCCTCCAGGTCAGCGCCCGGCAGGCCGCCCACCCGCCCGTCGGGACCGGGACCGGGGCGGCGGTCGTGCAGTTCACCAACGTCTCCCGGAAGACGTGCGTCCTGAAGGGCCATCCGACGGTCGCGGGCGCCGGCAACGGCTCCCCCACCCACAACACCCCGCTCAAGGTCACCCCCACCGGCAGGGCGGCCACCGTGACGGTCCGGCCGCACGGCAAGGCGTGGGTGAAGCTGACCTTCGTCCAGGTCCAGGGGGAGGGCGACGGCTACTGCGTGTCGGGCAAGACCCCGGCGGCGTATCCGACGATGGTCATCGGGCTGCCGCACTCCGGGAAGCACCAGGTCGCCCTGAACGACGGGTGGTGGGCCGAGTGCGACAACAAGGTGACCGTCACCCCGGTCTCGGCGGTCAAGCCTTCCTGACCCCCCGTCCCCACAAATCGAGCAGCCTGCATGACGATCGCAAGGCTCTGACCTAAACGTTTACGAGGAACCGCACATAAGTGCAGGTCAGCGACTCAATGTACCTTCGGTGCGCTGAGTCGCTGACCTGCGGTGATCAAACTCCGATGACACAAACTCGCGTCCGTCAAAGTCCGATGGCAAACGGTCAAGATCCAGTGGCACAGGACAACCCGGACGCACCTTCGGCGGCACGCCTCGCCCCCAACCCGTGCCGAAGCCGAGACCGCGTTGGCGAGCCATCTCTGAGCGCTCACCTGGGCAGGAGCACGCGACCGGCCAATCGCCACGGTCTCAGTTTCCGTCTCATTCACCACCGTTCACGGACGTTCAGACGAGACCACAAGCCCACTCCCTCAAGCCGACCAGCCGCGCATGAACGCAGGTGAACGTCCCCGAACGCGGCCCAAGACCCCATCAACACAGTTGGAAAGAGTGCACGTGAGACGGTGCTGCCTGTCCCAACACGTGTGCGCATGACGCGCTTGTTGCGCCGGCCGTGCGCCCTACCCGATGGCTGCACGGCGACGCACGCTGTATGCCGACCTTGAAGCCGAACCACCGGGGGTGGACGGTGGGCGAGTGGAGGCAAGGTAAGTGCGGTTGGCCGACGGCGGCCGGGAGACGTTGTCAGAACAAGACCATGAAGGGCACGTCGCGCTGCTACCGCCACCAAGGGGACTGGACGAAGCGTGGCCAAGCCGAACAGAAGAAGAAGGCGAGCAGGCGACATAAGAGGTGATGCAGAGGCGCGGGGTGAGTGTCTAACTGCGTGACAACGCCGACGAACAGCGGCGAACAAGCACGGACGTCTACGGACCGTCGGAACAGGTGGAGGGCACTTCAGCCCAAGGCAGCGCCCCCACCCAAGTTGCTTCGGGACGAAGAGGTCCGGAGTTCAAGGCTCGCAAAGCCAGCATGCGTAACACTCGCTTTGCGAGTCCGTCGCTCTTACGGTCAGGCCAGCGCAGGCATGAAGCCGCCGCGGGCAGTTCCCGAGGACAGCAGGGCAGACCAGTCGAATGTCTCAGGCAGGCGGTCCAAAGACAGAACGACTGCTCCGCCGGCGTGCTCGGCATCCGCGCACCAGTCGCCCATGCCGCTCGATGCCGTGCTGTCATCGGCTCCGCCGACCACCGGCGCAGCGAGAGCGGGGACGATGAGCCCGTGGTCCCCAGGTCCGTCTACGACACACAGGGTGAGTCGGGGAACGATGTTCCAGCCCTCGCACAAGGGAATCGCTCCGTCCGGCGCGGTCAGGAGCGGCAGGGCATCGTGGACAGGCGCGTCAGCCAGCAGAAGCACGGGCGTGGCGCCACGGACGAACAGAGTGTTTTCAGGATCCAGTAGCACAAGGCCACTCTCGCAGGCCGGGGCATCAGGGCAGCAAGGGGGTGCCGAAGCGGCCGACGAGCGTGCATCGGCCACGGTCATCGAACCACTACCTGACATCCATCGATGACATCAACAACCTCAGACATCGGCGTACCTCCTGGACCGTGGCCATACGACGCACGGCAGCAAGACGCTGGGGTCGCAGAAGCAGGATCGAACTCCTGAAGCGGTGATCGGCCGCAGCCCGTGTTCTTCACGCGGTCCATTCCCCGATCGGGACGGCAGCGAAGAAGAGCGGGACGGCAGCGAAGAAGAGTACTGACAGACGGTGCCGGCAGTTGGACGTCGTCTCCCGCCCCGTGACAGGGGGAGGAGGCGCGGGCGCGGGCGGACTGCTTCGGGCCGGACGACTGCTACGGAGTGGTGTGGACCCTGCTCCGCCTCATCGAGACCGGCCCCCTCCGGCCCCCTCCGGCCGCCGGGGGAGCCCGTGTGGGCCATGAGGGTGCGGGCCGGGCGTCCACCCGGAGGGTTTTCGGGGCCGGGACCGCGAGCCGCGCGGGAACGGCGGATCCCGTGGGTACGCTCGCGCCCCGGCGGCACGGTCCCCCGGCCGTCGCACGGTCATCACCCTGCCGTCCCGCGGCGGTCGCGTACGGCCGTCCCGTGGTGGCCGTACGGCAGCATTCCTCCGAGCGGACGTAGGAGAAGACCCATCACCGAGCCGAAGTCCGAGGAGCCCGGACCCGCTCCGGGTGACCGGTCCGCCGAGGTCGGCCCCCCGCCGGACAACCAGCCCACGGAGGCCGAGCAGCTCAGGAACATGCTGCTCCAGCCCTCCTACCGGCGAGCGCTGGTGTTCTGCGCCGTGATCGGTGTCCCGGTCTCGTTCGCCGCGTTCTGGTTCCTGGTGCTCCTCCACGAGCTGGAACACCTGATGTGGGAGCAGTGGCCGCACGACCTCGGGTGGTCGGACCCGCCCTGGTGGTGGCCGCTTCCCCCGATGCTGCTGGCAGGGGTGCTGGTCGGTCTGATCGTGCTGTGGCTGCCGGGCCGGGGCGGGCACATCCCGGCCTCGGGACTGCACGCCGGCGGGGTGCCGACATCCGCACTGCCGGGCGTCGCGTTCGCCGCCCTGGCCAGCCTCCCGCTGGGAGCCGTCCTCGGCCCCGAGTCGCCGCTGATCGCGCTCGGCGGCGGTCTGGCGTTGCTCTTCAGGGATCTCGTACGGGCCCCCGCGACCCGGGCGAGCACGGCACTGATCGGTGCGGCGGGCGCCGCCTCCGCCATCTCGGCGATCTTCGGCAGTCCCCTGATCGCCGCCGTGCTGCTGATGGAGGTCGCCGGGGTGGGCGGCCCCCAGCTGTTCGCCGTGATGCTGCCCGCGCTGCTGGCCAGCGGGGTCGGCGCCATCGTGTTCACCGGCTTCGACGACTGGACCGGACTGCAGACCGGCAGCCTCAGGATCGGGATCCCCGCGCCCTCGACCCTGGACACCGGGGACGTGGTCTGGTCGGTGCTCATGGCGCTCGTCATCGGGGTCGGCGTCCACTGGGTGATCGTGGGCGGCCGGTACGCGGCCCGCTCCGTGACCACGCACACGCTGCGGACCACGGTGCTGTGCGCGTTCGGCGCCGGCGGCTGCGCGGCGCTCTACGCGGTCCTCACCGGGCGTTCGCCGTCCGAGGTGGCCCTGTCCGGCCAGACCACCCTGTCCCAGCTCGCCGCCCACCCGCACGCGTGGTCGGTGGGCAGCCTCGTGGCCCTGGTGCTGCTCAAGTCCGTCGCGTACTCGTTGTGCCTGGGCACCTTGAGGGGCGGCCCGGTGTTTCCCGCGCTGTTCCTCGGCGCCGCGACGGGCGTCCTGCTGGCACCGCTCCCGGGGTTCGGCGTCGCGTCGGCCATGGCGGCGGGCATGGCCGCCGCGTCCGCCGCCGCGCTCAGGCTGCCGGTGAGCTGTGTCGTGCTGGTCGTGCTCCTGGTGGGCAACTCGGGAACGGTGCCGGTGATCGTGCTCGCCGCCGTGGTGTCCTTCGTGACCGTGGAACTGCTTCCGCAGGGCCCCGACATCCCGCCGTTCAGGGACGCTGCCGGTCGAGCGCCTCGTCGAGCGTCTTCGCGGCCATGATGAGGGAGAGATGGGTGAAGGCCTGCGGGAAGTTGCCCAGTTGCTCCCCGCTGGGGCCGATCTCCTCGGCGAACAGGCCGACGTGGTTGGCGTACGTCAGCATCTTCTCGAACGTGTAGCGGGCCTGGGGGAGCCGCCCGGCCCGGGCGAGCGCGTCGACGTACAGGAACGTGCAGAGGCTGAACGTGCCCTCGGCGCCGCGCAGTCCGTCCGGGGACGCCTCGGGGTCGTAGCGGTAGACGAGACTGTCGGAGACGAGTACGCGCTCCATGGCGTCCAGCGTGCTCAGCCAGCCGGGGCTCCGCGCGAAGACGAAGCCGACCCGGGGCGCCAGCAGCAGGGAGGCGTCCAGGACGTCGCTGCCGTAGTGCTGGACGATCGCGCGGTGCGTCTCGTTCCAGCCGCGCTCCATGACCTGTTCGAGGATCTCGTCCCGCGCCTTCGTCCAGCGGACGGTGTCGGCGGGCCGGCTGAACTCCGCGGCGAGCTTCAGGCCCCGGTCGAAGGCGGCCCAGCACATGATCCGGCTGTAGGTGAAGTCCTTGCGCCCGCCCCGGGTCTCCCAGATGCCCTCGTCCGGGCGGTCCCAGGAGTCCGCGAGCCAGTCGAGGATGCCGGCCAGCGCCTTCCAGCCGTGGTAGCCGCCCTGTTCGCCCACCGTGCGCCCCTCCGCCAGCGCGTAGAGGGCCTCGCCGTAGATGTCGAGCTGCAGCTGGCCGGAAGCCCCGTTGCCGGCGCGCACCGGGTACGACCCCCGGTAGCCCTCGAAGTGCGCCAGGACCTCCTCGGTCAGGTGCGGGTCGCCGTCGACCCGGTACATGATCTGGAGGGGTTCGTCGTCCGGCCCGTCGCGTTCCCGGAGGCGGTCGCCCAGCCAGTGCGTGAAGTGGGTGGCCTCCTCCACGAAGCCGAGGTCGAGCAGCGCCCGCACCGACAGCGATCCGTCCCGCACCCACGTGTAGCGGTAGTCCCAGTTGCGCTCACCGCCGATCTGCTCGGGCAGCCCCATGGTGGCGGCGGCGACCGGCGCTCCGGTCGGGGCGTAGGTCAGCAGCTTGAGGGTGATCGCGGAGCGGTGCACCATCTCCGTCCAGTGGCCCCGGTAGTTCGAGGTGCGCACCCACTTCTGCCAGAAGTCGACGTTGTTCCACAGCTCCTCGGTGAGCCCGTCGGGCGTGGGAGGCGGCGGGGCCTCGCCGTCCGGCCCGCACACCGTGAACACGACGGCGGCCGACTCCCCGTTCTCCAGGGTGATGCCACCCCGGACGTCCTCGCCGTCGCGTTCGAGCGGGATGTTGCCCTGGAGGTGGGCGCTCGCGACCGGGGACCTGAACACCGCCGTACGGGACGTGAGTTCGAGCTCGTGGATCGCCCGCGCGTAGTCGAACCGCGGCCGGCACTCCAGGACGAAGCGCACGGTGCCGCGCACCGAGCGGACGACGCGCACCAGACTGTGCCGGTCGGACGGCGTGTGGCCTGTGAGGACCGGCATGTGGTCGATGACCTCGCCCACGCCGTCCGGGGACATGAACCGGGTCACCACGACGGCCGTGTCCGGGTAGTAGAGCTGCCGCCAGGTCCCCTCGGGGTGATCGGGCGCGAGACGGAAGTATCCGCCGCCGTCGTGGTCCAGCAGCGAGGCGAAGACGCTGGGGGAGTCGAAGCGCGGTGCCGCGAACCAGTCGACCACGCCCTGGGACGACACCAGGGCCGCGGTCTGCAGGTCGCCGACCAGACCGTGGTCGGCGATGGGCGGATAGCGGTCCATGCGGGCCTCCTCGTCGGGCCTGGCGGAGCGTGCGGGCTCGCCCTGGGCCGTCCGGCGCGTCAGGCCGTCTCGGCCTTGACGCGTCCCGAGCGGACGGCGTCGACGAGCGCCCGGTGGTCCCTCTCGTTCTGGTCCGCGTACGCCTCGGCGAACGGGACGAGCGCCCGGTCGAAGACGTCACCCCCGCCCAGATAGGAGGCGATGGCGATCCGGTCGCCCGACCTCGCGTGCGCGCGGGCCAGCGTGGCGCCGCACAGCTCCCCGAAGGCGCGCATGCCGGAGGGCACCATGAGCTCGGGTTCCGCGATGCCCTTCCAGTCCCGCAACTGCCGTACGTAGAAGTCCCGTCGGCGGCCGTCGATGCCCTCGGCCCGCTCCCAGCCCAGGAAGATGTCGCTGGTGGCCTGCATCAGCCGCTGGCCGGCGACCACGCGTTCGCCCTGCGTCCGGTACTCGCTCGCGCCGGCGTAGGGCGCCAGCACCGACTCGTCCGCCTCCTTCGCCTGCAGCAGCAGCGGATCGGAGCCGTTCCGGCCGAGCATGAGGACGATCCAGCAACGGGTGCCCACGCTGCCGACCCCGACCACCTTGCGGGCCACGTCGGCGAACCGGTACTGGTCCAGCAGGAACCGCCGGTCCGTGTTCAGACTCCGGCGGTAGCTCCCGATCAGCTTGCGGAGCTGCTTCTCCAGGGCGCCGCGTTCCATGTCGGGCATCAGGTCCTGCAGTGGGACGACGAGCGGGGGGTCCGCGGCGATCCGCGCCTCGCCGTCGACCAGGTGCGTGAGCTTGTTGAACGCCTGGAGGCTGTCGCGGCCGCGCGCCTTGGCGGTCGTCCTCTTCCAGCGCTCGCGGCCCCGCGAGCCCAGCTCCTCGGTGATGTGCGTCCGTATCCAGTCCTCGTCGAAGTGCGTGTACCAGACGGGGAGATTGCCCATCCCGGCGAAGCGTCTCATCCACTCGCGGTACGACCGGACCGTCGTACGGACGATGTCGGCACGTTCCTTGCCGCTGTAGCCGTTCGCCCGGCCCGCGATGACGAGGCTGGCGGACAGCCGCTTGACGTCCCACTCCCAGGGGCCGGGCAGCGTCTCGTCGAAGTCGTTGATGTCGAACATCATGCGGCGCTCCGGGGAGGCCAGCAGCCGGAAGTTCAACATGTGCGCGTCACCGCACAGCTGCGCCCTGATCCCGGACCGGGGAGTGCCGGCGAGGTCCGCGGCCATGACGGCGGCGGCCCCGCGGTAGAAGCGGAACGGCGACTCGGTCATCCTGCCGTAGCGGATCGGCACGAGTTCCGGCACCCGGGTCGCGGACTGCGCCTCCACGATGTCCACCGGGTCGGGCCGCTTCGGCGCGGGGGCGAAGTCGGCGTGGCTGGAGCGCGGCACGGCGGACCGGGCGGCCTTGCCGAGCGCGGCGCGCTCCGCCGGGGTGTGGTGCGGGGGATGACTGCCGGCCGAGTGCTTGGGGGTCATTGCAGACGCTCCGCGATGTGGTCGCCGGCGCGCGGGGCACCGGTGATGGCGCCCGGCGGTCGATTCCGCCGGCCACCGTCTTGGGATCGTGGTCCGGGCCCGCCCGTGGAGGGGCGTCCGGCCCGGATCACCAACGTAGCTCCGGGCGGTATGTCCGGCGAGTTGAGCCGATCGGGGGTCCCGGGCGGCGGGCGGCCCGGCGGGGCCCGGGCCACGACGGCGCCGGTCGCGACGACCGCCGCACGGGGGATGCCCGCCGTACGGGAGGCCGCCCGGTGTCGACGTGCCCGGCGGGACACCGGATTTGTGGACGTGCCCGGGGGAGGTGACGATGAGGGCATGCGCGAAACCGCGGTGCCCGGCCGCGCGAGACCACGCGGGGGCGGCGATGGTCCTTGACCTGCTCCTCATCGGTCTGGCGATCGCCCTGGACCCGCTGCCGATCACGGGATTCGTGCTGGTGCTCTCCTCGGACAGGGGGATCTGGAAGGGCCTCGCCTTCATCCTGACCTGGCTGGCCTCCTTCCTCGCCATCATCGCCGCCGTACTGCTCATGACCGGCGGCGAGCCGCCGGCCCCGAAGTCCGCGCCGTCCACGGCCGCGCTGGCCGTCAAACTGGCCGTCGGCGTCGGACTCGTCCTCTACGCGGAACGCAGACGGCGCAACCTCGGCAAGCGGCCGAAGTCCTCGGGCTTCATGTCCCGGATCGAACGGATCTCCCCCTGGACGGCGGCCGGCCTGGCGCTGCTGCTCCAGCCCTGGGGGATGATCGCGGCCGGGGCCTCCACCGTCGTGGACGCCCAGCTCGGGCACGCCGCCTCGTACGCGGCCCTGATGGGCTACGTCCTGCTGGCCAGTTCCAGCCTGCTGACGATGGAGCTCTACGCGACCTTCGCCCCACGGACGGCCCATGTCCGGCTCGGGAGGCTGCGGGCGTGGATCGAGGGGCACCAGGACCAGGCGCTGGTGTCGCTGTGCCTGTTCCTGGGGCTGTGGCTGGTCGGCAAGAGCATCTACCAGCTCACCGCCTGAACCGGCCGAACCGTCCGAGCCGATCGAAATGTCCGAGCCGGCCGAACCGCCCGGACCACCCGAACGGCCCCGCCGTCGGGGGCCGGAGCGGGCGTCGTACCGAAATGCGGCGGCTTCCGTCCGGTGCTGCAATGGCACTGACCAGGGGCAGGGTAAAACCATGACCACGCAGGGGTGAAGCCGTGAGCGAAGATGAATTCGTCGAGATGGGACCGATCGACTACATCGTCGTGGAGTTTCCCGGTAACCGAATGACCGGAGAGGGACTTCCGATCCTGGTCGATCTGGTGGACCGCGGCCTCATTCGGATTCTCGACCTCTTGTTCGTGAGAAAGGACGAGAACGGATCCGTGGTCGGCATGGAGATCGCCGACTTCGACGGCGACGGAGCGCTCGACCTCGCCGTGTTCGAGGGCGTGTCCTCCGGTCTGCTCGGCGAGGACGACATCGAGGAGGCCGGGAAGGCGCTGGAACCCGGGAACTCCGCCGGAATCCTGGTCTACGAGAACGTCTGGGCGGCGCCCTTCGCCGCCGCGCTGCGACGCGGCGGCGCCCAGATGGTCGCCTCCGGGCGCATCCCGGTGCCCGCGGTGCTGGCCGCGCTGGAGGAGACGGACGCCGGATAGGCGGCACGCGCCCCGGACGGCCGTCGGCGGCCCCGCACCTCGGTGCGGGGC